>NZ_LT629786.1:6530919-6841916 GCF_900105675.1 Pseudomonas synxantha | reverse complement strand
CCTGGGTGGCTATGCCATGGGCATGTACCTGATGCGCCAGGCCTCCGGTGATGGGTTGCCGGCGTTCATGACCTTTTTGTCCTGGACCGAGTTGCCTTGGTACTGGGCCGGCACCGACCACTTCCTCTGGGCTTTGTGCCTGGTGATCCTGGCGCCTGGACTGTTGGCACTGGTGTTCGGTTTCTTCGCCTTCCGCTCGCGGATCAAGGGCGTGTATTTCTCGATCATGACCCAGGCCCTGACCTTTGCCGGGATGCTGTTGTTCTTTCGCAACGAGACCGGGTTTGGCGGCAATAACGGCTTTACCAATTTCCGCAGCATCCTCGGGTTTGGCATCACCGAACCAGCTACGCGGGCGGTGTTGTTCTTGGCGACAGTGCTGTTGCTGGTGGCGAGCCTGTACATCGGCTGGCGCCTGGCGCAAAGCAAGTTCGGCCGGGTGCTGACCGCCTTGCGCGATGCCGAGAACCGCCTGATGTTCTGTGGTTACGACCCTCGTGGCTTCAAGCTGTTCGTATGGGTATTGAGTGCGGTGCTGTGCGGGCTTGCCGGGGCGCTGTATGTGCCGCAGGTGGGCATCATCAACCCCAGCGAAATGTCGCCGACCAATTCCATCGAAGCCGCCGTGTGGGTGGCCCTGGGCGGGCGCGGAACACTGATCGGGCCATTGCTCGGCGCCGGCGTGGTCAATGGCATGAAGAGCTGGTTTACCGTGGCCTTCCCGGAGTACTGGCTGTTCTTCCTCGGCGCGCTGTTCATCATCGTCACCCTGTACCTGCCCAAGGGCGTTATTGGCCTGCTGAAGAAATGAGGAACGTCATGCTTGAACCTATTTTCGATGCGGGCAGCGGCCGCGATGCGATCGGTATCGGCCAGGCAGCAGGCAAGGGACTCAACACCCGCCATGGCACCATCCTGACCCTGGAAGATATCAGCGTCAGCTTCGACGGTTTCAAGGCCCTCAATGACCTGAATCTCTACATCGGCGTCGGTGAATTGCGCTGCATCATCGGCCCCAACGGCGCGGGCAAGACCACGCTGATGGACGTGATCACTGGCAAGACCCGGCCCAGCCACGGCAAGGCCTGGTTCGGCGAAACCCTGGACCTGACCAGCATGAGCGAAGTGCAGATCGCCCAGGCCGGTATCGGCCGCAAGTTCCAGAAACCCACGGTGTTCGAAGCCCTCAGCGTGTTCGAAAACCTCGAGCTGGCGCAGAAGGCCGACAAGTCGGTCTGGGCCAGCCTGCGCGCACGCCTGAGCGGCGAGCAGAAGGACCGTATCGACGAGGTACTCGAGACCATCCGCCTCACCACCTCGGTGCAGCGGCCCGCCGGCTTGCTGTCCCACGGCCAGAAGCAGTTCCTGGAAATCGGCATGCTGCTGATGCAAGACCCACAACTGTTGCTGCTGGACGAACCGGTGGCGGGCATGACCGACGCCGAAACCGAGTTCACCGCCGAGTTGTTCAAGCGCCTGGCGGGCAAGCATTCGCTGATGGTGGTGGAGCATGACATGGGTTTTGTCGGCTCGATTGCCGACCACGTCACCGTGTTGCACCAGGGCAGCGTGCTGGCCGAAGGGTCGCTGGAACAGGTACAGGAAAATGAGCGGGTGATCGAGGTCTACCTCGGTCGCTAAGGAGAACAGAACATGCTGCAAGTCGACAAGCTGCACCAGTACTACGGCGGTAGCCACATCCTGCGCGGGCTGTCCTTCGACGTGAAGATCGGCGAAGTCACCTGCCTGCTCGGGCGTAACGGCGTGGGCAAGACCACCCTGCTCAAGTGCCTGATGGGCTTGCTGCCGGCCAAGGAAGGCGCGGTGAATTGGGAAGGCAAGGCCATCACCGGCTTCAAGCCTCACCAGCGTGTGCATGCTGGCATCGCTTATGTGCCCCAGGGACGGGAGATTTTTGCCCGGCTGACGGTGGAAGAGAACCTGCTGATGGGCCTGTCGCGCTTCCCCGGCGCCGAAGCCAAGGCAGTGCCCGCTTTCATCTACGAGCTGTTCCCGGTGTTGCTGCAAATGAAGCATCGCCGTGGCGGCGATCTGTCCGGCGGCCAGCAACAGCAATTGGCGATTGGTCGCGCACTGGCCAGCCGCCCGCGCCTGCTGATCCTCGATGAGCCCACCGAAGGCATCCAACCGTCGGTGATCAAGGAAATCGGCGCGGTGATCAAGAAGCTCGCGGAACGCGGCGATATGGCGATCCTGCTGGTGGAGCAGTTCTACGACTTCGCCGCCGAGCTGGCGGACCAGTACTTGGTGATGTCCCGGGGTGAAATCGTGCAGCAAGGCCGCGGTGAAAATATGGAAAGCGAAGGTGTGCGTGGGCTGGTAACCATCTAATCTGTAGCCTCCTGACGATAAGCAACCGGCCATGAACCTGCCCATATCCCCTGCCCTGTTCACCCCCAGCTGGCACGCCGAGCTGGAACTCGGCTATGCACGTTTCGGCGACACCACGCGCCCGGTATTGCGCCGCCACCTTGGCCCGCTGCGGGTGCAAAAGCACCTGTACGCCGAAGGCCCCGGGGTGTGCCAGCACATCATCGTGCACCCGCCCGGCGGAATTGCCGGCGGTGATCGCCTGGACATCAGCGCCCATGTCGGCACTGGGGCCTGGGCGCAACTGACCAGCCCCGGCGCCGCCAAGTGGTACCGCGCCAGCGGCCCGGCGTTTCAGCAAGTCGAGTTGACCGTCGAGGCCGGCGCGACGCTGGAATGGCTGCCCCAGGAAACCATCGTGTTCAGCGCCGCCCAGGCCGAACTCACTACGCGCATCGAGCTCTTGGGCGATGCGCGGTTGTTCTATTGGGATGTGGTCGCCCTGGGGCGCCCGGCCAGCGGCGAACGGTTCGACCTCGGCCACTTTCAATCACACCTGGATATCCGCCGCGACGGGCAGTTGCTCTGGTATGAGCGCCAGCGCATCGTAGGCGCCGATGGGCTGCTGGATTCGCCCATCGGGCTGGATGGGCAGCCGGTGTTTGCCACGTTGCTGGTGACGGGTGAGGTTGAGCCTCAATTGCTTGAGCGTTGCCGCTCGCTGCCCCACGCAGTGCGCGGCGATTTGACCCAATTGCCGGGCTTGCTGGTCGCCCGCTGCCTGGCCAGTGAAGCACTGCTGGCGCGAGGATGGTTGATAGATCTATGGCGATTGCTGCGCCCGGCCATACTCGGCAGAGAAGCAATATCACCAAGAATCTGGAGCACATGAAGATCAAAATGTGGGAGGGGGCTTGCTCCCGATGGCGGTGGGCCAGTCACAGATGTATGCCTGACACCCCGCCATCGGGAGCAAGCCCCCTCCCACACTTGATCTCTGTCAAATTCAAGAATGCATTCTTTGAAGGACCTTGAACCATGGACCTGACCCCACGGGAAAAAGACAAACTGCTGATCTTCACCGCAGGCCTCGTCGCCGAGCGCCGCCTGGCACGCGGGGTGAAGCTCAACTACCCGGAAACCATCGCCTACATCTGCGCCGCCCTGATGGAGGGCGCCCGCGATGGCCGCACTGTGGCCGACCTGATGCACTACGGCACTACGCTGCTCAGCCGCGAACAGGTGATGGAAGGCATCCCGGAGATGATTCCGGATATCCAGGTGGAGGCCACCTTTCCCGACGGCACCAAGCTGGTCACCGTCCACCAACCCATTGCGTGAGGCACTGCGATGATTCGTGATGCAACCGAACACGACCTGCCGGCGATCTGCGCTATCTACAACGACGCGGTGCTCAACACCACGGCGATCTGGAACGAGCAACCGGTGGACTTGGCCAATCGCCAAGCCTGGTTCAGTGCGCGCCAGGCCCAGCAGTATCCGATCCTGGTGGCGGTGGAACACGATGAAGTCATCGGCTACGCCTCATTCGGCGACTGGCGGCCTTTCGAAGGCTTTCGCTACAGCGTCGAACACTCGGTGTACGTGCGCAACGATCAACGTGGCAAGGGCCTTGGCCCACGCCTGATGCAAGCGCTGGTCGAGCGTGCGCGCAGCGGCGGCAAGCACGTAATGGTCGCAGCCATCGAAAGCGGCAACCAGGCGTCCATCCACCTGCATGAGCGCCTGGGCTTCATCACCACCGGGCATATGCCGCAAGTGGGCATCAAGTTCGGCCGCTGGCTGGACCTGACCTTTATGCAACTGACCTTGAACCCGGGCGCCGAACCGCCCAAGGAGTGAGATCGATGAACGCTGCACAATTGCGTCGAGTCAATGCTGAAAGCTTCGCCCATTACCGCCTGGGTTTGATCGAGCTGTTGCTGGACGCAGTGCAGCATGGCGCTTCGGTGGGTTTCATGGACGACTTCGACGAAGCCCAGGCTCGCGCCTATTTGAGCGGCGTACAAGCCAGCATCGAAGACGCCGGCCTGCTGCTGTGGGTGGTGGTGCGTGACGAGCAGGTGATCGCCAGCGTGCAACTGGCGCTGTGCCAGAAAGCCAACGGCCTCAACCGCGCCGAAGTGCAAAAGCTGCTGGTGCACAGCAGCGCCCGCCGCCACGGCCTGGGCCAGCAATTGATGACCACCCTGGAGCTCGCCGCACGCCAGCACAAGCGCGGTCTGCTGTACCTGGACACCGAGGCCGGCTCCGCTGCCGAAGCGTTCTACCAGTCGCTGCGTTATACCAAGGTCGGTGAGCTGCCCGACTACTGCCAAAGCCCGGACGGGCGCTACAGCCCGACCGCCATCTACTTCAAGACCCTGGGGCAACCTGCATGATTCCTGGCGAATATCAGATCCAGCCTGGCGACATCGAACTGAATGTCGACCGCCGCACCCTCACCCTCGACGTGGCCAACAGCGGTGACCGGCCCATCCAGGTGGGTTCGCACTACCATTTTTTCGAGACCAATGACGCCCTGGAATTTGATCGTGCGGCAAGCCGTGGCATGCGCCTGAATATTCCGGCGGGCACGGCAGTGCGGTTTGAGCCGGGGCAACGGCGGGAGGTAGAGTTGGTGGATTTGAGCGGGGGGCGGCGGGTATTTGGGTTTGCAGGGCGGGTCATGGGTGACCTTTAGGGCCTCATCGGGGGCAAGCCCCCTCCCACCTTTGATTTGTGAATACTTTCAAATGTGGGAGGGGGCTTGCCCCCGATAGCGATCGCACATTCAACACATCTTTATCAGGGCAAGCACACATGAAAATCAGCCGCCAAGCCTACGCCGATATGTACGGCCCCACCGTCGGTGACAAGGTCCGCCTGGCCGACACCGACCTGTTCATCGAGGTGGAACAGGACTTCACCGTCTACGGCGAAGAAGTCAAATTCGGCGGCGGCAAGGTGATCCGCGATGGCCAGGGCCAGAGCCAGTTGCTCGCCCATGAGGTAGTGGACACCCTGATCACCAACGCGCTGATCATCGACCACTGGGGCATCGTCAAGGCTGACGTTGGCCTCAAGAACGGCCGCATCCACGCGATCGGCAAGGCCGGTAATCCCGATATCCAGCCCGGCGTGTCCATGGCCATCGGCGCCAGCACCGAGGTGATTGCCGGCGAAGGCATGATCCTCACTGCCGGCGGCATCGACTCCCACGTGCATTTCATTTGCCCGCAGCAGATCGAAGAAGCGTTGACCAGCGGCGTCACCACCATGATCGGCGGCGGCACCGGGCCGGCCACCGGCACCAATGCCACCACCTGCACCTCCGGCCCATGGCACCTGGCGCGCATGCTGCAGGCCAGCGATTCGTTCCCGATGAACATTGGTTTCACCGGCAAGGGCAACGCCAGTCTGCCCGAGCCGCTGATTGAGCAGGTCAAGGCCGGCGCCATTGGTTTGAAGCTGCATGAAGACTGGGGCACGACTCCGGCAAGCATTGATAACTGCCTGAGCGTGGCCGACCAATACGATGTGCAGGTGGCGATCCACAGCGACACCCTCAACGAATCCGGTTTTGTCGAGACCACTCTCGCCGCCCTCAAGGGCCGCACCATCCACACCTACCACACCGAAGGCGCCGGTGGCGGTCACGCGCCGGACATCATCAAGGCTTGCGGTTACCCGAACGTGCTGCCCAGTTCTACCAACCCGACGCGGCCCTTCACGCGTAACACCATCGATGAACACCTGGACATGCTGATGGTCTGCCATCATCTGGACCCGAGCATTGCCGAAGACGTGGCCTTCGCCGAAAGCCGCATCCGCCGCGAGACCATCGCCGCCGAAGACATCCTGCACGACCTCGGCGCGTTCTCGATGATCAGCTCCGACAGCCAGGCCATGGGCCGCGTCGGTGAAGTGATCACGCGCACCTGGCAGACCGCCGACAAGATGAAAAAACAGCGCGGCGCCCTGCCCGGCGATGGCCCCGGCAACGACAATTTCCGCGCCAAGCGCTACATCGCCAAGTACACCATCAACCCGGCAATCACCCACGGCATCAGCCATATCGTCGGTTCCATCGAAGTGGGCAAGTGGGCCGACCTGGTACTGTGGCGTCCGGCGTTCTTTGGTATCAAGCCGACGTTGATCCTCAAGGGCGGCGCGATTGCCTCAAGCCTCATGGGCGACGCCAACGCCTCGATCCCCACGCCGCAGCCGGTGCATTACCGCCCGATGTTCGCCAGCTTCGGCAGCGCATTGCACGCCACCAGCCTGACCTTTATCAGCCAGGCCGCCCAGGAGGCCGGCTTGCCCGAGGCCCTGGGCTTGAAGAAGCAGATTGCGGTGGTCAAGGGCTGTCGCGGTGTGCAGAAAACCGACTTGATCCACAACGACTACCTGCCCGAGATCGAGGTTGACCCACAGACCTACCAGGTCAAGGCCGACGGCCAGTTGCTGTGGTGCGAGCCGGCGGATGTATTGCCGATGGCCCAACGTTACTTCCTGTTCTGAACCGCCCCTTCGGGCGCGGCCAAGCTCGCGCCTGCAGGTAATGGGGGCTACGCAAACAGTGTCGCGATCATGCCTTCGCTGTATTGGTAATCCATGCGCAGCTCGACACCCGCCGGGATATCTTCAGTGGCAAATACCGCCGTCAGGATCATATTGCGCCTTGCGTTCTTCGTGCCCTGCCCTTCCTCCACTTCAACGTCGAACCCTACCCCTTCGACGTTGTAGCCGCTGGCGGCCTGGCGTATGGGTTTGCCGTTGGCGTCATATTCAAAGTGGGTATTGATCCTGGAGAGGATGTTGTCCCCCGAAATTTCAATGGGCTCCATGCCCGTTTTTCCAGGAGTCGGCCTGGCACCTGCCAGGATCACATAGGTCTGCCCGCCGGGACTGCCAACCTGAGAGGGCAGCACGGTGCCGCCGTAGACGCCGAGGATTTCACCTTTGGCAATACGCCGGTTGGCCACCACCATGGACTGCCCGATCAGCGCCTTTTCCTCGGGCACCTGCATATCCTGCGCAGTGAACAGTCGCTGCTGCAGCTTCTCGTCATAACGCGCCGCCACCTTCTCGTAGCCTTCAAACTGGATGTAAGGCTTGATCTGCTCAGAGCTGTACTTGACACCCGATTCGGTCACGACTTCTCTCTGCAGTTTTCGGATACGCATGGGTTTGCCCTGTAGATCTCGAAGCGGGTACCTGCCGTTGTTAACCCGGTCATAACTGCCCGGTACATTGCGCAGTTGGGTGAAATGCACCTCGCGCTTCATGGCGCCCAGTTCAGTTGCCGTGTAGTGGTCCACCGGCATGGACTCGGATGCATCTTCAAGTTCATCGCTGGAACTGCCGGACCGCATGCCGCCCGCCGAGCCCCTGCGTATCCATGCGCCGTCGATATCGGGCTTGGCGACGATGCCGCTGCTGACCAGGGCAAATGGATTCTCCGGCGCCTGCACCCACAATATGTAGTACTCGCCATCCCGGGCATCGGGCATGCTCGCGACAAAGTACCGCTTGCCATCCAGCTCGATGGTGCGCGCCTGGCTGAGCTGCAACCCGGAGGCAGGACCCGCGCCAAGCTCGACTAACCCTTCAAGGGGGCCACGTGGCAACAGTACCTCGGCTATTTCCTGCCGGCTCAAGGCCTCGATCAATTGGCTTTCCTCGATCACCAGCCGGGCCTGCAACTCATCGGCCTGGGCCTTATAGACCGTCTCTGACACCGCCTCGGCCACACGCTGGTCATGCAGGGCAGCCAGTTGCTGCTGGTAGGGCTCGCTGAGCCGATCAAATTGCGCCCGGTATTTATGCGTCACATAGTCCTTCCAGAACTCGCGGGACAACAGGGCCTGGAACTCCTCGACGGAGTTGTCCAGGGCGATGACTTTTTCGTAGGCGGCCTCCAGCATCGCTGGGGTAACCCCGCCCATGCTGGTGAACCTGACCTTCTGCGGCTGCCCCGGCAATTGCAGCCGGTCCTTGAGGCCGAAGCGATAGGCCAGCCGGATCTCCACTTCTTCCGCCAGGCGTTGGGTATGGGGCAACTTATCGCTCATCGACACAGACGAATCATTGACGATGGCCTCGCTGCGCTGGATATCCGCCGAGGCGATCTTGTCGACTTCGTGCAGACGGAACAGCCCCTTGGAGAGACTCGACAGTTGCACACCTTGCATCTGCCCTGCGGCCTGGGTGCTTGCCCTGTAGACCAGCGTCAGGGTTTCCAGATTGCTGAAGGAGAACGCAGCAAGGTCACAGCAACCTGGCTCGCCCGCGCGGTCGAACAGCTCCTTGCGGTGGCTGTCTGAACTCGAGGTGTTTTCACTGATGCTGTCGATCACCTCCCAGACCCGGCGTTGCAAGTCGGCATGGCCAGGGCCGGCCGATTCGAGACGGTTGAGGATGTCGAAGAACGGGCCGGCGCCCTCCTCGTTGCGCAATGCCAGCCACTGAGCCCTCCTGGTTGCCACTTGTTCCACCGGCAAGTCCTGGGACCAGCGCAGGAATGACTGCTGGGCACCAGCGTCCGTCACTGCCGGGGCGCGAATATTCAGCGCGGTGGTTACCAACAGGTTCGGGTCATCCGTTGACGCCAGGCCCGCCTGCTCAAGCCGCTGGTTGTAGTCCCTGACCTGTTGCAGGGTGTCCGGGGTCAAGGGGTTGCCAGCGACCGACGTCACGCGATTGACCCGTGCTGTCTGCGCCAGTAGCGCGTCAGGCGGAGCAATGACCGCAGCCGGAATAGTGCTGATGTTGTTATTGCGCAGGTCTACTTGGTCCAGGTTGGGTTGCTCGGCCAAACCCTGCGGCCAGTGATCAAGACCCGCGCCGTTCAGGACGAGGGAACGCATGTCGGTGATACGGCTGAAGTCCGGCGCCAGGCCCAGCACGTTGCGATGCAGCCAGAGCGCACGCAACGTGACTCGTTCCGATAGGATCTGCGCCGTCTCGGCGCTCAGGCGGATCTGGTTGTCATTCAGGAACAGCCGGGTCAGGTTGGGCATTTCCCCCAGGGCCGGCGGCAATGCGCGCAACTGGTTGTGGGACAGGTCCAGCCAGCGCAGATGCCGAAAGCGCGCAAGGAAGCCCTCCGGCGAGGCACTGAGCTGCATATTGCTCAGTTTCAGCGAGCCTACATGGCTGAAATCCACATCCAGGTCCGGCAAGCTCGGCAGGGTCAACCCACTCAAATCCAGCTCCAGGCCAATCGGCTGCCCGTCATTGCTGAGCTTTTGCGGGGTCTCTTGGCGCCAGCAGGCGAGGATCCGATGCTGGGCCTGGAAGCGATCGTCCAGGTTATCGGCGTTGATTTGCCGTTCGCCCGCCCGCACATAACGCTGGCGTTCTCCGCCCCCCGAAAACGTCCAGGCATTCAACTGTCGCTCCAGGGTATTAAATTGCGCTTCAAGCCTGGCCAACGTCACATCGGCTTCCTCGCGCATCAGCCAAACCCACGCCCTCGCCTCGTACGTGCGCTTGTTCGGGTACATACGCCGAATCTTTGCCAGCCTGGGGTTGCCACTGTCGAACGCGCCGTCGCGAGCACTTGACACCACCGGCGACCGGGCCTCCACCAGGCGTTTCCAATAGTTATCGAACTGCTGCCAGTAATCAGGCGGGAACGGGTTGCCCTCAAGCAAGGTGACACCATTGAGTCGGGCAGTTTCTTCGAGCTGCCCCGGAGCCGGGTCGAGGTATTGCGCGGGCACCTCGCGCAACAGGTTATGGCTCAGGTCGACCACCTCCAGATCGGGGCACGCGGTCAGTCCTGCAGGCCACTGCTCCAGTTGCGCGGCTCTCAGGTTCAGTTGCTTCAAGCGCGGCATGCCACTGAAATCCGGGGCAAGGCCCAAGCGGTTGCTGGTTAGCCGCAGTGTTTCAAGTTCGCCCAGGCCACTGAGCATCCGGGCGCTTTGGGGGGTGAGGCGAATGTGGTTGGCGCTCAGGTCCAGCGAAGTCAGGTTGCGCATGTGGCCGATGGCGTCGGGCAACTCCGTGAGGCCACTTTTTCGAATGCTCAGATCTTTGAGGCCCGTAAATGTCTTAAGGAAAGTGTCCGCACTACTCGACCACTTGACCCCAAACAGATCAAGTCTCTGCACATGGCTGAAGTCAGCGCTCAATGCCGGCAGTTCCAGATGGTCATTCATCAGCAAGCGCAGGGTGCCTGTACCCATACGACGCCAGGCCCGCAGAATTTCCTGGGAGGCGCGATAGGCCGGGGCTTGGACCTGTGGCATTGCCGAATGGGTTTGGGTTTGCACCCACGCCGCCAACTCCTTCTCCAGCGTCTGTAGCTCAGCTTCGCGGCGCGCCAGCCCGCCGCGCACATCCGTGCCCAAGGATTGGATAAACGTCGTCAGTTCGTCATCGGCCATGGAGGGATACAAGACCTGGGCCCGGGCTTTTGCCGCTGCCTGCGAAGGCCCCGTCACACGCTCCAGCAACCGGCGCAGACCGCGCCCGCCACCGAGCAGGCGCAGCCCCGGCTCAACGGTCGGCTTGCGCAGCGGGTGCTCCAGCAACACCGTGCGCAGCGGCTGGCGCGGCAGCGGAGATCGAGTGATCGCGGCCTTCATTTGCAGGGCATCGGTGAAGCCCAGGGCCTGGCGCTCCACGCTGGACAGTTGGTCCCAGGCCGCGGTGTAGAAATCCCTGGGCATGGGCGCGTCGAACAAACCGCTGGGTTTGAGCACCAGGGTCTTGCGGTTCGTCGAGTCCGGCGAACCGATGGCGTCGAGCAGGGTGCCTTCGGGAGTATACTGGCGCAGTTCCACGCGCGTGCCCCGTCGCCAGCCGGGCAAGGTTTCCAGGGTGCGCAGGGCCAGGCGTTGGCTGTCCAGGTCAGCAAGTGTGTCCAAGTGCAGCCCTTCGTAAGCCCGCGATACTCGGGTTTCCTGCTCGAACCAACGCGCCTGCTCACGCTGCACCTCGGGCAGTAGGCCGCTGCGGCGAAAGACCTGCCGTTGTTCCGCGGTCATGCTGGTGAGCAACTCGGCGGCCATCGACGCCGGTAGCCTGGGGTAAGTGCCTTGGACCAGCCCCACGTCAGGGTCATCGCTCGCGTTCAACGCCCGGTAGCGCTCTTCGACCAGCGAGCCCTTGAATGTATCGACGATAGTGGCGATGAACTCGCGCACCTTGGCAGCCCGCACCGTCAAGGACTCTTCGGGACGCCCGGGAATCGCCGCCAGCTGTGGGTCGACGCCTTGCAAGGTGTGCAACACCTCATTGAGTAACTCACCACGGGCCAACTGGTCTTCAGTGACCACGGCTACGCGCCTGGGCACAGTGGCAGAGGCTTCTTGCGTCCATAGCACGCGGCCGCCGTCACTCAAGACACGCAAGGCGGTATCCACGGGCAACATCCCACCCCGCTGCATGATTTGCAATTGCAGCGCCGGGTCGGCCTGGGCGTAGAGCACCGGGTCGTTGCTGCGCATCTGCTCGACGAAACGGGTCAGGTCCTGATGGGCCTTGAAGTGCTGGAGGGCGTCTTCGAGCACCAAGGGCACCGGCTCATGCTCGACGAAGCTTTGGCGCAAGGTGTCTTCCTCGACACCACTGGCGAGGCGGGCCTGCTCCAGAGTGTCGCTGTCGAGCCCGCGCTGTTGCAGGCCCAGGCGACGGATCAGGGTCGGCAGGTCCCAGGTCAGCGGCTCCTCGACTTCATGACTCCAGGCGCCGGCATGGTTATGTTCCAGCAGCGGCTCATAAGCGCCAGGACGGCCAGGATGCTGGATACGGTATCGCCCGGTCTCGGGTTCCTGGCGGACCTGATAGTGGTCACCTTCATGGGGCAGCAACGTCTGCCCTTTATACGGGTAGAGGCCCAGGGCATCGGGCTTGGCATCCAGGGGCAATTGGGCCTGCACCTTATAGGGGGTCAGGTCGGGGTTCCACAGAAGCTGTTTACCGTCGGGCAGGGCGACCGGCTTGAGGTTATCCACCACGCTCGCCAGCTTGATCTCGGGCAGTACCTTGGCGCCGACCTTAAGAAAGGCCGCGTTCAGGGCCACGCTGGCGAAATGTGCCCACATCGTCTTCAAGTCGCCTTGCTCATAGGCCTCGATACCTTCAAAGCCCTCTGCGCACATCTGCAGCACCGCCACCGCCAGCATGATCGGCCCCAGCCCTGGCACCACAAAAGCGGCGAGGTTAAATGCGCTGATCACGGCATCCAGGTAACTGGCCAGCCGGTCGAGTCGGGCCTGGCGATCTTCGTCGCCGGTGGGCACGGCCACGGCGCGGGCGTCGGCAAGGATCTTGCGCACCTGGGCCTCGCGCAGCGGCTGCCAGAGACCGGCGCCGATCGCCAGCTCATCCAGGGGCAATCGCGCGGGCTTGACGGCCAATGGGTAATCACCCGCCGCGCCATTGCCGTTGGCGGGCTTGTAGAGCCGATTGAAATGCTGAAAGAACGCCCCCTGTTCACGCTGGGGCACGAAGCGGCTGAAAAACCGCCGGTAGGAAGCGCTGTGCAGCCGTGTCCTGAGGTCGGCCATGAAGTCGCCGCTGGAGGCATATTCCTTGAGTGGCTGCTGGGGGTCATTGGGGATGAAGACCACCAGGCGCTCGACCTGGTCACTGTCTTTGCGCTCAGGGCCGATCAGCAACGGGCCGACTAACACGCTGCCAAATATCTTCAGCGCCGCAAAGGTCACCGGCTTGCTGTCCAGGCTCGCGCTGGCGGGGTCCTTGATGACCTGCTTGAGCATGCGATAGGCGTCAGCACTGATCCCCCACTCCCGCGTTTGCACCGCCACCTCGGCACTCAACGCCAACTGCTGGCGCTGGTGCTCTTCAAGCTGGCGCTCCAATGCGCTGCGCTGGCTGTCATCCGTGGGTCGGACGATGTCTTTGATGTGTTGCTGATACAGCTTGCCGAGATCCAGGCTGCGGCACAGTTGGGCAAATTCATGGGCAGGAATGGCGAGGGCATGCGCCTGGACCACGCTAGGGGTCGGAATGATTTCGCTGTCGAAGGCACTCCAGGTGGTAATCACCTGGCAATCCGCGCAGGCATTGGCCTTCTCTTCGTCAGGCGCGAAGTTGGCCAGAGCCGCTTCCAGCAGGGAAACGCCGCGGTATTCATAGCGCTGGGCCGGGTCGCCTTGCTGATCGAAGACAAAGGCGCCGTACAAGTCGTCGCGACTCTTGAACCCGTACTTGCGTGCGAAATAGACGTTCCTGACGTCCAGTTCCATTTTGAAGCGGGTCTTGATCGCGTCCTTGAGCAGCGGCTCGGCAAACGCCAGCACGTCCTCGATCTGGCCCAGGTGCTCTTCTACCTGGTTCAAGGCTTCACGGTAACGGTTATGACTGTCGGCCAGGTCGGCCTTTTGCTGGGCCGTAGCGCTCAGGTACCAGCTGGGCAGTTCCAGTTCGTGATCGGCGAGCTCTTGCTGGCGCTGGGTGGTGGCCTGGTTGAACCAGGCGGGCACACGTTCCTTGAGGAAGTTGTAGTGCACGCCCCGAAGGTCAACGTTGAACGTACCTTCGGGGGTCGGAGTGACGGGTTGCTCTGACATAGCGGGCCATCCATGACGGGTTGCGAAAACACCAACCTATCGAATCGCCCGGCCTGGCAAGCCCTAGCTATTTATCGCCGCTCAAAAATGCTCACGCGGGTTGAACGCGGCTTTCTGCGCCAGCGCTTGCCACAATTGCTTCACCTCTTCGTCGCTCGTCTTCGGCATGACCGCCTTGAGCTGCACGAACAGATAACCGCGCTGCCCGGCCTTGTTCGACAAGCCATGACCCTTGGCGCGCATACGCTGTCCATTCTGGCTGCCGGCGGGCACCTTGAGGTTGATCTTGCCGGTGAGCGTCGGCACCGCCACTTCCGCGCCCAACGCCAGTTCCCACGGCGCCAGGGGCAAATTGATGATCAGGTTTTCACCATCCACTTCAAACTTGGGGTGCGGCGCAAACTTGATGATCAGGTACAGGTCGCCATTGGCGCCGCCACCGATACCCGGTGCGCCCTGCCCCTTGAGGCGGATGCGCTCGCCGTCGGCCACACCGGCCGGGATCTTCACGTTCAGGCTCTTGGTGGTGTTGCTGACGTGACGGCCCGAGGCGTCGTATTGCGGCACCTGGAAGTTGATCTGCTTGGACTCGGTGGACAGCGTTTCCTCGAGGTGCACCGTCAGTTGCATCTCCACGTCCTGACCCTTGCGTCCCGCAGGACGGCGCTGGCCGCCACCGAAAGCGTCGCCACGACCACCGAATATCGAGCTGAAGAAATCGGAAAAGTCCTCGGTACCCGCGCCGCCACCGCCGAACCCACCACGGCTCTGCCAGCCCGGTGGCCCCTGGAACGGTTGGCCGTGCTGGCCGTATTTGCGCAGCTCATCGTACTCGGCGCGCTTGTCGGCACTTTTAAGCGCCTCATAGGCTTCGGACGCATCCTTGAATTTCGCTTCGGCGTCTTTTTCCTTGCTGACATCGGGGTGATATTTGCGTGCGAGCTTGCGATAGGCGGCCTTGATTTCCTTATCATTGGCCGTCGGCTCTACACCCAGAATCTTGTAGTAATCTTTGAAATCCATCGGCGGTTCACCATCCTTTATCGAGATCGCACTGCCCGGGGCACCACGTGCGCTGGCTTGCACCTGTTGAGGGTGGTGGCCTGGGGGTACGTCAAAGTGTTATCGGCATCAGCCGTATGCACCAGATGTGGGGGCAAATCCCGCACTTTCAAGCGTGATTTAACGGATAGTCGGCCTACGCAAGCGCCTGCGACTGACATACACTGCGCGGCCGTTTTTCAACCGGAACCCGATAGACATGAAAAACCCATCCCCAGCCCGTGCCTGCGGTATCGACTTCGGCACGTCCAACTCCACCGTCGGCTGGATCCGCCCCGGCGAG
Source organism: Pseudomonas synxantha (assembly GCF_900105675.1). Lineage (NCBI taxonomy): Bacteria > Pseudomonadati > Pseudomonadota > Gammaproteobacteria > Pseudomonadales > Pseudomonadaceae > Pseudomonas > Pseudomonas synxantha. Next base: position 6,826,688 of record NZ_LT629786.1, on the reverse strand, counting down.
GAGACGCTTATTGCGCTGGAGGACGACAAGATCACCTTGCCGTCGGTGGTGTTCTTCAACTTCGAGGAGCGTCGCCCGGTGTATGGCCGCCTGGCCCTGCACGAATACCTGGAAAACTACGAAGGCCGGCTGATGCGCTCGCTCAAGAGCCTGCTGGGTTCCAAGCTGATCAAGCACGACACCAGCGTATTGGGCACGGCCATGCCGTTTACTGACCTGCTGGCGCTGTTTATCGGCCAACTCAAGAGCCGCGCCGAGGCCACCGCCGGCCGTGAGTTCGAGGAAGTGGTACTGGGCCGCCCGGTGTTCTTCGTCGATGACGACCCGATGGCCGACCAGGAAGCCGAGAACACCCTGGTAGACGTGGCGCGCAAGATCGGCTTCAAGGACATCTCGTTCCAGTACGAACCGATTGCGGCAGCATTCGACTACGAGTCCACCATCGAGCAAGAAGAGCTTGTATTGATCGTCGACATCGGCGGCGGTACCTCCGACTTCTCCTTGGTGCGCCTGTCCCCGGACCGCCGTCACAACGACAACCGCCAGAGCGACATCCTCGCCACCGGCGGCGTGCACATCGGCGGTACCGACTTCGACAAGCAACTGTCCCTGGCCGGCATAATGCCGCTATTCGGCTATGGCAGCCGCATGAAAAGCGGTGCCTACATGCCCACCAGCCACCACATGAACCTGGCTACCTGGCACACCATCAACTCGGTGTACTCGCAGAAATCCCAACTGGCCCTGGGCAGCATGCGCTACGACATCGAAGACACCGGCGGCATCGACCGCCTGTTCAAGCTGATCGAACAGCGCGCCGGGCACTGGCTGGCGATGGAAGTTGAAGAGACCAAGATCCAGCTGACCCACGAAGACAACCGCCATGTGCTGCTGGATCGGGTCGAGCCGGGGTTGAGCGTGGATTTGAGTCGCACCTTGTTCGAATCCGCCATCGACGGCCTGCTCGAGCGTGTGCGCAACAGCGTGACCCAGTTGCTGAATGATGCTTCGGTAGACGTGGCCCAGGTGGACACCGTGTTCTTTACCGGTGGTTCCAGCGGCATCCCGGCACTGCGCCACAGCATCTCGGCAATGCTGCCGAATGCGCGGCATGTGGAAGGCAATATCTTCGGCAGTATCGGCAGCGGTCTGGCGATTGAGGCCAGCAAGCGCTACGGCAGCTGACCTGCCCCAATCTCGCAGGCGCTGCAAACCCAATGTGGGAGGGACGGTGCGACGATTCGACTTGCCCCCGATAGCGGTGCACCAGCTACTACATGCAGTGACTGACACACCGCAATCGGGGGCGAGCCCCCCTCCCACATTTGGCTCACAATTGCCGGCCGAGGACGTTCAATGTCCTGAGTACCAGCGCCACACCGCGCCGGGTGTCTGGCTCACGCAGCAACGACAGCAAGCCATAGAGGCTGGGCGGAGTCTCTTCAGCCTGGGTCTGCGCCGTGGCCATGCGCGCCGCGTTGCCGACGTTCCAGGACACAGCCGTGGCCTGTTCAAACAGCAGCGCCAGTTTCTCCACCATGGCGCCATCGAGCATGTCCACCAGGTCGGACACCAACGCCAGCACATCGACAACATTGTCCATACGGCCACTGTCCAGCAGCGGTTGTAGCTTGGTAAGCAACGCCTCAAGCCCGGCGTTATGCCCGGGCAACGTATCAGCAACATCCATGACGATTAGAACCTCCGTGTGTCAGATCAAAGCATTCCGCGCGCCACGGCCCAGTACAGGCCACGATTGAAGCCGGTGCGCAGCAGGCCGCCGAGCTTGCTCGGCGGAGTTGGCAGAACGTCATGGGCGTAGTCGTACCACAGCGGCATCCCGGCATTCAGCCCCATCTGCGCCACCGCCTGCACGCGCCCCTCGTACACCGAGTTTGGAGCGCCCAGGCGAATCTCGGCGGTGATGTTATTGGCGATCACCGGCGCCTGGTTATGACAGGCGCCCCCGGCCTTGCTGATGGGCAAGTCGACTGTGTCGCCGATGACATACACCCCTTGCAACCCATAAACCTGCAGCGTTTCATGATTAGTCGGCAGCCAGCCCTCGTCATGTTCAGCCTGGGAGACGCCACTCTCGAGTACCGCATCCACGGCACGAATCGGCGGGGTCGCCATCAGGATATCGAACGGCTGCTCCTCGCCCTCTTCGGAGTAGGCAATACGGCGCTCGGGGTCGACCCTGCCCAAGGTGAAGTCGCGCTGGAAACGGACATTCCTCTGCTCGAAAATACCCGGCAGGGCCTCCCCGACCGGACGCTGCATGAACAGGCAATTGCGCAAGAGCTGGGCGACGCTGGGGTAGGTGTAAATGATTTCAACTTTGTCGCGCACACCTCGACGCCGCAGCAAGTCGTCCAGCATCAGGGTAGTTTCCACCGGGGCGATGCCGCATTGGTGAGGTACGTTTGGCGTCTTTGGAAAAGACACGCTGATGAAAATCCGCCCGCGCTCAATCGCATTCAGGCGCTCGGCCAACTGCCGGGCCGCCGCGTACTGGTAGAAATGGTCACCCGCCTCCTTGAGACCCTCGATACGTTCGGGTGCAGGCACGCAACCGGTGGCGATCACCAGGAAATCGTAGCCGTAGCGCTTGCCACTGCGGGTATGCAGGTGCTGGCCGGCAAAGTCGAAGCGCGTGACCTCATCGACCCGGAAGTCGATTTCCGGGCGCAGCAATGAGCGTTCGGGGCGCTTCAACTCTTCGTCGAAGAACTGATTGAAGGCCACGTACATGAATGCAGGCTTATAGAAATGATCGGGCGAGTTCGACAGCAAGGTAATGCATACCTCGCCGCGCAGGATTTCCGGATAGAGCTTGGTGACCAATTGGTTGGCGAGCATCGTGCCGCCAACGCCGCCACCGACAATTACAATGTGCTTGCTCACGCGTCACCCTCCCTGGTTCAGACAATTTCCCTCGGGAGTTAGCCTCATCCAAGCAGGTGCAAAGCACCACTGTAAGAATTTACAGTTTCAAGACATCTTCGGCATAAGGTTTATCGCAATCGGCTATTTGCCCCAGTACCCGGCCTCAAACCATGCCGCCAAGCTTCAATTCGCTCTTGAGGTAGGCATAATAAATCGGCCCCGCCACCACCCCCGGCAAACCAAACGCCGCCTCAAACACCAGCATCGCCAACAACAACTCCCACGACTTGGCACTGATCTGCCCGCCAACGATGCGTGCGTTGAGGAAGTACTCGACCTTGTGGATCACGATCAGATACCCCAACGCCGCCACCGCCACCCAGATCGACAGCGACAGCGCAACGATGGTGATCAGGGTGTTGGACATCAGGTTGCCGATCACCGGCAACAGGCCGAGCAGGAAGGTCAGCACGATCAGGGTCTTGGTCAACGGCAAGTGGATGCCGCACAACGGCAGCACCACCGCGAGGAAGATCGCAGTGAAAGCGGTATTGAGCGCAGCGATCTTGATCTGGGCGAAGACGATGTTGCGAAACGCCTGGACCAGCAGGTGCAGGCGATCAAACAACGCCGCAGCCAAAGGTTTGCGCTTGGTCAGGTCGGGCACGCGCTGCAGCGCAATGATCGCGCCGAGCACCATGCCGATCAGCAGCGTGACGAACATGTGGGCGGCATCTTTGCCAACCAGTTGCAGTTCGCTCAGGTGTTTGCTCAGCCAATCGCCGATGGCGACGCGGAACTCGGCGGCGCTGGCGGGCAGGTAGGCGTCGATAAACGGCGGCAATTGGCCGCGTGCGCGGTCGACCACGCCCATGAATTTGTCGAGGGACGCCCCGGGGTTTTCCGCTTCGTGGAGCAGGAAGCTGATGGCGCCGGCGAAGATCAGGGTCAGCACGCTGACGATCAGGGTGCCCAGCAAGGCCACCGCCAGCCAGCGCGCACGCCGGCCTTCGATCAGGCGTTGCAGTTGCGGGGTGAGCATGTTGACCAGTTCATAGACCAACAGGCCGGCCAGCAGGCTGGGCAGCAATTTGAGCGGCAGCACCAGCAGCAACCCGCCGAAAATGATGATGTAGCTGGACAGCAACAACACATGACGCTGAGAAAACGTTGGCATACAGCCTCAAAACGAACGGCGTTAAAGGATGGGCAGTCTGCCAGCCTTGCGGCAATCAAGCGAGGAGGTTGGTTGCGAATGCGATCAGTGTGGGAGGGGGCACCCCCGATTGCGTTATGTCAGTCAACTTATCTGTAGCTGACCTGCCGCTATCGGGAGCAAGCCCCCTCCCACATTTGCTTTGCGGCGCCTGCGAAATCGTGATTAACCTTTGAGGCAGGTGCTCATGAATGTTTTACGCGCATCGCCGGTCAATGCTTTGGTTTTAGCCGACGCATTGCAGTCTTTCATCTTCTGCTGCTGCGGCGTCAGGGTCTTGGCATCGTTGGCGGCAGGCGCCGACAGGCAGGTCTTCATGAAGGCCTTGCGGTCATCGCCTTTAAGGGTCTTGGTCGTGGCCTCGGCATTGCAGGTGGTCATCTTGTTCTGCTGGGCGGTAGCGGCAAAGCCCTGGGAACACAGCAGCAGGCCCATCATCAACAACGGAATACGCAGCATCTTCATGGAGTTTTCTCCCTGTTACCGTGCCGACGGGCACGGCCTACCTGCCAGTGTAGTCAAAACCTGTTACAACTTCAGCGACCACGTATATTCGAGCGCCGGTACTGCTCCGGCGTGCAGCCGGCGTGACGCTGGAACATGGCGATAAAGGCCGAAGCGGTGCTGTAGCCCAAGTCAAACGCCACGTGTTGCACGCTGCGTTCGCTGTCCAAGGCTTCGATGGCGGCCAGGTAGCGCAGGCGCTGGCGCCATTCGCCAAAGCTCATGCCCAGTTCGCGCACAAACTGGCGCGCCAGGGTGCGTTCGCTGACATGTACCTGTTCGGCCCATTGCACCAACGGGCGATTGTCGCCGGGTTCAGCCTGCATGCCCTCCAGGACTCCCAGCAGTCCAGGATGGCGAGCGTAGGGAAGAAAGCCGTCGTGAATCGGCGCCTGTTTGAGCTGATCGACCAGCACCTGGGCCAGGCGAATATCGGCGTCGGTCTGCGGGATATTCACGTCACGCTGGGCAAAATCGCTGAGGATGGCTTTGAGAATATCGCTGATCGCCAGGGTGCACGGGGTTTGCGGCAGTTGCTCACAGAGCGCCGGCGCCAAGCCCACCGAGCGATACACGATCGCCTGGGCGTTATAGGAGCTGTGCTCGGTATCCGGTGGGATCCATACCGCGTACTGCGGCGGCGACATAAAACGGTTGCCGGCGACCTCCATGCGCATCACGCCATTGGCCGAATAGTCCAGGGAGCCCCAGCCATGCCGGTGCGGGGTGCACTCGGTATCCGGGGCGAACTCGCAGTAGCGGAAGTACGCAGGGCTTGGGAGGCTGGCGAAATCCGCGAGGCGTACGGTATGTCTGGGCATGTTGTCTGGATTCAGAGGTCGGTTGTCTGGTTCGCAGTATAGGCTTCGATCCAGACAGAGGATAATCCCGCCTCGTCAACACACTGGATTCTTTCGATGCAATACGCGTATCCGCTGCTGGCCATCTTCATCTGGGCCGGCAACACCGTGATCAACAAACTTGCCGTGGGTTCGATCTTCCCGGCTGAAATAGGTTTTTACCGCTGGCTGTTCGCCGCGCTGCTGTTCACCCCATTCATGCTCAAGCCGGTCGTTTCCAACTGGGCGCTCATCCGTCCGAACCTGGGCAAGATCTTCATCCTCGGCGTGCTGGGCATGGCGGTGTATCAAAGCCTGGCCTATTACGCGGCCACGCTGACCAGCGCCACCAATATGGGCATCATCCTGTCGCTGATGCCACTGATGGCTCTGACTGCCGCCATCATCAGCCTGGGCCAACGCCTGACCTATGGCGCGCTGACCGGCGCAGTGCTGTCATTCGCCGGCGTAGTCGTGGTGGTGTCGTCCGGCAGCCTGGCCGCGCTGCTGCAACACGGGGTCAACCTGGGCGACGGCATGATGCTCATCGCCACACTGGCCTACGCGGTCTACAGCACCCTGCTGAAGAAATGGCAACTGCGCCTGCCGCCGTTGGTGCTGTTGTATCTACAAGTACTGGTAGCGGTGGTGGTGCTGTTCCCGCTGTATCTGTTCTCGGCCAAGGCGGGATTGGGCTGGGCGAATATTCCGCTGGTGCTGTACGCCTGCCTGCTGGCTTCGATGCTGGCGCCACTGGCGTGGATGCACTCGGTGAAGACGCTTGGGCCGAGCCGTACCACGCTGTTCTTCAATCTACTGCCGTTGATTACCGCGCTGATTGCAGCGGTGGTGCTCAAGGAAGAGTTGGCGCTGTATCACTTGGTGGGCGGCTTGCTGACCTTGGGTGGGGTGATTCTGTCGGAGCGCTGGACCACGCCGGTCAGAGCCACTCATGACACATCCTGTTAAATCCGATAAAACTTTTCGCCTGGCCCGGGACTCACAACCTATAGCGATCACGCCGGCAGAGCGTGGCGTAAAACCGGATTAGCCCCAGGAGATTGAAATGACTGAAGCACACTTGACTGACATTGCGACCCTGCGCAGCCGCGCCCGCCAGAATGTCGAAAACGGTGCCGTGACCGAAGGCTACGACGCCGACCGTCAGGAGATCATCCGCCTGCTCAACGAGTCGCTGGCCACCGAGCTGGTCTGCGTATTGCGCTATAAGCGTCACTACTTCATGGCCAACGGCCTGAAAGCCAGTGTCGCCGCCGATGAGTTCCTCGAGCATGCCACCCAGGAAGCCGAGCACGCCGACAAACTGGCCGAGCGCATCGTGCAACTGGGCGGCGAACCGGAGTTCAACCCCGACCTGCTGTCGAAGAACTCCCACGCCCAATACGTGGCAGGCAACTCGCTCAAAGAGATGGTCTACGAGGATCTGGTAGCCGAGCGTATCGCGGTGGACAGCTACCGTGAAATCATCCAGTACATCGGTGATAAGGATCCGACCACCCGCCGTATCTTCGAAGACATCCTGGCTCAGGAAGAAGAACACGCCGATGACATGGCGGATATTCTGCAGGACCTGTAATCAGCAACACAGCAGTCCCCCTGTGGGAGGGAGCTTGCTCCCGATAGCGGAGTGTCAGTCGAATTAGATATTGACTGAACCACTGCTATCGGGGGCAAGCCCCCTCCCACATTTGGTTTCAGGTGTAGTCAGTTATTTCACGGTTTTCGGCGCTCTGCCCTCTTTCATCTGTTGCAGCAAAGGTGCGCACTGATTCGGCTCATCGCCGCTCGGTGCCACCAGCGCCAGCAACCCGGCAGCCGGGCCGGCAATAACGCCCAGGGCCACCATGCCGGCGCCGCGCAGGGCCAGGGGAATGGCTTTCACGCCAGCATTGGGCTTGATAAACGGCCCATTGACGTACAGCGGCGAGCGCAGCGAAAACAAGCGAAAGCCCTTGGACTCCGGCGTGATGGTCAGGTCCAACTGCTCCGTGGCCATGTTCGCGGTGCCATCGATGTAGATGATGGCGTTCTCGGTATCGAACACAAACAACCGCGTGGTCGCCAACCCCGTCTTGATGCCGAAGTCCGCCGCCGCGCAGTTGATCTTCACTTCCTTGTCGCCGAACAGGCGGCCCACCACGTAGTTGCCCACATTGAGCCCGGCGATTTCCATCAGGCCTCGGCTGATGGCGCCGTCGTTGATCAGCATCTTCAGGTCACCGTTGGAGGTGCCCAGCAGCGCGGCCACGGAATTACCACGCCCGGATATATCGGCGTCGCCGTTGAGTTCACCGAAGCTGGTTTTCATCGGTTCAAAGCTGGGGAACAACTGCTTGAGCTTGAAGTTACGCGCCGTCAGCTTGGCGCGGCCTTCCATCGGCGTGGTGCGGCCGTTCAGGCGAATCTGCGCATCGAGCTTGCCACCGGCCACGCCGAAGCGCAGCGGTTCCAGACTCAGTTGGCCGTCGTTGAGCACCAGGTGGGTATAGAGGTCGGTGAAGGGCAGATCGGCACTGTGCACGATGCGCTTGCCGGTGAACTCCACGTCGGCATCCATGGCACTCCAGCGCTCGGTGCGGAACTCTTCCACCGGCAACACCTTGGTCGCCGGTTGCTTGCTCTCCCCACCTCGAGCCTTTTGCTTGGCATTGGAATCAGCGCCGATCAAGGGCGCCAGGTCATCCATGAGTAACTGGTTGGACACCAGCGCGCCGCTGAGCTTGGGCCGCGGCTGGCTGGCGACATAGGCCAGGTCGCCGTGGATATCGCTGTTGCCGATCTTGCCGTTGAATTTTTCGTAGCGGAATGAGGCGCCGCTGGCTTCATGCAGCTTGGCGATCAGGTGGCCATCGGTGGAATAGGCCGGCGAGTCCGGCAGGGTGACGCCGGTCAGGGGGTACAGGTTGCCCAGACTGCTGCCCGAGAGTTTCAGGCGCAGGTCCAGGGCGCCGAGGTTCAGCGGGTCGGTCAGGGTGCCGGCCAGGGCGATGCTGGTGTCGGCGACTTTCACCTGGGCTTGCAGAGGGAACGGTTTGGCCGCGTCCTGCAAGGCCAGAAGGCCGCCGATCTTGCCGGTGCCGGCGAGCTGCTGGCCGTGGTATTGGCCTTTGACCTTGAGGCCGAACGCGTAGTCCTGGGGTGCCGAGCCTTTTTTCAAGGCCTTCTTCGCATCGGCATCGCCGACGATTTCGCCGAACGGAATCGGTTTTCCCAATGGATCGATGATCACATCGAGCTGGGTCCTGAGGGTTTGATCGTCGAGGGTCACATGACCCTTGTCGAAGCCGATGGCGCCAATGTCCACCACCCAGTTGGAGGGTTCTGCGTCGGGATCCTTTGGATCGAACTTGAAGGTCCAGTTGGCACGGCCGTCGGCCAGGCGCTGCAACTGGGCACTCGGTTCGGTGAGGTCGATGCGCGGGATCACCACGCGCTGCACCAGCAAGGCCAGGGGCGAAATACGCAGCTCGACCTTCTTGAGCGTGACCATCTGCGGTTGTTTCGACCAGTCGGGGTTGCCCAGGGTCAGGTCTTCGGCAATCACATGGGGCCACGGCACCCAGGCGCGCCAGCCGCCCTCATCGGGCTCACGCTGCCACACCACCGCGAGGTTGCCGTTGATGGCGAACGGGCGATGCAGTTCTTCGGAGACCTTGGCATTGAGTGGCGGTTTGATGCGATTCCAGTCGAAGAACACCAGGATCAGGACCACGATGGCAATTAACAGAACGAAGCTGGCGCAGCTCCAAGCGACGATTTTACGAGTGCGCGTCATTGCACAGGACTCCTGAATACGACTGGCAGAGCTACCCCTCTAGAGCAGCCTATAAGACTACGACTGGCAAACCGCCCGGGGGTTTAACCCGACGCGTAATTTAGTCGCAAAAAGCCACTTTCCTGATCGAACGGACAGATTTCGATCATCACCGGCGCACCATTGTTACCCAGGTTCGTGTCGAAAATACCCACCTCGGTGCAAAACCGCGTGCTTGAGAGGCTCGATCTAGAGCCTTTGCAGGGAACAATCAATTCTGTTGATTATTACCATTGTGTTTATGAACTTTTATATCGACTTATCAAGAGTAGCATTAGCCCTGTACCCACTTTAACGCCCTCCCGAGGAGCAACCACCATGAAACGTCAATTACTCGCTACTGTCCTGTTATCTGTCCTGGCTTCCAGCGCTTTTGCCCTGCCAGCTGCCGAACAGGCCACCCCACAAAATAAAGCCCAATCCGTGCAAACCAGCCAGACCGTGGCCCGCAGCGGTTCGCAAGAAGACGAAAACCGTGACTATGCCAAAGGTGCCGTGGCTGAAAATGGCTATAACCGTCTGCAAGAAAAAGGCTTGGTAGAAGGCGGTGCTGAACAAGCCAACAAACGCGCCTACACCGAAGGCGTTGCTGAAGGCGGTGCCGACCGTCTGCAAGAACTGCATCAAGCACAGAGCTAAGCCCGTGATGGCCCAGAAAAAAGCCCGATCCGCCGATCGGGCTTTTGCTTTTATATAGACCGCGTCACGCCTCGCCCCCGCCAAGTTCGACGCCGGCAAAGCGCTTTTGCTAGAGTGCGTCGCTGTACTCGCCGACAAAGCCCATTCGCTCATGCTGCCCCGTGCCGAACAGAAGCAACAGACCCGCCTCGCCTTGATGGACGCAGCCCGCCATCTGATGGAGTGTGGCCGTGGGTTTGGCAGCCTGAGCCTGCGCGAAGTGGCCAAGACCGCCGGTATCGTGCCTACCGGTTTCTATCGCCATTTTGCCGACATGGACCAGTTGGGGCTGGTGTTGGTCAGCGAAGTCGGCCAGACCTTCCGCGCCACGATTCGCCTGGTGCGCCATAACGAGTTCGTGATGGGTGGCATTATCGATGCTTCCGTACGGATCTTTCTCGATGTGGTCTCGGCCAACCGGTCACAATTCCTGTTCCTGGCCCGTGAACAGTACGGCGGTTGCCTGGCGGTACGCCAAGCCATCGCGGCCCTGCGCGAAGACATCACCCGCGACCTGGCGGCCGACCTGACGCTGATGCCGAAGTTGCAGCACCTGGACCCAGAGGGTTTGCATGTAATGGCCGACCTGATCGTCAAAAGTGTGTTCGCCACCCTGCCCGACATCATCGACCCACCGGCCCATGCCTTGCCGCCCCACCTCACGCCCCAGGCGAAAATAACCCAGCAACTGCGCTTTATCTTTATCGGCCTCAAGCATTGGCAGGGGCTGGGCAGCACCGAATAAGCCGGTCAGCCCGCCGTGTGGAAGCGCTTGGCAGTGGTGTAGTTTTTATTCCAATAGCTGTTGCTCAGTGAATCGATACGGATCTTTTTGCCGGTGCGCGGCGAATGGATGAATTTGCCTTCACCGATATACAGGCCGACATGGCTGACCTGGCCGCGCCCGTTGCCTTTGAAAAATACTGCATCTCCAGGCTTCAAGGCATTGCGCTTGATAGTCGCCGCCGAGGATCGGTGCATGGCCGCGGTGGTGCGGGGTATCAGCACATTGGCTTCGGTCTTGAACAGATACACCAGGAAGCTGCTGCAATCGAAGCCTTGTTCCGCCGACGTGCCGCCCCATTTGTAAGGCGTGCCCAACAACTCATGGGCGCGATCGATCACGCCGTCGATGGACGCAGGCTTGATGGCCTGCAGGGAAGTACCGAGAGTCGCGCGTGGTTGAAGACTGGCCGAGGCCGATGAAATGACAAAGGCCAGGCTGGCAAGGCATACGCATAAAATTGATCTAAACATGATGAACGTCGCGGTGGAATTAAACACGGCGCACAGCCTAAATAAGCCGCGAGTAATGTCATGAACGCCAAATCCTGATAGCGCGTAGGACAAATCCGAAAAAACACCAACAAGAAAATGATGAAAGAAACTTCATCAAAGTCCGCACTGACTTAAACGTAAAACGCCCCTCACCGGTGCTATAAATCCCGTCACGCACCAAATCGATACACTTGGAGAACTCCCTGATGCCCTATTGGGCAGCATGCCCATGCCTACCTACAGGGAATTCCTACTCAATCTGCGGATTGGCAAGCCCCTTGCTCTAGCTCATCCATCGCTCATAGCTGGAAGCCTCCTGATGCTGGTGATACACCGTCGAATCGCCCCCCAAGCCCTCTGGGCCGCTGAGTTGCTGCTGAACTTCGAAGCCCGCAGCAAAAGCCGCCTGCGCTGTTTCAGTGCCGAGGGTGAAGACGTCGGCCTGTTTCTGGAGCGTGGTCAGCCGCCGCTGCACGATGGCGAATTCCTACAAGCCGAAGACGGACGTGTCGTACGCGTTCGCGCCAGACCTGAACAGCTGCTGCACGTCACTTGCTGCAATGCGTTTGAACTGACCCGCGCTGCCTACCACCTGGGTAACCGCCATGTGGCCCTGCAGGTCGGCGACGGCTGGCTGCGCCTGCTCGATGACTACGTGCTCAAGGCCATGCTTGAACAGCTGGGTGCCGACGCGCAGACCATCGAGGCGCCGTTCCAGCCGGAACATGGGGCCTACGGCGGTGGCCATCATCATTCGCGGCATGGCGACGAAGACTTCAACTACGCGCCCAAGCTGCATCAGTTTGGCGTGCGCGCATGAACCCAGCCTGGGCGCTGTTGCGCCTGGCCAGTCCGCAATTGCCGATTGGCGGCTACAGCTATTCCCAGGGCCTGGAAATGGCGGTGGACAATGGTCGCGTGCAGGATGCCGCGAGCGCTCGGCGCTGGATCAGTGATCAGTTGCTGCTCAACCTGGCGCGCTTCGAGGCACCGCTGCTGCTCGCCCATTGTCGCGCCGCCGCCGAGCAGGATTGGCCGCAGTTGGCACAGCTGTGTGAAGAACACCGTGCCAGCCGCGAGACCCGCGAGCTGTATCAGGAGAGCCGGCAAATGGGCTATTCCCTGCAACAACTGCTCACTGGCTTGCCGGAACTGGACAGCGCCGCCCGTGAGTTCCTCGCACAACGCGGCGAACCGCACTTGGCCCTCGGCTGGGCCCTGGCCGCCCGCGCCTGGAATATCAGCCCCGAGGACGCCCTCGCCGCCTGGCTGTGGAGCTGGCTGGAAAACCAACTGGCGGTGTTGATGAAAACCCTGCCCCTCGGCCAGCAAGCCGCACAACGCCTGACCAGCGAACTGTTGCCGCTGCTGCAACAAGCCCAGCAAAACGCCGAGCGCATCGACCCCAAGCATTTGGGCAGCGCCGCCTTTGGCCTGTCCCTGGCGTGCATGGCCCACGAGCGTCAATACAGCCGCCTGTTCCGTTCCTAGTTTTTTTGGAGAATCAGATATGAACACCCAACCCCTGCGCGTCGGCATCGGCGGCCCGGTGGGCTCCGGCAAGACCGCCCTGACCCTCGCCCTGTGCCTGGCCCTGCGTGATCGCTACAACCTGGCGGTGGTCACCAACGACATCTACACCCGCGAAGACGCCGACTTTCTGGTGCGCAACCAGGCCCTGGCGCCCGAGCGCATCATCGGCGTGGAAACCGGTGGTTGCCCGCACACGGCGATTCGCGAAGACGCCTCGATCAACCTGGAGGCCGTGGACCAGCTCAACCGCCGCTTCCCGGGCCTGGACCTGATCCTGGTGGAGTCCGGCGGTGACAACCTGTCGGCCACTTTCAGCCCGGAACTGTCGGACCTGACCATCTATGTGATCGATGTGTCCGCCGGCGACAAGCTGCCACGCAAGGGCGGGCCCGGAATTTGCAAATCCGACCTGCTGGTGATCAACAAGATCGACCTGGCCCCGCTGGTGGGCGCCTCGCTGGAACTGATGAACAGCGACACCCAGCGCATGCGCAACGGCAAGCCCTTTGTGTTCAGCAACCAGAAAACCGGGGTGGGACTGGAAGAGATCGTCGCCTTTATCGAACGCCAGGGCCTGCTGACCGCTGCCTGATCAACCTATAAGGAACCTGTTCATGAGCCTCAACAAATTCCTCGCCGCGGCCACGCTGCTGCTCGCCCCTGCCCTGGCCTTCGCCCATCCAGGCCACGGCGACAATGGCCTGGTGGCCGGCATCAGCCACCCGCTGGGTGGCCTCGATCACTTGCTGGCCATGGTAGCGGTCGGTCTATGGGCGGCGCAGCAAAAAGGCAACGCACGCTGGGCGCTGCCTTGTGCCTTCGTGGGCACCATGTTGATTGGCGGCGTGCTGGGTTTTGAAGGGCTGCAATTGCCGGCGCTGGAAAGCGGGATTGCGGCGTCGGTGCTGGCGTTGGGCCTGGCTGTAGCATTGGCAGTGCGGCCGCCGCTTTTTGTGGCCGTGGGTGCCACGGCGTTGTTTGCGTTGTTCCATGGTGTAGCCCATGGTTTGGAATTGCCGGACATGACCAGCCCTTGGGCGTATGCCGCTGGGTTTGTGGGGGCGACTGCGGTGTTGCATGCCGCAGGTTATGCGGTGGTGCGCTTTCTGCCGGTTGCGGCGGCGCCCTTGGTGCGAGTGGTCGGGGCGGCTTCGGCGGCGACAGGGGTTTGGCTATTGGCGGGCTGATTTGCGGCGCTGCTGAGGGCCTCATCGGGGGCAAGCCCCCTCCCACACTTGACTGTATTCACAAATCAAAATGTGGGAGGGGGCTTGCCCCCGATAGCGCTGGTGCAGACACCACAGTTGCCAAGCCTGCTACCATGCGCGCCTACACCCCTGCCGTGACGACGCCAGCCAATGCTCAGCGATTCCCCCCCTTCCTTGAACACCGTGCTCACGCACTTCCACAACCTGATCGTACCCCTGTGGCAAGGCTCGGGCTGGAATGCCGACCTGGCACTGCCCTTCGAGGCGCTGGATGCCGATCACCAGCCGCTGCCCCCGCAACGCTACCGCGCCATGGCCTGCGCCCGGCAGTTGTACCTGTTCGCCAGCCTGATCGGTGAGCCCGGCGCGGCCTTTGCCGAAGAGCGTGCGGCGGCGCTGTTCCGCTCCCTGCAGCGGCACTTCCACGATGCCGAGCACGGCGGCTGGTTCTACAGCATCGACCCCGCCGGCCAACCGCTGGATAAACGCAAAGACCTCTACACCCACGCCTTCATCATCTTTGCCTGTGCCCATTACTGGGCCAAGGTGCGTGAACCGCTGGTGGAATCGGTGCTCAATGCCGCCTTGGAAGTCGTCGCCCAGCGCTTTGCCACGGGCGATGGCCTGTATGAGGCAGTGCTGGAGCGTAACTGGGCCTCGCTGGGTTCAGGGCCATTGCAGAACCCGTTGATGCACCTGGCCGAAGGCTTCCTTGCGACTCTCGCAGTGCGTGAGGATGCCGACGTACAGGCGGCCCTGCTGGCGTTGGCGACGGCCATGCAGCAACGCTTCATCGACCGCGAGCATGGCGTGATGATGGAAAAACCGCTGGGGGCTGTGGATAACTGGTTTGAGCCAGGGCACCAGTTCGAATGGTTCTTTTTGCTGGAATCGTCAGAGGTGCTGCGCGACACGCCGCTGCATGCGTCACTGACACGGGCGTTTGCCTATGCCGAAGAAATGGGTGTGGATAAATCGAGCGGTGCGGTCAGTGGCATGCTTGCGCTGGATGGCACGGTGCGCGACGGCACCCAACGTATCTGGGCCCAGGCCGAGTACTTGCGTGCGCTGACGTTGCGACCAGGCAGTGAGGCGGTGCTGCAGCGCCAATTGCTGGCGCTGCAAGAGCATTTTCTGCATGCCAAGGGCTGGCATGAATGCCTGGATGCCCAGGGCACCGTGAGCCGACGGGATATGCCTTCTACCACCCCTTATCATTTGGCGACTTGCTACCAGGGTTTGATCAAGCAGTTTGGGTGACCTTCAGGGCCTCATCGGGGGCAAGCCCCCTCCCACCTTTGTCCGCGTTTTCATGTGGGAACCCGGTCTAATGTGGGAGGGGGCTTGCTCCCGATGGCCTCAACTCGGTCTGACTGACCTCACGCAATCCACTTGCGGTCGCCCGTAAAACTGATCGTCAGCCAACGCGCCGCATCCGGCGTGCCCAGCCCTGTGGATATCTCTTCACGCAGCCCGTCGAGGGTGGCGACGTTATCCAATGGGTAATCCGCCGGCAACACCACATGAATCTCGATAAACCGCGCCCGACCGTGCTTCTGCACGTAGGACACGTAATCGTCAAAACCGTGCTTGGCCTGCGCCCCGTCCATTACTTCGCGCACTTTGTCGTCCAGGTGGTCCGGGGCGATTCCCAATACCTCGCGCAACGCCGGGCGCAGGATCTTGAACGCCGGCGCCAGCATGCTCAGGGCCAGCAGGATCAGGATCAACGGGTCGACATACACCGCCCATTCGCCATAGCCCTGGGACTTGAGCAACAGCGCGGCAAGGAAGCTGATCAGCAAGCCCACCGAGAGCATCGCGTCCACCAGCCAACTGATGTTGTCGAACTGGATCAGCGATGATTTGAGCCTGCGGTTGCGGTAGCGCACATAGAAGAAGTAGGCGAACTCCACGACGGTAAACACCGCCGCATAAATGATCACCAACCCCAACTCGATCTCGCGCCCGCCATTGATAATGCCGAACACACCATTGAGGAACGCGTAGATGGCGATCAACAGCAGGAAACTGCCTTCGATCAACAGCACCATCGGCTCCAGGTGCCAATAGCCGAACTGGAAGCGCTCGTTGCTTTTCTTGGCGATCAGCTTGGCCGTGATCAGCATCAACACCTTGATGGCAGTGGCGATCAGCGAGAAAAAGCCGTCGAACAGAATGGATTGGGCGCCGGATATCACACCCGTGACAATCCCGGCGATCGCCACAGCGAACATCAGGATCGTCGATTGTTTGAGCAGTGCCTGCTCACCTCGGTTACTCACATTTCCTCCTGTCAAAACCTTTAAACCGCACAGCGCGGAGGGTTTTCAGGCGCGGAGTGTACCTTATGTCCTGTTTTGGCCGATTTGACGCCATCGGGGGCAAGCCCCCTCCCACACTTATGTGGGAGGGGGCTTGCCCCCGATGCAGGCGACGCGGTCTAAAGCCTTACTTAGTCCCACGCTCAATCGCAAACCCAGCCCAGGTCTGGCTCACCGGCATCAGCTCCAAGCGGTTGATATTCACGTGCGCCGGCGTGTTCATCACCCAGAAAATCGTATCGGCAATATCCTGCGGCTGAATCGGCTCGGCACCTGCGTAGGTGGCGTCATAACGTGCCTGGTCGCCGCCAAACCGCACCAGCGAGAACTCGCTCTCACACAGGCCCGGCTCGATATTGGTCACGCGCACGCCGGTGCCTTGCAGGTCGCAACGCAGATTCAACGAGAATTGCTTCACGAACGCCTTGGAGCCACCATACACATGGCTGCCCGGGTACGGGTAGTTACCGGCGATGGAACCCAGATTGATGATCCCGGCGCCACGACCATGGGCGATCAGGCGCGGCAGCAACAGATTGGTGGTGGTCAGCAGGCCTTTGATATTAGTGTCGACCATGGTTTCCCAATCGTCGAGGTTGCACTTGGGCGCAGGGTCGGTGCCCACGGCCAGACCGGCATTGTTGATCAAGCCACGCAGCTTGGCGAACGACGGCGGCAGGTTGGCAATGGCGTCTTCCATGCCCTTGCGGTCACGCACATCCACCACCAGGCCATGCACTTCGGTCTGCTTGGAAAGCTCTTCAACCAGTGCATTCAAGCGCTCGGCACGGCGACCGGTGAGCACCAGTTTCCAGCCGGCTTCGGCAAAACGACGGGCACAGGCTTCGCCGAAACCTGAAGTGGCGCCAGTGATAAATAGCGTGTCGGACATGGTGTTCTCCTTGCGGGCATCGGGGAAAAAAGCAGCCAGCAGAATGCCCTTACGCCGCCCTTGCGGCAACCGCTATGCACACACCTTCGTGCACGACTGATCATTTTTTGACCGCCTCGAGCAGAGCCTTATAAACCGTGGCTTGCAGCCATATGCGCGCAGGTTATCCACAACTGCGCCCACAGTCTTTGGGGGCAAGTACAAACCGCTCGAAGCCGCTGTGTACAAGGCTTTCAGGCGGGTCTGGAAAGTTTTTTGCTTGACCTGGACGCAAGCGTATGTAGCCGCTGACATATGCGGAAAACCATAACGATGGCTCCAGGCCAGTCATTCCGGCCCCTTCGGTGGTCTTTCCAGAGTTTAGTCACAGACTTATCCACAGCCTGGACCGACATATTCCGGTCATATACCTGTGTCTTTAAACAGGTTGACAAAACCCTCGGGCGGCCGCAAAAAAGCGACTGATCAAAAAACAACCACAAGGCTGTAAGCCACGTAGTTAAAGGCTTTCAGCTAGCTACTCCCACGTTACCCACAGCCGGTTCCACAGTGGATGGGGACAAGTCAAAACTGTGACAAAACAGGGATTTGCGGCGGCTATATGTCGCGCTTTGGAGGGTGGCTGGATTTGTTTTCCACAATTTGGGAAAAGGCCTGATGGACCACACAATCAAATGTGGGAGGGGGCTTGCTCCCGATAGCGATTTGTCAGTCAGCACTTCTTAAACTGACACACCGCTATCGGGAGCAAGCCCCCTCCCACAGGGTACTGAGTACCAGTTAGTGACCGCCTAAGTAAGCGTTGCGAACTTCCTCATTCACCAGCAGTTCCTTGCCGGTGCCCGTCAGGCGAATCTCGCCATTGACCATCACATACGCCCGATCCGATAAACGCAGCGCATGGTTGGCGTTCTGCTCCACCAGGAAGATGGTCATCCCGGTGGAGGCCAGTTCACGCAGGGTTGAGAAGATCTGCTTCACCACAATCGGCGCCAATCCCAGGCTCGGCTCATCCAGCAGCAACAGCTTGGGCCTACTCATCAATGCACGGGCGATGGCGAGCATTTGCTGCTCGCCACCAGACATGGTCATGGCCCGCTGGTTGCGCCGCTCCTTGAGCCGTGGGAACAGCTCGAACATGCGTTGCATATCCTCGCCGGCAAACTTGTCGCCAATGGGGATGGTGCCCATCAGCAGGTTTTCCTCGACGGTCATGTCGGGGAACACCCGCCGCCCTTCCGGCGACTGCGCAATGCCGTTGGAAGCGATGTAGTGGGACGACTTGTGGGTAATGTCGACGCCGTTGTACAGAATCTGCCCCGACTCGGCCCGAGGCTGGCCGAAGATCGACATCAGCAGCGTGGATTTACCCGCGCCGTTGGAGCCGATCAGGCTGACGGTTTCGCCTTCGTTGATGTACAGCGAGACTTTTTTCAGGGCCTGGATAGGGCCGTAATACACGTCCAGGTCCTTCATTTCGAGGATAGGCGCACTCATACCAGCTCCTCTTCGTCCGCGCCCAGGTAGGCGGCAATCACTTTCGGGTCGTTGCGGATCGCCTCCGGGCCGCCTTCGGCGATCACGTTGCCGTGGTCCAGTACCACGATGTGGTCGGAAATACTCATCACCATGCCCATGTCGTGTTCGATCAGCACCACCGTGAGGTCGTGTTCGTCGCGCAGCAGGCGAATCATCGCGCTGAGGGCTTCGGTTTCCTGGGGATTGAGGCCCGCAGCGGGCTCGTCCAGGCAGATGATCTGCGGCCGCGTGCACATGGCGCGAGCGATTTCCAGGCGGCGCTGCTGGCCGTAGGAGAGCTCGCCGGCCAGGCGGTTGGCACAGTCCACCAGGTCGACCACTTCCAGCCAGTAGAAGGCATGGTCGAGGGCATCGCTTTCGGCCTTGCGGTAGCCCTTGGTGTTGAGGATGCCGGCGAGCATGTTGCGGTTGACCCACATGTGCTGGGCCACCAGCAGGTTTTCCAGTACTGACATTTCCTTGAACAGGCGAATGTTCTGGAAGGTCCGCGCCAGGCCGGCGCGGTTTACCAAGTGGGTGCCGCCGAACATCTTGTAGTACACGCGGCTGCAAAAGCTTTTCGGCGATACGAAGTCCACCGCCTTGAAGCGCTCGCCGAGCAGCTGGATCACGTTGGTCTGCTGGCCACGCACGTTGAGTTCGATCTTGCCGCCGCTGGCCTTGTAGAAGCCGGTGAGGCAGTTGAACACCGTGGTCTTGCCGGCGCCGTTGGGGCCGATCAGGGCGAAGATCGAGTTGCGTTCGACCTTGAGGCTCACATCGCTCAAGGCCTTGATGCCACCGAAGTGCATCATCAGGTGTTCCACAGAGAGCACGACTTCCTTGCTCATGGCGCGACTCCTTTACGTGGGGTGACACCGGTACGGCTGATTCGAATCAAGCCACGCGGTCGCCAGATCATCATCACCACCATCAGCACGCCAAACAGCAGGACGCGGTACTCGGAGAAGCTGCGCAGCAGTTCAGGCGCCACGGTCAGCACGAACGCCGCAATCACCACGCCGACCGTCGAGCCCATGCCGCCTAGCACCACAATGGCGAGGATCAATGCCGACTCGAAGAAGGTAAACGACGACGGGTTGACGAAGCCCTGGTAGCTGGCAAAAAACACCCCGGCTAACCCGGCGGTGGATGCGCCGATGGTGAACGCCGAGAGCTTGACCAGCACGTGGTTCAAGCCCATGGAACGGCAGGCAATTTCATCTTCGCGCAAGGCTTCCCAGGCGCGGCCCACCGGCATGCGGGTCAAGCGATGTTTGATGTACAGCACCGCCAGCACCACCAGGAACAGCACGATGTAGATAAACAGGAATTTAATGTTGGGGTTGTAGTCGATGCCGAAGAACTCATGGAACGGGACCCCGCCCTCCTTTGCCCTGCGCCCGAATTCAAGCCCGAGAAAAGTCGGCGATGGCACCGGCATACCATTGGGCCCACCGGTAAACGACAGCCAGTTATTGAGCACCAGGCGAATGATTTCGCCAAACCCCAGGGTCACGATGGCCAGGTAGTCACCGTGCATTCGTAGCACCGGGAAGCCGAGTATGCACCCCGCCAATGCCGCCGCAATGGCCGCCAGCGGCAGCACCGTCCAGAATCCCAGGCCGAGGTATTGATAACCCAGCGCCAGGCCATAGGCACCGATGGCGTAGAACGCCACGTAACCCAGGTCGAGCAAGCCGGCCAGGCCCACCACGATATTCAGGCCCAGGCCAAGCAACACGTAGATCAGCCCGAGAATCACCACGGTCAGCAGGTATTTGTTGGCGAAGATCGGAAACACGATAGCGATCACGATCAGCGCCGGGATGATCCAGCGCAGCCGCGACTTGTAATCCGGCGCCAGCACATGCACGCCCGAGCCGCTGCTTTCGAAGCCCTGCAGGATCTTCACGCCCTTGGGGGTTTGCAGGAACAGGCTCAAGGCAAAACGCCCAGCCATGACGATGGCGACCAACGTGGCAACACGCAGCGGCTCCAGGTTGAAGCTATAGCCGTCGAGCACTACGCCGACGATCGGGCCGAACACGATCAGCGAAATCAGCCCGGCGAGGACCGTATCGACCACACTTTTCTTGATATCGATAGATTTGGCAGCAGACATGTTTACACCTTCGCCACAAGTGGGCGACCAAGCAGGCCCTGGGGACGGAAAATCAGAATCACCACCAGCAGGGAGAAACTGAACACGTCTTTGTAGTCAGAGTTGATCAACCCCGAGAACAACGACTCGGAGATACCGAGGATGATCCCGCCGAGCATCGCCCCAGGCAGGGAGCCGATGCCGCCGAGTACCGCTGCGGTAAATGCCTTGATGCCGATGATGAAGCCGGCGTAGAAGTCGAAGGTGCCGTAGTTGAGCGTGATGAGCACACCGGCCAGGGCAGCCATGGCAGCACCGATGACAAACACGTAGGAGATCACGCGGTCGGTGTTGATGCCCAGGATCGAGGCCATCTTGCGGTCTTGCTGGGTGGCACGGCACATGCGGCCGAGCTTGGTGTATTTGATGATGTAGGTGAGCAAAGCCATGCCGGCGAACGCCGCCACGAGGATGAACACTTTGGTGTAGGTCAGTTGCACGAAGCCAGTGCCGATATCGACGCGCCAGGCGCCGGCCAGCAGGGTCGGGATGCCTTGTTGCTTGGCGCCCTGGGCGATCTGGGCGTAGTTCTGCAGGATCAGTGAGATACCGATGGCGCTGATCAGCGGAGCCAGTCGGGTGGAGTTACGCAACGGTTTATAGGCGACACGCTCAATGACCCAACCATAAACGCCGGTGACGACCACGGTGAAGATCAAGGTGCCGAGAATGAGCAGCGGGAAGGATTCGATGCCGAAGTAAGCCAGCAGTGCCAGACTGATCGCCGCGAGGTAAGCGGAAATCATATAAACCTCGCCGTGGGCGAAGTTGATCATGCCAATGATGCCATAGACCATTGTGTAGCCGATGGCGATCAGGCCATAGACCGACCCGAGGGTCAGGCCGTTGACCAGTTGCTGCAGGAAAATACCATCCATAACGCAATCTCACGCGGTGAGCACCTGCACACCAGTGGGTGTGCGGCGCTTCTGGAGGAAAAAACAGATCTCAATAACAACGCCACTCTCCTGTGGGAGGGGGCTTGCTCCCGATTGCGGTGGGTCAGTCATGCATGTATTGGCTGACACTGCGCTATCGGGAGCAAGCCCCCTCCCACATTGGAACTGTGGTGCTCAGGCTTACTTCTGCTTTTCCAACTGATGGTATTTGCCGTCCTTGTCCCACTGGTAAACCACGTAGTCAGAGACTTTCAGGTCGCCCTTGGTATCCCAGGCTTTCTCGCCCATGACGGTTTTAACCGGGTTGGCCTTGAGCCACTTGGCAGCGTCTTCACCCTTGTTGGACTTGGCACCGTTAAAGCCGGCAGCCAGGGCCTGGATCGAGGCGTAGGCGTACAGGGTGTAGCCTTCCGGCTCGGTGCCGTTTTTGCGGAACTCCTCTACCACCGCCTTGCTGTCCGGCAGCAGGCGCGGGTCGGCGCCGAAGGTCATGTACACGCCATCGACGTACTGCGCGCCACCGGCAGTCGCCACCAGTTCGTCGGTCACCACGCCGTCATCGGACATGAACTTGACGTCTTTCAAACCGGCTTCACGGATCTGGCGCACCAACGGGCCGGCTTCCGGATGCAAGCCGCCGAAATACACGACATCGGCGCCCAGGGAACGGATCTTGGTAACCAGGGCGCTGAAGTCTTTCTCGCCACGGGTCAGGCCCTCTTCCAGCACCGGCTTGACGCCACGCTTGGTCAACTGCGCAGCGGTAGCGTCGGCCAGGCCCTTGCCATAGGTGTCCTTGTCGTTGATCACCGCGACCTTCTTGCCCTTGAGCACGTCGACGATGTAGTCGCCGGCGACGATGCCTTGCTGGTCGTCACGCCCGCACATGCGGAACATGGCGCTCAGGCCGCGCTCGGTGACTTGGGGGTTGGTGGAACCTGGGGTGATGGCAATGATGCCGGCTTCGTCGTAGACCTCGGATGCCGGAATAGTGTTCGAGGAGCAGAAATGCCCGACCACGCCGATGACTTTGTCCTGGTCCGCGAGGCGGTTTGCCACGGCCACGGCTTGCTTGGGTTCGCAGGCGTCATCGCCGGCAATCAGCTTGATCTGCTCGCCGTTGATGCCGCCGGCCTTGTTGATAACGTCGGCTGCCGCCTGGGCACCCTTCATGTACTGCTCACCGAAAGCGGCGTTGGCACCCGTCATCGGGCCCGCCACACCAATCTTCACATCGGCTTGAACAAACGTAGAAACACCCAGCGCCGCTGCAACGGCGAGGGCCAGAAAACCTTTCTTGTAAAACGTCTGGGACATGAGTGGTGCTCCGATATTTTTGATTTTTGGCACGACAACTTGCATTCAAACTTTTCAATGAAAGCTCAGAGCAAGCCGCGTGCCATTACGTTTTTATTCTTCAAAAAGACACGGTGTCATTGTTATTACAGGCGTTTCGACGCGTTTTGCCAGGACGTGCAACCGTCTAGCACCGACAGGTGCAACCAGACAGCCAAAAAAGTACAACCTCGATAGGTCGCACCTGCAACCAGAGGGATAAACGACAGTTCCTACACCTGTAACAATGCGCGTAACGGAACTGCACATTTACAGTGCGTGATTGCTACGACTTGCACCAATACAGATGGGTAGCCTGCTAAGAAAATGCAGGCTTCTGACAGGTATTTCGCTGATCAGATCACGATCCTCAGGCATTGCCCGGCGTGATACAGCGAGAATCCAGCTTCATACAAGCAGCTGCGCAGGCTTGCCCCCGTCAAGGGTTGCATGGGCGCAAACGGGATCGGCAGGGCCTGGGGATCCTGGTGACACAGATAGTCGGCAAACGCCTTGCCCACCACACTGCCAGTGGTCACGCCACGGCCGTTATAGCCGGTGACCGCCACCAGCCCTGGCGCCGGCTCGAACAGGCGCATCAGATGGTCTGGCGTGAAGGCGATGCAACCGGTCCAGGTGCATTCCCACTGCACCGATTTGAGGTAGGGGAAGTAGTGCTGCTGCACCCGATCAGCCCACGCCTTGAGGAACCAGGCTGGTTTCTGGTTGCCGTTGCCCAGGCTGCCAAGCAACAGGCGGCCATCGGCATCACGACGGATGCTACTCAATACCTGGCGCGTGTCCCATGAGCCCTGGCCGCCGGGAAGGATTTGCTGGGCGGCATCGTCGGTCAGCGGTGCCGACGCCACTTGGTAGTAATAGCCGGGGAAGAAATTGCGCCGCAACTCGGTCCATTCGCCTTCGGTATAGGCGTTGGAGGCGATCACCACCTGTGCGGCCTGCACCGCGCCCTCGGCGGTCTGCACTGACCAATCGGCACCTTGGCGCTCCAGCTGGGTGACCGGGGAATGGTCGAACAGCTGCCCGCCCAGCCCCACGGCGGTATTCGCCAAGCCCGTCGTGTAAGCCATGGGGTTCAAGGTGCCGGCGCGCCGATCCAGCAACGCGGCAGCGATTTTCTTGGTCCCCGTGGCTTGCTCGCATGCTTGCCCGGTCAGTAACTCAACCGGCGCACCACGGCGTTTCCACTGCTCTTCACGGCTGCGCAAATCCGCCTCGCCACGGGCATTGTGGGCCATGTGCAAAGTGCCCTCGCGGCGCAATTGGCAATCGATGCGGTACTTGTCGACCAGGCCGAACACCAGGGACGGCGCCGCGCCCAACATGCGATTGAGCTGGCTGCCCACCGCCGTACCGAAACCGGCTTCGATCTCGTCCGGTGGAATCCACATGCCGGCATTCACCAGCCCGACGTTGCGCCCCGAGCCACCATGGCCGGTGCGATGTGCTTCAAGCACGGCAACGCTTTTGCCCTGTTCCAGCAAATGTATGGCCGCCGACAAACCGGTGATGCCGGCGCCGATCACGCATACATCCACCTTGACCGCGCCCTTGAGCGCGGCACGATCCGGCCGGCCAGGGGTGAGGTGTTCCCATAAACATGTTTCGCGTAGTGCCATTGCCAGACTCCGATGAGACCTAACAGACAACAATCTTGATGTGTAAATGAGATCAACTGTGGGAGGGGGCTTGCTCCCGATGGTGGTGGTTCAGTTGGACATCTTTTGACTGACACACTGCCATCGGGGGCAAGCCCCCTCCCACATTTTGACCTCACTTGGACTTGAGGACTTAGTCGAACGTGATGCCCTGCGCCAACGGCAACTCCAGCGAATAGTTCACGGTATTGGTCTGCCGGCGCATATACCCGCGCCATGCATCCGACCCCGATTCACGCCCACCGCCGGTCTCTTTCTCGCCGCCAAACGCGCCACCAATCTCCGCGCCGCTCGGGCCGATGTTGACGTTGGCAATGCCGCAGTCGCTGCCCACGGCCGACATGAATTGTTCGGCTTCGCGCACATCGGTGGTGAAGATGCATGACGACAAGCCCTGGGGCACGGCGTTGTTCAAGCGCAAGGCTTCGGCGAAATCGGTGTAACCGACCACGTAGAGAATCGGCGCGAACGTCTCGGTACACACCACGTCGCTCTGCTCGGGCATCTCCACGATGGCCGGTGACACGTAATAGGCATTGGGGAATTGGTCTTGCAGCTGGCGCTTGCCGCCGAACACCTTGCCGCCTTCGCTCAAGGCTTGCTCAAGGGCATCCTGCATGTTGTCGAAGCCCTGCTTGTCGATCAGCGGGCCGATCAGGTTGCCTTCCAGCGGGTGGCCGATGCGCACCTTGGCGTAGGCGGCTTTGAGGCGAGTGACAATTTCGTCCTTGACCGACTCGTGGGCAATCAGGCGGCGCAGGGTGGTGCAGCGCTGGCCGGCAGTGCCGACGGCGCTGAACAGAATCGCGCGCACGGCCATGTCCAGGTCGGCGCTCGGGCCGAGGATCATGGCGTTGTTGCCGCCCAACTCGAGGATGCTGCGGGCGAAGCGGGCGGCGACTTTCGGCGCCACTTCGCGGCCCATGCGCGTGCTGCCGGTGGCACTGATCAGGGCGACGCGCGGGTCATCCACCAGCGCGGCGCCGGCGTCGCGACCGCCAATGATCACCTGGCTGAGGTACTCGGGGGCACCGTCGAATTTTTTCAGTACGCGCTCGAACAGTGCCTGGCAGGCCAGTGCGGTGAGCGGGGTCTTTTCCGAGGGTTTCCAGATCACCGCATTACCGCACACCAGGGCCAGGGTGGTATTCCACGCCCACACGGCCACCGGAAAGTTGAAGGCGCTGATCACGCCGACCACGCCCAGCGGGTGCCAGGTTTCACGCATATGGTGGCCGGGGCGCTCGGAGGCGATGGTCAAGCCATACAGCTGGCGCGACAGGCCGACGGCGAAGTCGCAGATGTCGATCATCTCCTGCACTTCGCCCAAGCCTTCCTGGGTAATCTTGCCGGCTTCCCATGACACCAGTTCGCCGAGGTCGGCCTTGTATTGGCGCAGCACGTCGCCAAACTGGCGTACCAGCTCGCCGCGTCGCGGCGCCGGCACCTTGCGCCAGGCCTCGAATGCATGCTCGGCGCGACTGACCTGTTGCTCCACCTCGGCGGCGCCTTCCCAGTGCACACTGCCGATCTGGCTACCATCGATCGGCGAATGCACGGGCTGCTTGCCCGATTGGTACAGCGCCGGGTTTACCCCGAGACGATCAAGCAATGCGGCAACCATGGGTCACTCCTTCAATCTCAAACAGAAAATTCGCGCCGCCACCGACACGGCGATCCAGAGCTTATTTGTAGCTGGCCCAAGACTTGCCAACAAACGACGATTAGGCGAGATATCATTCCGTTTATTCATGCAAAGAATAAAAAGAGGCATGCCGTGCTGAACAAAAGACATTTGCCCTCGATCACCGCCCTGCAGTGTTTCGAAGCCGCCACCCGCCACCTGAGCTTTACCCGTGCAGCCGAAGAGCTGAATCTTACGCAAAGCGCGGTGAGCAAGCAGGTGGCACAGTTGGAAGAGCTGCTGCAACACCTGCTGTTTCGCCGGGTACGCCGTCGCTTGCAGATGACCCCGGCGGGTGATCTGTACTTGGTGGAAGTGCGCAAGATCCTCACCCAGGTGGAGATGTCCACCCATTACCTGCGCTCCTACGGCGGCGAGACCGAAGTGCTGCGGGTATCCACGCCCTACACCTTCGGCGCGCGCTGGCTGGTGCCGCGCCTCAAGGGTTGGCGCCTGCGCCACCCGCAGATTCACCTGGACCTGTGCAACGAGCAGGAACCTGACGAGTTACTGCAAGGCAAGGCCGATATGGCGTTCTATTTCGGCCAGGGCGCACGCCCCGGTACCGAGAGCTTGAAGCTGTTCAGCGAAGAGCTGGTACCTGTCTGTGCGCCCGACAGCCTGCCCGCCCTGCCCTTCACCGACCCCACGCGACTGAGCGAGCTGGTGCTGCTGCAAAACGCCTCGCGGCCCCAGGGCTGGCATGACTGGTTTGCCAGCCAGGGCTTGCATACCGAGCACAGCTACCACGGGCCGCGTTTCGACACCTTCTATATGTGCATCCGCGCCGCGCAGGTGGGTTGTGGCGTGGCGTTGCTGCCGCGCTTTCTGGTGGAAGAGGAACTGGCCGAGGGCAAGCTGGTGATTCCCTGGCAGCATGCAATGCCGAGCCAGGATGCCTATTACCTCGCCTACCCCGAGCATTCGGCGGAAGTGCCCAAAGTGCGAGATTTTGTGAAGTGGATGATGGAACAGGTTTAGATATTTTTTGGCTGCACCACCGCCATCGCAGGCAAGCCAGCTCCCACATTTGGAATGCATTTCAAGTGTGGGAGCTGGCTTGCCTGCGATGGGGCCAGTGGTCATTCCAAAAAAATCACTGGCAAAACCCCACAGGTCTATGCGCCACTAGCCCCCTTACTTAATTATGCGTAAAGGCCGGCGCCTCATCGCCGACCCGTCTGGAGATTCCCGTTATGAGCGAGAGTGTGTTTGCCGATCGCATCGTGCAGAACTTGCTCGACACCGACTTCTACAAGCTGACCATGATGCAGGCGGTGCTGCACAACTACCCGAATGTGGAAGTTGAATGGGAGTTTCGTTGCCGCAACAGCGAAGACCTGCGCCCGTACCTGGCGGAGATCCGCTACCAGATCGAGCGCCTCGCCGAGCTGAGCCTGAGCCCCGACCAGTTGGGTTTCCTTGAACGTATCAGCTTCATGAAGCCGGACTTCCTGCGGTTTCTCGGGCTGTTCCGCTTCAACCTGCGCTACGTGCAGACCGGTATCGAAAACGGCGAGTTGTTTATCCGCCTGCGCGGGCCGTGGCTGCATGTGATCCTGTTTGAAGTGCCGATGCTGGCCATCGTCAGCGAAGTGCGTAACCGCTACCGCTACCAGACGGTGATCCTCGAACAGGCCCGCGAGCAGCTGTACCGCAAATTCGATTGGCTGACGGCGAATGCCAGCAGCGACGAGCTCTCGGAACTGCAAGTGGCCGACTTCGGTACGCGCCGACGCTTCTCCTACCGCGTGCAGGAGGAAGTGGTCAGTGTGCTCAAGCACGATTTCCCTGGGCGTTTTGTCGGCACCAGCAACGTGCATCTGGCCCGCGAGTTCGATATGAAGCCCTTGGGGACCATGGCTCACGAATGGATCATGGCCCACCAGCAACTCGGCCCGCGCCTGATCGACAGCCAGATCGCCGCCCTCGATTGCTGGGTGCGTGAATACCGTGGCCTGCTGGGTATTGCCCTGACCGACTGCATTACCACAGACGCCTTCCTCGGCGACTTTGATTTGTACTTTGCCAAGCTGTTCGACGGGTTGCGCCATGACTCCGGCGACCCCATCCAGTGGGCGGAAAAAGCCATCGCCCACTACCACAAGCTTGGCATCGAACCGATGAGCAAAACTCTGGTGTTCTCCGACAGCCTGACGCTGCCCAAGGCCCTGGAGATTTTCCGTGCGCTGCGTGGCCGCATTAATGTGAGCTTTGGCATCGGCACCAACCTGACCTGCGATATTCCAGGGGTGGAGCCGATGAGCATCGTGCTAAAAATGACCGCATGCAATGGCCAGCCCGTCGCCAAGATCTCCGATGAAGCGGGCAAGACCCATTGCACCGACCCGAATTTTGTCGCCTATTTGCGTCACGTTTTCAAAGTACCTGCCCTTTCCAGCAAGGAGTGAATCATGCAAGCCGTACAGCGTGAGATTGCGCAGCAGCTCAAGGTCCAAGCGCCGTTCAACGACCAGGCCAGCCTTGAAGCCGAGGTCGCCCGACGCGTAGTCTTTATCCAGGACTGCCTGCGCAATTCCGGGCTCAAAACCCTGGTACTGGGCATCAGCGGCGGCGTCGACTCCCTGACCGCCGGCCTGCTGGCCCAACGGGCGGTGCAGGAGCTGCGTGCCAGCAGCGGCGACGAGTCTTATCGTTTTATCGCCGTGCGCCTGCCCTACGAAACCCAGTTCGATGAACACGACGCCCAGGCCTCGGTGGAATTCATCGAGCCGGACGAACGCCACACCGTCAACATCGGCCCGGCGGTGAAGGCCCTGGCCAATGAAGTGGCAGCGTTTGAAGGCAAGGCAGCGGTGTCCCGCGACTTCGTGCTGGGCAACACCAAGGCGCGCATGCGCATGGTGGCGCAGTACACCATCGCCGGCGCGGCGGGTGGGCTGGTGATCGGCACCGACCACGCGGCGGAAGCGGTAATGGGCTTTTTCACCAAGTTCGGCGATGGCGCCTGCGATCTGGCGCCATTGAGCGGGCTGGTGAAGAACCAGGTGCGTGCGATTGCCCGGCACTTTGGCGCGCCGGAATCGTTGGTGGAGAAAGTCCCGACCGCCGACCTGGAGGACCTGTCGCCAGGTAAGCCGGACGAAGCGTCACACGGGGTGACCTATGCCGAAATCGATGCGTTCCTGCACGGTGAGCCCGTGCGTGAAGAGGCGTTCAGGATTATCTGCGAGACCTATCGCAAGACTGAACACAAGCGGGTGATGCCGTTTGCGCCTTGAGGTGAGCCAGCTGATTTTGCAGTGATTGCCAGAATGCCATCGGGGGCAAGCCCCCTCCCACACTTTTATTTGTGAATACATTCAAATGTGGGAGGGGGCTTGCCCCCGATGAACGATGACGCGGTGTTACTTCAGGACCACGGCACCTTTCATCATCGAAATGTGGCCAGGGAACGAGCAGAAGAAGCTGTACTTCTCATCGGCCTTGAGCTTGGAGACGTCGAAGGTCACCGAGTCTTTCTCGCCAGCGCCAATGATCTTGGTGTGGGCGATGATGCGGTCATCACCGGCTTTCAGATAATCCTTATCGATGCCCGCAGCCATACCGTCAGTCGCCACAGGCTGCATGTTGGCTTCAGTGGTCAGCACCCAGTTATGCCCCATCACGTTCTTCGGCAGGTTACCCGAGTGAGTCAGCTCAACGGTGAACTGCTTGCAGCTCTTGTCGATGGTGATTTCTTTGGTGTTAAAGGACATCTGGTCGGTAGAGTCGACGGTGACCTTGCACTCTGCAGCAAGCAACTGGCCGCTCGCCAGGGTCAGCAGGGAAACAGCAACGAGTTTGGCAAACATGTGAATCTCCAAGGCAGGGTTAGAAAACGCGTATTGCGACAAGGGTGCCTCAAGCAGGCTTAGGTTCTTATGATCTGCATCAACAGATTGTATACAACTTTAGGCTATCAGCTTGATCAACACAATCAACCAGCCAAAGTGCCGCAGGCTGCCTATGATCGTCCCATTGCCCACTGGAGTTCGCGCCATGCACCTCAATCACCTGTTCAACGGCCTGCTGGCCGCCTACGCCTGCGGTAAGTGAAGGCGAAAGGCACCTTGAAGCTGCTACCATGACGACCCAAGGCAGCTGCGCGCCGCCCACCCTCACCTTCGACCCTAGAGGATCGCCCATGGCCAAACCTAATTACTCCTTCGCCAAACGTCAGAGAGACTTGGCCAAGGAACAGAAGAAAGAGGAAAAACTGCAACGCAAGAAAGCCGCTGCAGACGAAGAAGCAGGCGCACTGAACCCGGATGCGGAAGGTGAAGTGGCGACTGACGAGACCGAAACCCCGAAAGACCCGGCGGAATAAATTTTGTTGTGGTGAGCAGGCCCTCCCTGCTCACCACAACCCACCGCTATTCCAGTGGCATCACCGTTACCCGCACCTCCGGGTCATGGCTACCTCCCCCCAGAATCACCCCACGCAGCGGCGACACATCAGAGAAATCCCGGCCCCAGGCCAGGGTGATGTGCTCCAGTGCCGGCTGCACATTATTCGTCGGATCAAAATCCACCCAGCCCGACTCCGGGCAAAACACCGAGACCCAGGCATGGGACGCGTCGGCGCCGATCAACCGTGGCTGCCCGGGCGGCGGCTGGGTCAGCAGGTAACCGCTGATATAGCGCGCCGCCAGCCCACGCGAGCGCAGGCAGGCGAGCATCAAGTGGGCGAAGTCCTGGCACACCCCGCGCCGCCGCTCCAGCACCTCCACCAGCGGCGTGGCGACCTGAGTGGCTTGGGCATCGAAGGTGAACTCGCTGAAAATCTTCTGCATCAACGCCTGCGTGCCTAAAAGCAAGGGTTCGGCGGGCGGGAAGCAGCTTTCGGAGAACTCGACGAAGGTTTTCTTCAAATGTACGTAGGGCGATTCGAAGCGATATCGACAGGCTTCGATCAGTTGCGCTGCCATGGGCTGGCTGCTGTAGGTCAAGCTGTCGCGAGTCTGGTCCCAGGCCGGCGATTGCTGGAAATCCAGCGCAGGCCGCGCCAGCACTTCCACGGTCAGCGCCGCGTTCACCAGCAATTCATCATGGGGCCGCTCGAACGCCAGGCGGGTGATCGGGTTGCCGAACACATCCAGCTCATCGCGACGCGAAGACGGCTGCGGGTTGATTTCCAGCTGCTGCCAGGTACAACGTTGCCAGGCACACTGCCGTGGCCATAAATGCGCCAACTGCTGCGCCAGGGACACCGGGCTGTCGTAGTGGTAATGGGTATCGTGGAAAATCTGATAACGCGCGCTCATCACACCGACACCGTCTGCTGGCTGACATCGTCCACATGGGCAAAATGGCGCAGCGCCAGGCGATCGGACACTTGCCCACTTTCATCGGCGACCGTTTGCAACAGGTCGGCCAGGCCGTCCAGCGCAGCACGCACGCTGGCCTTGCCGAACAACGGGTTCTCCAGGCAGCCCAGCTCGAAGCGCGCCAGGCGCTCCACCAACGGCGCCAGGCCGGTTTCCCGAGGCACACCGAAATCATCATTGAGGCGACGCAGGGTGCGGCTCACCAGTTTCAACTGGAACAGCACCGCATGGGGGTTCTGCTCATCGAGCAACAACAGGTCGAGCACCGGGATCAACTGCGGCACCGCCAGGTAGCGCGAGCGATAGGTGATGCTGCTGTTGCCCAGCTCCAGCAACCACTCCAGCCCGGCCTGATCGAACACCGCTACACCACGCAGGAACGCTGCCAGGCTGCTGCTGAGAAACTGCAGGCGCTCGATACGCCGGCCCATCATCAAGAAACGCCAGCCTTCATCGCGGGTCATATCGTCCAGGGCAAACCCGGACAGCGCCGCCAGGGACATCACCAGGCGGTTGAGGAAATCCAGCAGCTCGCCAAAATCAGGGCTTTGGCTTTCCAGCTCCATGGCTTCGCGTTGCAGCTCCACCAGCGCCTGCCAGTTTTCCCGGGACAGCTTGCCGCGTACCTGGGACGCCGCCCACTGCAGCCGCTGCAAGTTGGCGCGCAGGCTCGAAGGCCAATCATCACCGAGCAAGGCGGCGAGCAGGCGCTCGGGCAGCTCGCCCTCCTCTGGCAACAGGCGCAGGCTTTCTCCCAGTTCGACCGCTGCCTGCAATGCCAACGGATCATCGCCATCCACATAACGCGCCAGCACGACACGCAGCCAGCGCGCACTGTCGTCGCAGCGTTCGCAATAGCGGCCAAACCAGAACAGGTTTTCCACCACCCGCGACGGCAAATAAGGATCGCGACGTACCAGGTCGTGGGCGCCAATCGCACGCTGGGCACGCCACTGTTCGCCGACGCTGGCACGTTCACCCAACACCCAGGTGTCCTTGCTGGCACCGCCGCGCTGCATCGATACCACCTCAGCATCGGCCTCGGCAGCCACACGGGTCAGGGCACCGGGCAGCACGCGATACCCCTCATCACTGGCCACCGCGTACACGCGCATACCGATGGCGCGGTGTTGCAGATGATCTTCCTCGGTATGCCACACCGGCGCCTGGGACAGCTGCGCCAGCTCTTGGGCAACGTAGGCGTAAGGCCGAGCACACATACGCTCGGCCAGAGCCTGGCGTTGCTCATCGTTCAAGTCGCGACCAAACACCGGGGCGAAACTCTGCGAAGCAAATGCCGGCCTGATCAGCAGCTCCGGGAGTTTTTCCAGGGCTTCGGCCAGCACCGGCGCTTCACCGCACCACCAGGTGGCAATGGACGGCAGGATCAGCGCTTCACCGAACAGGAATTCGTTGATCTTTGGCAGGAAACCCAGCAAGCCTGGGGACTCCAACACGCCGCTGCCCAGGGCATTGGCCACCAGCACGTTACCTTGGCGCACGGCGTCGAGCAGGCCAGGCACGCCGAGGGCCGAGTCGGTACGCAGCTCCAGCGGGTCGCAGAAATCATCGTCGAGGCGGCGCATGATCGCGTGGACCCGACGCAGGCCGCTGAGGGTTTTCAGGAACACAGTGCTGTCGCGCACGGTGAGGTCGCCGCCTTCTACCAACGGGTAGCCGAGTTGGCGCGCCAGGTACAGGTGTTCGAAATAGCTCTCGTTGAAACGGCCCGGCGTGAGCAGCACGATCAGCGGTGGCTGGTCGTCGCCCGGCGCCTGGCGAGCCAGGGTTTCCTGGAGCGTGCGAAAGAAACCGGTGAGGTGCTGCACCTGCAAATCACGGTACAAGTCCGGGAACGCGCGGGACACGATGGTGCGGTTTTCCAGGGCGTAGCCGGCGCCCGACGGTGCTTGGGTACGGTCGGCGGTGACCCACCAGCGGCCATCCGGAGTGCGCGCCAGGTCCACGGCGTACAAGTGCAGGAAAGCACCGTCGGGCGGCTGAATGCCCTGGCATGGCCACAGGAAGTTGTTATGCCCGAACACCAGTTCGGCGGGCAGCAAGCCTTCCTTGATCAGGAGCTGCGGGCCATACAGGTCGGCCAGCACTGCATTGAGCAAGCGCGCACGCTGGACGATGCCGGCCGACAGCTGCCGCCACTCATCGGCGGCCAGCACATGGGGCAGCAGATCCAGCTCCCAGGGGCGATCAGCGCCCTTGGGGTCGGCGTAGACGTTGTAAGTCACACCGTTTTCCTGGATTTGCCGGGTCAGCAGCGCCTGGCGCTGGGCCAGTTGCGCGGGCGTGCTGCGTTGCAGGTGATCGAGCAAGCGCTGCCAATGGGCACGCACCGCGCCGCTCTCGTCCAGCAGTTCGTGGTAGGTGCCCGCGGTGAGCGGGTAACGGTCGAGCAAATCGGACATGGAACGCTCGGCAGGGGCAAGGGAAGTCAGGTTAACTCAAATTCACTACGATCCAATGTGGGAGGGGGCTTGCTCCCGATGGCGGTGCATCAGTGACAAATGTGCTGACTGACACTCTGCTATCGGGAGCAAGCCCCCTTCCACAGTTGGCTCGCATTCATTCCTTATTTGTTGGAAAACGGCGTAAATCCAGGGTCATTGGCATTTCATCGTTCACCTCTACAACCGGCACCGGTCGCTTGCCCGGGCTATGCCCCAAGCGGAAAAACCGCGCCATCCGACGGCTCTCTGCCTCGTTGGCATTCACCGGCAAACTGTCGTAATTGCGTCCACCCGGATGCGCCACGTGGTATTGGCAGCCGCCCAGCGAGCGCTGCATCCAGGTGTCGAGCAGGTCGAATACCAAGGGCGCATGCACCGCAATGGTCGGTTGCAGGCAGTTGGCCGGTTGCCAGGCGCGGTAGCGCACGCCGGCGACAAACTCGCCGACGCGGCCGGTCGGTTGCAGCGGCACCGGGATGCCATTGCAGGTCAGCAGGTAGCGTTGCGCTGGCAGGCCAGTCAACTTCACTTGCAGGCGCTCCAGGGACGAATCCACGTAGCGTACCGTACCGCCCACCGCGCCCTCTTCGCCCAGCACATGCCAAGGCTCCAAGGCCTGGCGCAGTTCCAGTTCGATACCGCTGACGGCGTAGTCGCCCACCTTGGGGAAGCGGAACTCCAGGTGCGCCGCGAACCATTCGGCACGCAACGGGTAGCCGGCCGCATTCAGTTCGACGATCACGTCGGCAAAGTCCTGCTCGATAAAATGCGGCAACAGGAAACGGTCATGCAACTCGGTGCCCCAGCGCGCCAGTTTCGGCGGCGCGTAAGGCTCGCGCCAGAACCGTGCGACCAGCGCGCGCAATAGCAACTGCTGGGTCAGGCTCATGCGTGCATGGGGCGGCATTTCAAAGGCGCGTAATTCGAGCAAGCCCAGGCGGCCGGTGGCGCCGTCGGGGGAGTAGAGTTTGTCGATACAGAATTCGGCGCGATGGGTGTTACCCGTCACGTCGATCAGCAGGTTGCGCAACAGGCGATCCACCAGCCATGGCGGACAGTCCTCGCCCGGCGCTGGCATCTGCGCGAAGGCGATTTCCAGTTCATACAGCGCATCGTTGCGTGCCTCGTCCACCCTTGGTGCCTGGGAGGTCGGGCCGATAAACAGACCGGAGAACAAGTAGGATAGCGACGGGTGGTTATGCCAGTAGCTGATCAGGCTGCGCAGCAGGTCAGGGCGCCGCAGGAAGGGTGAGTCCTTGGGCGTCGCGCCGCCCAGCACAAAATGGTTGCCGCCACCGGTACCGGTGTGGCGCCCGTCGATCATGAATTTCTCGGTGGTCAGCCGGGTTTGCCGGGCCTCTTCATAGAGGAATTCGGTGCGCTCCACCAACTCGTCCCAGGTGGCGGACGGCTGTACGTTAACCTCGATCACACCAGGGTCCGGCGTGACCCGGAAGTTGCTCAGGCGCGTATCCGCGGGCGGCTCGTAACCTTCCAGCAGCACCGGGCAATGCAACTCTTCGGCGGTGGCCTCGATGGCGGCCACCAGTTCCAGGTAATCCTCGACGCGTTCCAGCGGCGGCATAAACAGGTACAGGCGCCCTTCCCGCGCCTCGGCGCACAGCGCGGTGCGGGTCAGCCAGTCAGCGGACTCATCGACCTTCGGCACACGCTCATCGCTCGGGGCCGGCTCGCCGTGGCTATGCAGTTGTTCGGTGGTCGGCAGGTCAGGTTGATCCTGATTCGGGTCGGTCGGGTGCACGAACGGATACTCCGCCGCCGTCACCCACGGTTGGGACGCCAAAGGCAGGCGATAGCCCAGCGGCGAATCGCCCGGCACCAGGCGGCAGTGATTATCGCGCAGGTACCAGCGACCACTCTGCCAGCGGTCATTGGCCGCGGTGCGCGTCAGGGGAAGCACGTGGCCGATGACGTTACCCAGGCCCTGAGCGAAGACTTTGCGCAGGCGTTCGCGCTCCAGTTCGTCGCTCAAGCGCGGGTCCTGGGCACTGACGTTATGCGGCAACGCGCCCTCGCGCCACAGGTAGTAGACGTTGTCTTCAAAGGCCGGGAACACAAAGCGCGCCGGCAGTTTCAAGCGCTCGGCGATGCTGGCCAGGAAGTGCCCGGCCATCGCGCCGTCAGCACCATAATCCTCTTGTTCATCGGCGATCAACGCACTGTTGTGCCAGATCGGCACTCCATCTCGGCGCCAGTAACAGTTAAGCGACCAACGCGGCAGTTGCTCGCCGGGGTACCACTTGCCCTGGCCGAAATGCACCAGGCCCTTGGGCGCATAGTGCCGGCGCAGGCGTTGGAACAGCTCGGCGGACAGGCGACGCTTGTCTGGCCCCAGGGCGGCGGTGTTCCATTCGGCGCCGTCAGGGTCGTCGATAGAGACGAAGGTCGGCTCGCCGCCCATAGTCAGGCGCACGTCGTGCTTGAGCAGGTCAGCGTCGATCTGTCGGCCCAGGGCGTGGATCGCCAGCCATTGCTCTTCGGTGTAGGGCTGGGTCACCCGTGGTGCTTCCCAGATGCGCTCCACCGACATCTCGTGGGCAAATTCGCACTCGCATGGCTCCACCAACCCGCTGATCGGCGCGGCAGATGATGGATCGGGGCTACAGGCCAACGGGATATGCCCTTCACCGGCGAACAGTCCGGAAGTCGCGTCAAGGCCGATCCAGCCAGCGCCGGGCAAATACACTTCGCACCAGGCATGCAGGTCGGTGAAGTCCACCTCGGTGCCGGACGGACCATCGAGGGCTTTGACATCGGCAGTGAGCTGGATCAGGTAACCCGAGACAAACCGCGCCGCCAGCCCCAGGTTGCGCAGCAATTGCACCAGCAGCCAGGCCGAGTCGCGGCAAGAACCGGAGGTATTTTCCAGGGTGAATTCCGGGGTTTGCACGCCTGGTTCCATGCGGATCAGGTAGCCGATATCGGCGGCCAGGCGCTGGTTCAGCCCAACCAGGAAATCCACCGCAGGTAATGGCGTACGGTCGATACCGGCCAGGTACGCGGCGAATCTTGGCGTCAGCGGCAAAGTTTCCAGGTACGGCGCCAGTTCGCGTTGCTCATCGGCGGCATAGCTGAACGGGATTTTTTCGGCATACGGCTCAAGGAAAAAATCGAATGGGTTAAACACCGCCATCTCGGCAACCAGGTCGACTTCGATGCGCAGTTCGTCCGTCTTTTCCGGGAAGACCAGACGCGCCAGGTAATTGCCCTGTGGGTCTTGCTGCCAATTAATAAAATGCTGCTCGGGCAGGACTTTGAGTGCATAAGACAAAATTCGCGTGCGGCTATGAGCTGCCGGGCGCAAACGCACAATCTGTGGGCCGAGTTCGACAGCGCGGTCATAGCGGTAGTGCGTAACGTGGTGCAACGCGACATGAATCGACACGGCGGCCTCCTGCGAGCCAGGGCATAGACACAATGTGCGCAAGACTTATGCCAGGGCCGCGGTCATTGCACTTCATCGCGGGGCCCGGTGCAGTACAGCACCAAAACAGCGCCAACGTGGGTGCCGTGGTGCAAGTGACGCACATATTTGTGGCGCGGGCATGAGAGTGAGCGGTGAACCCACCCGGTCAACGGTGTCTGTGTCGGGCAATCATGACTTGGCGCAGGCAGCGGACTTCGACCAGTTTCTGGCGCATTTCACGGTGGCGTTTGCTGTTGAACAGCAATAACCCAAGCAATGGAAACAACAGGCTCAAGGCATATACCACCCCATTCGGTTGATCATTGAGCGTTGGCAATACACCCAGAAAGCATACCCCCAGCAGCATCACTAACGGCCACATCCATTGGGGACGCCCGCGTGCAATCATGAAATTGCAGTGCACAATGACTAGCGTGAGTGCGATACCCACCAGGAAGGAGTACTTGGCGTTATCTGCCATGGACAGGCTTGGCATATAGCTGTCGAAGAACACCGGAACCGCAAACACGAGGGTGAAAATGCAGGCAAATATCGCCCCCATAAAGACTGGGAAATACGTCGACAGAAAACTGCGAATGCTAGGCAGCTCGTTCATTGCTCGGCCTCCTCATACAGCCCTATGGCAATTGTGCGCGCGTTCCCTGACACCGCACTGCCGGTAAAACCGATGGCCGCGCCCAACGCGTCCTTGATCTGCGTGACCGTTGCATGCTTGACCTCGGTGGGCGTGAACCGCTTAGGCAATTCGCCCGACAACTGCTTCAACTTGATCATCTTGGACGTCAAGCGTGGGTCGTTGATGCTCAGCAGCTCTTTGGTCAACTTGGCGCGCTCCTGTCGATTCAGGCCCCTGAGCACCTCTCTCACACTTTTCCCGGTAGAGGCCCTATTCAGCCGCACCAGCTTGACCGTTGCCAATGCCGATGAACCCACCCCAATCAACGACGCCGCATCCAGGGCAATCATGGTGTATTGGTACCATTCCTCACTGTCGAGCTGATCATTGCGCGCAGGATTGCGGATCTCATTGACCGTGCGATAGCCGCTGGCAAAACACTGCACAGAACTGGCTGCCGCAGCCGTGTAGCCGAGCGCCACGACCACCGAACTGGCCCCCGCCGAAAACGGGACCGCGACGGAACCACTGAGCACCACAATCCAACCGATGACCGCGCCGGCACACGATAGCGTGGTATTGACCGCTTCACCCACCAACCGGGACTCACGCGGATTGTCTTGCACCTGCTGGGCGAATTGCGTTGGTGCGATGTACTTCTGCGCCTCACGCAGGATCACACGCTTGGGTGCGATGCTGCAGATAGGCTGAAATTCGCGCAGAGTGACAACGTTGAAATCGGCATCGATATACACCACACCTGCACCGACAATGGCGGGGTCGGCATCAATGGCTGCAAACAGCCGCGGCAGGTTGATCTGGCTTTCGATGCGCTGGCGCGCCATGAACTGGGAGCGGTTGGAGTCCATACCGATGCCGGCCAGGGGGTTGCTCATAGGGTGTTCTTCCTTGAAGCGGTGGAGACTGGACTGATTTTCTGGCGAAGGCGCAGCGACAGCTGGTGAGTCTACCCAATCAACGGGCTTTGCGTTGCGCAATGGCCGCTTGGCGCAAATGGCGGATTTCGAGCAGCCGCTGGCGCATTTCACGATGGCGCTTGCTGTTGAGCAACAACAAACCCAGCAGCGGAAACAGCACCGCCGAGCCGTACACCAGGGTATTGAGGCCGTATTGAATCATCGGCAACACGAACAGCAGGCAGCACACCAGGTAGCCCGCCACCAGCCGAGTCGCCCAGGGGAACCCGCGTGCAATCATCACATTGCCAAACACCAGCACCGCTACCAGCACCAGAATTGCAGCTGCGGAGTAGTTGGCCTTGAGCGCCGGCTCAACACCGCGCAAATAGGTCACGCCCGCCGTGGAGACAGCCACCGAACCAGAGAAAATCGCCATGAAGATGGTGCCCATGAACACCGGAAAATAACGCGCAAGGAAACTGCGCCTATCGGGAAACCCCTTCATTCCGTCAGTTCCTCATACAGGCCAATGGCAAGCGTCGATGCCGAGCCGACGTGACCGGTTCGATAGCTGCCCCAGATACCCAACATGCCGCCCAAGGCGTCCTTGAGCTGGGTGAGCGTGGCATGACGAATTTCCGTGGAGCTGTAGCGCTTGGGCAACGTGCCGGCGCGCTGCTGCAACTTGAGCAATTTGGGGGTCAGGCTCGGGTCTTTGAGGCTGAGCAATTCCTGGGTCAACTTCTTGCGCTCCTGGCGATTCAAGCCCTTGAGCAGCTCATACCAACTCTTGCCCAAGGCAGCGGCCTTTCTGGCCTTGAGCAGCCTTAAGGTGGTGAAGGCTCCCGTTCCGATCCCGACCAACGATGCGGCATCGAGAATCGGTGACACCGCGCCATACCACTGGGCGTCGTCCATGCGGTCGTTGGCATCCGGGTCAAGGATTTCGTTATAGGTACGGGCCACGCCAAACCCGCACTGAGCACTGCTGGCCAGCGCCGCCGTGACACCAATACCCACCACAAAAGCACTGGCACCGGCGGTGAAGGGTACGGCGACGCTGCCACTGAACACCACGATCCAGCCGATCACCGCCGCCCCACAGGAAAGCCCCATATCAAAGGCCTCCTTCTGGAGGCGCCCTTCACGGGGGTCGGTCTTCACCTGCTCGACAAACTGCGCCGGCGAGATGTACTTCTGCGCCTCGCGCAAAATGACGCGCTTGGGCTTGATGCTGCAGATGGGCTTGAATTCGCGCAGGGTAATGACGTTGAAGTCGGCGTCGATGTATACGACGCCTGCGCCAACGATACCTGGATCGGCATCAATGGCTGCAAACAGCCGCGGCAGGTTGATCTGGCTTTCGATGCGCTGGCGCGCCATGAACTGGGAGCGGTTGGAGTCCATGCCGATGCCGGCCAGGGGGTTGCCCATGGTTGTTCGTCCTTGAAAGTGAGGGTGGCCGATCGGGCCTCATCGGGGGCAAGCCCCCTCCCACATTTGGACCTGTGAACACAGTCAGTGTGGGAGGGGGCTTGCCCCCGATAGCGATCTAATGGGCGCCACCTTACCAAACAGACTCACCACCGACCAGAAAGCAAAACGCCAGCACGAGGCTGGCGTTTTGTAGGTTCAGGCAGCGATCAACGCGGCACCACCGGTTTGCGCGCAGGCTTGCCGCCTTTGCCCTTGGCCGCATCGGTGCGCTCCTTCGCCGCTTGCTTGTTACGCGCCTGGGCCGCTGCCTTGGCTTGCTCACGTTTGTCCCACGGGTTGCTGCCGTCGCTGCCACGGGGTGGCAGGCCGGTGTGCTGGGTGAGTATTCTGGTCGTGGTTTCCTTGGCGACCTTGTGGCTGCCGGCCGGCGTCGAGTTCTTGCGACGGGCGCTCTGGTAGCTGTCGGTAGCTGGCTGGTGCAGCGGGATCAACTGGTCCTTGCCCGGCCCGATCAGGTCGGCACGGCCCATGCGGGTCAGCGCTTCACGCAGCATCGGCCAGCCCTTCGGGTCGTGGTAGCGCAGGAACGCCTTGTGCAGACGGCGCTGTTCTTCGCTCTTGACGATGGTCACCGCGTCGCTCTTGTAGGTGACCTTGCGCAGCGGGTTCTTGCCCGAGTGGTACATCGCCGTGGCTGTGGCCATTGGCGAGGGGTAGAACGCCTGCACCTGGTCGGCACGGAAGCCGTTGCCCTTGAGCCACAGGGCCAGGTTCATCATGTCTTCATCGGTGGTGCCTGGGTGGGCGGCGATGAAGTACGGGATCAGGTACTGCTCCTTGCCCGCTTCCTTGGTGTACTTCTCGAACATGCGCTTGAACTTGTCATAGCTGCCAATGCCCGGCTTCATCATCTGGTTGAGCGGACCTTCCTCGGTGTGTTCCGGGGCGATCTTCAAGTAGCCACCCACGTGGTGGGTCACCAGCTCTTTCACATACTCAGGCGACTCGACGGCCAGGTCGTAGCGCAGGCCGGAAGCGATCAGGATCTTCTTCACACCCGGCAACGCACGGGCGCTGCGATACAGCTGGATCAACGAAGAGTGGTCGGTGTTCAGGTTCGGGCAGATGCCAGGGAACACGCAGGATGGCTTGCGGCACGCGGATTCGATTTCCGGGCTCTTGCAGGCGATGCGGTACATGTTCGCGGTCGGGCCGCCGAGGTCGGAAATCACACCGGTGAAACCTGGGACCTTGTCGCGGATCTCTTCGATCTCGCGGATGATCGACTCTTCGGAACGGTTCTGGATAATGCGGCCTTCGTGCTCGGTGATCGAGCAGAAGGTGCAGCCGCCGAAGCAGCCACGCATGATGTTCACCGAGAAGCGGATCATGTCGTAGGCCGGGATTTTCTCCTTGCCGTACGCCGGGTGCGGTACGCGGGCGTAAGGCATGCCGAACACGTAGTCCATTTCTTCGGTGGTCATCGGGATGGGCGGCGGGTTGAACCACACGTCCACTTCCCCATGCTTCTGCACCAAGGCGCGGGCGTTGCCTGGGTTGGTTTCCAGGTGCAGCACGCGATTGGCGTGGGCGTAGAGCACCGCGTCACCACGGACTTTTTCCACCGACGGCAGGCGGATCACGGTCTTGTCGCGGGTCATGCGCGGGCTGGCCAGGATCTGCACGACCTTGGCTTCTTCCGGATCGTCCACCGGCCCCTTTTCCTGCTCGATGGCGCAGGCCTGGGTGTCCTGGGTGTTGACGTACGGGTTGATGATCTTGTCGACCTTGCCCGGGCGATCGATGCGCGTGGAGTCCACTTCGTACCAGCCCGCCGGCGTGTCGCGGCGAATGAACGCGGTGCCGCGCACATCGGTGATGTCTTCGATCTTGTGGCCCCACGACAGGCGCTGGGCCACCTCGACGATCGCGCGCTCGGCGTTGCCGTACAGCAGGATATCGGCGGCGGCGTCGATCAGGATCGAGTTGCGCACACGGTCCTGCCAGTAGTCATAGTGGGCGATGCGGCGCAGGGAGGCTTCGATGCCGCCCAGTACGATCGGAACGTTCTTGTAGGCTTCCTTGCAACGCTGGCTGTACACCAGACTGGCGCGGTCCGGGCGTTTGCCGGCCATGCCACCGGGGGTGTAGGCGTCGTCGGAGCGAATTTTCTTGTCGGCGGTGTAGCGGTTGATCATCGAGTCCATGTTGCCGGCCGCGACACCGAAGAACAGGTTCGGCTCGCCGAGCTTCATGAAATCGTCTTTGGACTGCCAGTTCGGCTGGGCAATGATCCCGACGCGGAAGCCCTGGGCCTCCAGCAGCCGGCCGATGATTGCCATGCCGAACGACGGATGGTCAACGTAGGCATCACCGGTGACGATGATGATGTCGCACGAATCCCAGCCAAGCTGATCCATCTCCTCCCTGCTCATCGGCAGGAATGGCGCAGGACCGAAACATTCGGCCCAGTACTTGGGATAGTCAAATAACGGCTTGGCTGTTTGCATGACGGTGACCGGTGTTGAGATGAAAAATCGCGGGCGCGGAATATAGCACAAATTTTGACCAATTCCGACGGTAATGGTCGGAATTGAGCAGACGGGTTATTCGTCGTCGTCGAAGTTATAGCTGCCCGGCGCCAGGTTCTCGAAGCGCGTGTACTTACCGATGAACGCCAGGCGGATAAAGCCGATGGGGCCGTTTCGCTGCTTGCCGATGATGATCTCGGCGATGCCTTTGTGCTCGGTCTCGGGGTGGTACACCTCGTCGCGGTACACAAACATGATGACGTCGGCATCCTGCTCGATCGCTCCGGATTCACGCAAGTCGGAGTTCACCGGGCGCTTGTTGGGCCGTTGTTCCAGGGAACGGTTGAGCTGGGACAGGGCCACCACCGGGCAGTTGAATTCCTTGGCCAGGGCTTTCAGCGACCGGGAGATTTCGGAAATCTCGTTGGTGCGGTTGTCACCACTGGAACCCGGGATCTGCATCAGCTGCAAGTAGTCGATCATGATCAGCGCGATGTCGCCGTGCTCGCGCACCAGGCGGCGGGTACGCGCACGCATTTCGGAAGGGCTGATACCTGCGGTGTCGTCGATGAACAGCTTGCGGTCGTTGAGCAGGTTGACCGCCGAGGTCAGGCGCGGCCAGTCGTCGTCCTCCAATTGGCCGGAACGCACTTTGGTCTGGTCGATACGCCCCAGGGACGAGAGCATACGCATGATCAGCGATTCGCCTGGCATCTCGAGGGAGTACACCAGCACCGCCTTGTCGCTGCGCAGTACGGCGTTTTCCACCAGGTTCATGGCAAAGGTGGTCTTACCCATGGACGGACGACCGGCGACGATGATCAAGTCGGACGGCTGCAGGCCGCTGGTCTTTTCGTCGAGGTCGGTGTAGCCGGTGGAAATACCGGTAATGGCGGCATCGGTGTTGAACAAGGTGTCGAT
Organism: Pseudomonas synxantha; assembly: GCF_900105675.1. Lineage (NCBI taxonomy): Bacteria > Pseudomonadati > Pseudomonadota > Gammaproteobacteria > Pseudomonadales > Pseudomonadaceae > Pseudomonas > Pseudomonas synxantha. The sequence continues at coordinate 6,782,545 of NZ_LT629786.1, read as the reverse complement.
GCGATCGATGGCCTTGGTCAGCAGGTCGTTGACACTGACCGGGCCACCGGTCTTGGGCCGCGCTTCGGCGATCTGGAAGATCTGGCGCTCGGCTTCGTCAAGGATCTCGGCGGCGGTACGGCCTTCGGGGTTGAAGGCGCTGTCGGCGATTTCAGTACTGATGCCGATCAACTGGCGCAGGGTGGCCCGCTCGCGGACGATCTGCGCATAGGCCTTGATGTTGGCGACGGACGGGGTGTTTTTCGCCAGTTCACCGAGGTAGCCCAGGCCGCCAACCTGGGAGGTCTGGCCTTCCTTGTCCAACTGCTCGGCCAGGGTCACCACGTCGATCGGTGAGTTCTGGTCGGCCAGCTTGGCGATGGCGCGGAAGATCAGGCGGTGGTCATGACGATAGAAGTCGCCGTCCGAGACTTGATCCAGCACGCGTTCCCAGGCGTTGTTGTCCAGCATCAAGCCACCGAGCACGGCCTGTTCGGCCTCGATGGAATGCGGCGGCACCTTCAGGGCAGCGGTTTGCAGATCGTATTGCTCAGGAGCGGAGATTTCGTTCATGGCCACTTGGAATTTGGGGGTATGTAGAAAAACAAAAGGCACGACCTGTAAACAGGATCGTGCCCGATGTTAACCGGCTGACACGCGAGGTGCCAGTCAGTTAGGTGCGGCTTAAGCTGCTACCACGACAACGCGTACGGTGGCTTCAACTTCAGCGTGCAGGTGCACGGCTACGTCGAATTCGCCTACGTTGCGGATGGTGCCGTTCGGCAGACGAACTTCGCTCTTCTGCACTTCAACGCCGGAGGCGGTCAGTGCATCAGCGATGTCGTGGGTGCCGATCGAACCGAACAGCTTGCCTTCGTCACCGGCGGTGGCAGTGATAGTCACTTCCAGCTCAGCCAGTTGGGCAGCGCGAGTTTCGGCCGAAGCTTTTTTGTCTGCTGCGGCTTTTTCCAGCTCAGCGCGACGCTCTTCAAACGCAGCCAGGTTGGCAGCGGTTGCAGCGGTTGCTTTGCCGTATGGCAGCAGGTAGTTACGACCGTAGCCGGCCTTAACGTTCACTTTGTCGCCCAGGTTGCCCAGGTTGGCGACTTTTTCCAGAAGGATCAGTTGCATGTGAAAATCCTCTAACTTTTAACCTTCACCGTTCGCGTTATCGGCGTCTTTCGACGCCAGACGACCGCGAAAATCAATCAGGCCGTCGACAATGGCCAAGACCACGAGTAACGGATAGATCAGCTGCATGAACAGCAACAGCGTGACGTACAACCCCACCAGCCAAAACCTGGCCAGGCGCTTGCGCGCAACCAGCCCATGGATCAGGGCCAGCCCGGCAAACACCAGCGGTACGCTGCAAATCGGCGCCAGCAAGGCCATCTGTGGGCCGAAGTTCGGCCCGACAACCATGCACGCCAGCAGCAACATCGCCGGCCCCGCTGGGATTCTGATACTGCGAAACTCGCGACCAAAACCACCCGGGTTGTACAACAACGCCTGCCAATAACGCCCAAGAATCAGGCTCAGCACGCTGACGACCTGCAACAATGCCGCAATCAGGCCGGTCAGGACCGGGGCAATCAGTGACGCAAACCGCGCTCGCTCATCTACCGACAACTGCTGGTAGAGATCCCCGAGGGCCAGCGGCAGGATCTTGACGATTTCCTGCGACAGCGCCTCGATTTGCGGGCGGAAAGCCGCGCCAAGCATCACTGAGTACACCAACCCCAATGCCACGCTGACCAGCAGCGTGCGGACCCAGGACTCACTTGCGCGCAGAACCAACGCAAGGCTCGATGACCCCAGCAGTACCAGAAGTACCCGTGGATCACCCATTTGCAGCCACCAGATCAAGGCCGGCAACAAACCCAGGGCAAGAACGCCAAGGGCGTCCTTCAAACCGCGCCGCAGCAGCACAAGGCAACCCGCGGCAGCACCCAACCAATAAAGCAACGGCAATGCCGCACAGCCAGCCACTACCAGAGTGGCCTGCATACGACCGCGCATGATGAACTCAGCTAAGGCGCGCATGCATTCAATCCCTTACTACTTGTCGACTGCCCGGTCTCAGCGGCCGTGGCTGTCGGTGTAGGCCAGCAGGGCCAGGAAGCGGGCGCGCTTGATAGCGGTGGCCAGCTGACGCTGATAACGTGCTTTGGTACCGGTGATACGGCTTGGAACGATTTTGCCGGTCTCGGATACGTAGGCTTTCAGAGTGTTGAGATCTTTGTAATCGATCTCTTTCACGTCTTCAGCGGTGAAGCGGCAGAATTTACGACGACGGAAGAAACGTGCCATTTGATAGGCTCCTTAAAAGGTCCGTGGATTACTCGTCAGCGTTATCGCTGTTGTCGCTGTCATCACTATCAGCGCTATCAGCGCCTTCGTGCTCAGGACGGTCGCGACGCTCACGGCGCTCACTGCGGTTTTCTTCAGCCTTGAGCATCTCGGATTGGCCGGTAACGGCTTCTTCGCGACGGATGACCAGGTTACGGATCACTGCATCGTTGTAGCGGAAGTTGTCTTCCAGCTCGGCCAGGGCCTTGCCAGTGCACTCAACGTTCAGCATCACGTAGTGAGCCTTGTGAACATTGTTGATTGCGTAAGCCAGTTGACGACGGCCCCAATCTTCCAGACGGTGGATTTTGCCGCCGTCTTCTTCGATCAGCTTGGTGTAACGCTCAACCATGCCGCCGACTTGCTCGCTTTGATCCGGGTGGACCAAAAAGATGATTTCGTAATGACGCATGAATGCTCCTTACGGGTTGTAGCCTGCCGCTCAAAAACGGTCAGACAAGGAGTGAATGACACTTATGGATCTTGCCGCAGGGGAGGCACATGCGTGCCTGCCAGGAAGGCAAGGGGCGCAATTGTAGAGAAGGGGGAGAAGCGGCGCAAGGTGATTGGTGATTATTTGAACAATCTCCCAAACACCACAAAATTAAATGTGGGAGGGGGCTTGCTCCCGATTGCGATGGGCCAGTCACATCATCTGTAACTGATCTACCGCTATCGGGGGCAAGCCCCCTCCCACATTTTGAACTGCATCAAACCTGATTACTTCTTGGTCTTAGCCTTGGCGCCGCGCTGGCGCTGGGCTTCAAACAGGCATACACCCGTTGCAACCGACACGTTCAGGCTGCTGACGCTACCGGCCATCGGCAAGTGCACCAGATAATCGCAATGTTCACGGGTCAAACGACGCATGCCTTTGCCTTCAGCGCCCATGATCAGAATGGTCGGGCCGGTAAGGTCCTGGTCATAAATGCTGACCTCAGCCTCGCCCGCCGTACCCACGACCCACAGACCACGCTGCTGGAGCTTTTCCAGCGTGCGCGCCAGGTTGGTCACAGCCACCAGAGGAATCACTTCCGCCGCGCCGCAGGCGACTTTACGCACTACCGGCGTCAGGGTCGCTGACTTGTCCTTGGGCACGATCACCGCCAGCGCACCGGCGGCGTCCGCAGAACGCAGGCAGGCGCCGAGGTTGTGCGGGTCGGTCACGCCGTCCAGCACCAGCAGCAGTGGCGCGCCTTCGGTACGGTCGAGCAGCTCGTCGAGCATCGCTTCGCCCCAGACCTGGCTTGGGCTGACGTCCGCCACCACGCCCTGGTGCACGCCTTCGACCCAGACGTCCATTTCACGACGCTCGGCCTGGCCGATGGCCACCTTGTTTTGCGTAGCCAGTTCGACCAGCGCCTGTACACGCGGCTCGCTGCGGCCTTCGGCCAACCACACCTGCTTGACGCGCTTGGGGTGATGACGCAGCAGTGCTTCTACGGCGTGCACGCCGTAGATTTTTTCCAGACTCATGACTTGGCCTTAGGTTTGCGCGACCCGCCGCTCTTCGCGGGGGCCGAACCCGCTTTAGGCGGGCCTTTACGGTGTTTACTCGGCTTGCTCGACGGCTTTTCCGCCCCTTGGGACTTTCCCCCAGACGCCGCTTTACCACCGCTTTTGGCTTCGTTGAGCAACTGCTGCTTCAACTCGCGGCTCTTGCGCAGCTCGGCGTTTTTCGCCGCGGCATCGCTTGGGCGGTAGGCTTCAGGGGCCTTGTCCTTGGCAGAAGAGCGACGGCCGGCCTTGGCAGGTGTCGGCTCGGCGACTGCCGCTTTCGCCGGAGTCCCTTTGCCCTTGGCCGCCGGCACTGCGGTTTCACTGCCACGCTTTTTACGGCCAGTCGGCTCTGCGGGCTTGTCAGGCATGCCGAAGTCGATCTTGCGTTCGTCGAGGTCGACGCGCATGACCTGCACTTCCACGGTATCGCCCAGGCGGAAGCTGCGACCGGTGCGCTCGCCCGCCAGGCGGTGATGCACAGGATCGAAGTGGTAGTAATCACCCGGCAAGGCGGTGACGTGCACCAGGCCCTCGACGTAGATGTCGGTCAGCTCGACGAACAGGCCAAAACCGGTCACGGCGGTGATCACACCCGGGAATGTCTCGCCAACGCGATCCTTCATGAACTCGCACTTGAGCCAGTTCACTACGTCGCGGGTGGCTTCGTCGGCGCGGCGCTCACTCATGGAGCACTGCTCGCCCAGCTGTTCCAGGGCCGCCTCGTCGTACGGATAGATCCGTGCCTTCGGAATGGTCATGGCACCGGCGCGCTTGACGTGCGGGGTGTTCTGCTTGGAGTGGATCACGCTGCGGATCGCCCGGTGCGTGAGCAAATCCGGGTAGCGACGAATCGGCGAGGTGAAGTGGGTATACGCCTCGTAATTCAAGCCGAAGTGGCCCTGGTTGTCGGCGCTGTATACCGCCTGACTCAGGGAACGCAGCATCACGGTCTGGATCACGTGGTAATCCGGACGGTCCTTGATGCTCGCCAGCAGTGCCTGGTAATCCTTCGGCGTCGGGCCGTCCTTGCCTTTGTGCAGGGACAGGCCAAGCTCACCGAGGAACGCGCGCAGCTTTTCCAGGCGCTCCGGCGGCGGGCCGTCATGCACCCGGTACAACGCTGGAATTTCGTGCTTTTTCAGGAACTCGGCGGTGGCCACGTTGGCCGCCAGCATGCATTCCTCGATCAGCTTGTGCGCGTCGTTACGGGTGGTCGGGGTAATGGCCGCGATCTTGCGCTCGGAACCGAAGACAATCCGGGTTTCCTGGGTTTCAAAATCGATCGCGCCACGGGTATGACGGGCGCCCAGCAAGACCTTGTACAGCGCGTACAACTGCTTGAGGTGCGGCACCACGTCGGCGTATTCGCTGCGCAGGGCCTTGGCTTCGCTGGTCTTCGGTGTTTCCAGGATGGTGCTGACCTTGTTGTAGGTCAGGCGTGCCTGGGAGTGGATCACCGCTTCGTAGAACTGATAGTCGGTCATCTCGCCGGTTTTCGAGATGGTCATCTCGCACACCATGGCCAAGCGGTCGACTTTGGGGTTCAGGGAGCACAGGCCGTTGGACAGCTGCTCGGGCAGCATCGGGATCACGCGCTCAGGGAAGTACACGGAGTTGCCGCGCACCTGGGCTTCATTATCCAGGGCCGAGCCGAGCTTCACGTAGCTGGAGACGTCGGCAATCGCGACGAACAACTTCCAGCCGCCGGAGAACAGGCGCAGCTTGCCGGGCTTGGCTTCGCAGTAGACCGCATCGTCGAAGTCGCGGGCATCTTCGCCGTCAATGGTGACGAACGGCAGATGACGCAGGTCGATGCGTTTTTCTTTGTCTTTCTCTTCGACTTCCGGCTTGAGCTTGGCGGCTTCCTTGAGCACCGCATCAGGCCAGACGTGAGGAATATCGTAGGTGCGCAACGCGACGTCGATTTCCATGCCCGGCGCCATGTAGTTGCCGACCACTTCAACGATATCGCCCTGGGGCTGGAAGCGCGCAGTCGGCCAATGGGTGATCTTCACCTCGACGAACTGGCCGACCTTGGCCGCGCCATTGCGGCCTGGCGTGATCAGCACTTCCTGCTGGACCTTCGGGTTATCCGGTACCACAAAGCCGATGCCGCCTTCTTCGAAGTAACGGCCGACGATGGACTCGTGGGCACGGGACACCACTTCGACGATCACGCCTTCACGGCGACCGCGACGGTCGAGGCCGGAAACGCGCGCCAGGGCACGGTCGCCGTCGAACACCAGGCGCATTTGCGCAGGGCTCATGAACAGGTCGTCGCTGCCGTCGTCCGGGATCAGGAAGCCAAAGCCGTCACGGTGGCCGGCAATGCGGCCCAGGATCAGGTCGAGCTTGTCTACCGGCGCGTAGGTGCCGCGGCGGGTGTAGATCAGTTGCGCGTCGCGCTCCATGGCGCGCAGGCGGCGGCGCAGGGCTTCGAGCTGGTCTTCGGTGGTCAGACCGAATTCTTCGACCAACTGCTCGCGGCTAGCAGGCGAACCACGATCGGCGAGGTGCGCCAGGATCAGTTCGCGGCTAGGAATAGGGTTTTCATATTTTTCCGCTTCACGAGCGGCCTCGGGATCGAGGGACTGCCAATCGGCCATTAGAGAGTTTTCACCTTGTCTATATGTGGGTTAGTTTGGCATACGCGTATTGAAACGGGAAATTTCAGGTATCAACAAGCGTTTAAAAGCCTTTTGCGACCCCCGGCGCGCACCTTGCACGACCACTGGCGAAATTTTCCAGGCTTTTTTCATGGCAGGGGTTTACAGCGCAAATATCGCTCCGTATAGTGCGCGCCATCGACGACGGCAACGTTGTTAGATAATGCCCAGGTGGTGAAATTGGTAGACACGCCAGCTTCAGGTGCTGGTGATCGCAAGGTCGTGGAAGTTCGAGTCTTCTCCTGGGCACCAAATTCAGATCAAACCCGCGAAAGCGGGTTTTTTCGTTTCAGGCCTTTGATTTTTAACGGAAAAAATGATTTATATTTTCAAATCAGGGGTTTACAGATCAAAAAGCCCGCCGTATAGTTCGCCCCATCGACAGCGGCAACGTTGTTAGATAAATGCCCAGGTGGTGAAATTGGTAGACACGCCAGCTTCAGGTGCTGGTGATCGCAAGGTCGTGGAAGTTCGAGTCTTCTCCTGGGCACCAAATTCAGATCAAACCCGCGAAAGCGGGTTTTTTCGTTTCTGATGCCATAAAAACTCCCCAGTGATTTCCCCCCTCATCCGCACTTGAGAAGTTTTATCGTTTATCCTTGCAATGATTTGTTGCATATAGCGAGGAACACTTCGGATGATGATCCGCGATAACCGACTCAAGACATCCCTTCTGCGCGGCCTGGGCTTCACCCTGCTCGGCCTGACCCTGCTCTCGCCCGCCGCCTATTCCGCCGACAAGATCGCTCTGACCCTGTACAACGGCCAACACAAGGAAGTCGGCGACGAGCTCGCCAAAGCCTTTGAAGCCAAGACAGGCATTCACGTTAACGTGCGTAAAGGCAGCAGCAATCAGCTGGCCAGCCAAGTCGTCGAAGAAGGTGACCGCTCCCCTGCCGACGTGATCTATACCGAAGAATCGCCGCCGTTGAACAAACTCGGCGAGCAAGGCTTGCTGGCGAAGATCGATGCCAGCACCCTCGATGTACTACCCAAGGATTACGTCGGCCGTAACGGCGATTGGATGGGCGTGACCGCCCGCACCCGCGTCGTGGCCTTCAACCCAAAACTGATTGCTGAAAAAGACCTGCCCAAGTCCGTATTGGACTTCGCCGGCCCCGAGTGGCAGGGCAAGGTCGGCTTCGTACCCACCAGCGGCGCGTTCCAGGAACAAGCGGTGGCGATCATCAAGCTGCACGGCCGTGAAGCCGCGGAAGAATGGCTGACCGGCCTGCGCGCCTTCGGCAAGGTGTACAGCAACAATATGGTCGCCCTCAAGGCTGTGGAAAACGGCGAGGTAGCCACCGTGCTGGTGAACAACTACTACTGGTTTGCCCTGAAGAAGGAAAAAACCAACCTGGACTCCCAACTGCACTATTTCACTGATGGCGATGCCGGCGGCCTGATCACCGTGTCCTCCGCCGCGGCGCTGAAATCCAGCAAGCATCCCAAGCAAGCCCAGCAGTTACTCGCCTTTATGGCCAGCGAAGAAGGCCAGCGCGTGATCACCAACACCTCGGCCGAATACCCGCTGCGCAAGGGTATGGAATCCAATCGTGGCCTCAAGCCCTTCAGCGAGCTGCAACCGCCGAAAGTCACCCCAGCCGACCTTGGCAACGCCGAAGAAGCGCTGGAGCTGGAACGTGATGTTGGCTTGAACTGATGAACCCGTCGCTAACGGCCGGCGCATTCAGCCCCCGGCGCAAACGCCCCTCGATCTGGCTGTTGCTGCCGGTGCTGTTGCTGGTCGGCTTGAGCCTGCTGCCACTGGCATATGTCGGGCTCAAGGCCTGGCAGGCGGGCTGGGCAGAGGCGGTGCATCTGTTATGGCGGCCGTATGTCTTTGGCCTGCTGCGCAACACTCTTGCACTGATGGTCGGCGTGACCGTGACCTGTGGCGTGATCGGCCTGTCCCTGGCCTGGCTGCTGGAACGCAGCAACCTGCCAGGACGGCGCATCTGGGGCGTGATCCTGTGCCTGCCATTTGCCGTGCCGGCGTTTGTCAGCAGCTTTACCTGGGTGTCGCTGAGCGCCGACTTCGAAGGACTCGGCGGCGCGATCCTGGTGATGAGCCTCTCCAAGTATCCGCTGGTATTCCTGCCAGTGGCGGCGACCTTGCGCAACCTTGACCCGTCCCTGGAAGAATCCGCCCGCACCCTGGGGCTGAACCGCTGGGGCGTGTTCCTGCGCATTACCTTGCCGCTGCTGTGGCCGTCGTTGCTGGCCGGGGCACTGCTGATCGCCCTGCACATGCTGGTAGAGTTCGGCGCGTTGTCGATCATTGGCCTGCAGACTTTTACCACGGCGATCTACCAGCAATTCGAACTGGAATTCAGCAATGCCAATGCCGCGATGCTCTCGGCGGTACTGCTGGTAATGTGCCTGACCTTGCTGTGGCTGGAGTTGCGCGTGCGCGGCAAAGGCCGGCACGTGCGCATAGGCCAAGGTGCGGCGCGACATGCCGGACAGGTCCCGCTGGGCAAATGGACGCCTTTGGGCCAGGTGTATTGCCTTGGGCTGGCGATCATTGGCAGCGGTATTCCCCTGGGGATGCTCGGTTACTGGCTGGCCGTAGGCTCATCTGCAGCGTTTCCGATGGCAGAGATAGGTGAGGCGCTGCTGTCCTCCCTGGCACTGTCACTGGGCGGCGCAGCTCTGTGCCTGGTGCTGGCGGTGCCGGTGGGACTGCTGGTGGTGCGCTACAAAGGTCAACTGGCGACCTGGGCCGAACGCCTGCCCTATCTATTGCATGCTCTGCCCGGCTTGGTGATTGCGCTGACGCTGGTGTATTTCGCCCTGCATTATGTGCCGGTGCTGTATCAGACCTCGGCGTTGCTGTTGATCGCTTATGCGCTGCTGTTCTTGCCCTTGGCCCAGGCACCGATTCGCACGGCGCTGAACAAGGCCGCACCGCAATTGGAAGAGGCTGCACGCACGTTGGGCGCTTCGTCGTTCAGTGCGTTTTGTCGGGTGACGCTGCCGATTATCTTCCCGGCGCTGGGGGCGGCATTTGCACTGGTATTCCTGGATGCGATGAAGGAGTTGACCGCGACGTTGCTGCTCAGTCCGACCGGGCTGAATACCTTGGCGACGGCTGTGTGGGCGCATACCTCGAATGTGGAGTTTGCGGCGGCGGCACCTTATGCAGCACTGTTGATTCTGGTGTCGGGGTTGCCGGTGTATTTGCTCACGACTCGGATGTATCTGAGTCGCTGAAACCGCTATCGGGGGCAAGCCCCCTCCCACATTTGGAATGCGTTCCAATGTGGGAGGGGGCTTGCCCCCGATGAGGCCGGCACAGGCGACGCTAAGCCCTGAACTGCCCCAGGCTCGCCTTCAACTGCGCCGCCAACCCATCCAGCACCTTGCCACTTGCCGTCGTCTCCACCACCGCCTGTGCCGCACGTTCGGCCTGGGCATGGATCACCTCGACCCGCCCACGCACCGCATGGGCGCCCTGGGCCTGATGCTCGGCTGCACGCGTCGCCAGGCCAATGGCCGCGTGCACCTGTTCCACTGACGCCTGTACCGTCTGCTGCAAGCGCACGCTGTCACGCAGCACCAGCAAGCCTTCATTGGCCTGGCGCCCAGCCTTGCCGATGGTTTCCACCGCCTCACGCGCGCCCTGTTGCAACGCCACGATATGCGCCTGGATATCGCCTGTGGAGCTTTGGGTCTTGCTGGCCAGCGCCCGCACTTCGTCCGCCACCACGGCAAAGCCGCGACCGGTCTCGCCGGCCCGTGCCGCTTCGATGGCCGCGTTAAGGGCCAGCAGGTTGGTTTGCTCGGCGATGCCGTGGATCACAGTCAGCACGACTTCGATCTGCTCGCTTTGCTGGGCCAGACGCTCGATGACCTGGGAGCCGGCCTGGACCTGTCCTGCCAACGCTTCGATCAAGTTGCCGACTTCGGCGGAAGTGCGCGAGTTTTCATCCGTGGCCTGGCGAATATCCACCACCTGTTGCAACGCCGCCTGCATCGCATGGCTTTCGGCCTGGGCCTCGTCGGCCATTTGCGAGAGTGCGCGCAAACTCTCCGCCACTTCGTCACGCTGCAAGCCAGCGGCAGCATCCGCGCCAGCATTGCGCAACGTCATTGCACCGATTTCAACGCCGGTGCGCTGGGCCACATCGCCTGCTTCGCGCACGATGGGTTGCAACTTATCCACAAAGCGATTGACCGCCGAGGCCATGTCACCGATTTCGTCCTTGCTGTTGATCTGCACGCGCTTGGTGAGATCGCCCTCGCCTGCCGCCAAGTCATCCATGGCCGCGATCAGCAGCTTCAAGCGGTTGACCACGCGCCGACCGAGTACGATGGCGATCAGCAGCAATACGCCAAGCCCCACCAAGGCCAGGCCCATGCCGATACGCCAGCGCAGGGTGCCCGCAGCTTCCTGCACGGCACTGGCGGTGTTGGCGGTCATCTGGGTGGCAGTGGCTTGTGCCGATTGCAACCTTGCGCCCATGGCGGCGGCACTATCAGCCGCAGCGCCCTTGAGGCTGTCGCCTACCAATTGATCGCCACTGGCGATCAGCGCGGCAAAGCGCTTATCCAATGCCTGTAGATCAGCCTCGACCGCAGCGGTCGACACCCCCATGCGCACCTTGCCGATTTCCACGCCGTTGGGGCTGATGGACGCTTCGACGTAATACACAGAAGGATCTGTCTTCGCCGCGTCCAGAACCTTATCCAGGGCACGTTCACCTGCGCCCTTTGCCAGCAGGGCCTGGTTGATTGGGTTTTCACGATTCAAATAACGGGTCAGGTGCTCCCCCGCCGCATCGTCGTAAACCACAAACAATACGTTGGGATTGCGCTGGGCACGCCGGGCGAACTCCGACAGCGTCGGTACATCACTGTCCCACATGGCGCGAGGGGCCACGGAAGCCAACAACTGCGCCATATCATTGGCGGAGTCCTGCAGGTCTTTTTCCAGGGTCGCACGCAGCTGCTTCTGTTCTTCCTGCAAGCGCGTAGATAGCCCGGCCGTCAGACGCTGGCGGGTGCTGGTAGACAGGCTGTCCAGGCTGGAGGTGACTTCCTTGCCCGCCTGGGCCAATTCGCCAGACAGCTTCTGGCTGTCGATACCCAGGCGATTGCCCAAATCGGCCTCCAGTGCAGTGACCGTGCTCCGGGTCAGAGCGACGGCGACCAGCACTTGCACCAAAAGAGCGATACCAAGGGTAACGAAGACCGGCCGCAACAGCCGGCTTTGTAACAATGAGAGAACGGCAGACATCGGGAATCCCTCCACCACGGGTGCCATTAAATTGATAGCACCGCGAAAGAGAGAAACACAGCAAGGGTCGTGCCGCCTGGCCTGCAGATACGACAAAGGGCTCCCGAAGGAGCCCTTTGCTTTTTACATCAACAGCTTATTAAGCGAACGGGTGACGCAGCACGATGGTCTCGTTGCGGTCCGGGCCCGTCGAAATAATGTCGATCGGTGCGCCGATCAACGCTTCAACACGCTTGATGTAGGCCCGAGCGTTGGCTGGCAGTTCTTCCAGGGTCTTGGCACCCACGGTCGATTCGCTCCAGCCCGGCACTTCTTCGTACACAGGCTGCAGGCCTACGTAGCTGTCGGCGTCGGTCGGAGCGACATCGTTGCCTTGTGCATCTTTGTAGCCGATGCAGATGTTGATGGTTTCCAGACCGTCGAGGACGTCCAGCTTGGTCAGGCAGATGCCCGAGATGCTGTTCACATCGATAGCGCGACGCAGGATAACGGCGTCGAACCAGCCACAACGGCGAGCACGGCCGGTGGTTGCGCCGAACTCGTGACCTTGCTTGGCCAGGTGTGCACCGACGTCGTCGAACAGCTCAGTCGGGAATGGACCCGAACCGACACGGGTGGTGTAGGCCTTGGTGATGCCCAGGATGTAGTCCAGGAACATCGGGCCAACGCCTGAACCTGTGGCTACGCCGCCAGCGGTGGTGTTGGAGCTGGTCACGTACGGGTAGGTACCGTGGTCGATGTCCAGCAGCGAACCCTGGGCGCCTTCGAACATGATGTCTTTGCCGGCGCGACGCAGGTCGTGCAGCTCGGCGGTCACGTCCAGCATCAGCGGCTTGAGCAGCTCAGCGTATTCCTTGCACTCGGCCAGGGTCTTTTCGAACTCGATGGCAGGCTCTTTGTAGTAACCCACCAGCATGAAGTTGTGGTAATCCACCAGTTCACGCAGCTTGTCTTCAAAGCGCGGCATGTTGAGCAGGTCGCCTACACGCAGGCCACGACGGGCAACCTTGTCTTCGTAGGCCGGGCCGATACCGCGACCGGTAGTACCGATCTTCAGCTCGCCACGGGCCTTTTCACGGGCCTGGTCCAGCGCAACGTGGAAGGACAGGATCAGCGGGCAGGACGGGCTGATACGTAGACGCTCACGCACCGGCACGCCTTTCTCTTCCAACTTGATGATCTCGCGTAGCAGGGCATCAGGTGCGACCACCACGCCGTTGCCGATCAGGCACTGCACACCTTCGCGCAGTACGCCCGACGGGATCAGGTGCAAGACGGTTTTTTCGCCATCGATGACCAGGGTGTGGCCAGCGTTGTGGCCACCTTGGTAGCGCACTACGGCGGCAGCATGTTCGGTCAGCAGATCAACGATCTTGCCTTTGCCCTCATCACCCCATTGGGTGCCCAGGACTACGACATTCTTACCCATAACACTTGTCCTCATTCGCGCAAACTTGGTGCCGGCGATGGCCGGCAGGAAAACTCAAGAAGCCAGTGGCGATACTTGCCAAAGCCCGTTCTGCTGAATCAATTGCCGGTCGCAGTCCGCTTCACGGGCGGCGGCCAATGGCTGCCCAGGCAAGGCCTGGACTACACGCTGACCCTCACTGCGTAACTGGCAAACCTGCTGCCAGAGCGCTGCGTCCGTACTGTCGGGCATCCAGATGCCACCAGACGGCAGCTCGACCTCAGCACGCCCCAGGGTCACCAGGGTTTTCAAATCGGTGGAAAAACCAGTGGCCGGACGCGCACGACCGAAGTCAGCGCCGATATCGTCATAACGACCACCCTGGGCGATGGCTTGGCCAACACCCGGGACAAATACCGCGAACACCACGCCGGTGTGGTAGTGATAGCCACGCAATTCGCCAAGATCAAAATACAGAGGCAGCTGCGGGAACCGCGCCGACAGGCGCTCGGCGATTGCCAGCACGTCATCCAGCGCGGCCAATACCGGCGCTGGCGCCTTGGCCAGGCGCTCACGTGCAGCCGACAGCACTTCACGGCCACCGCACAGATCCACCAGCGCACGCAGCATGCCGGCCAGATCCGAAGGTACACCCTCGGTGAGAGCGACCACTTCATCGATGGCCTTGCGTTGCAGGGCATCGAACAATTGCTGCTCTACTTCGCCGGACAACCCGGCCGCACGGGCCAGGCCGCGGTAGATACCGACATGCCCCAGATCCATGTGCACATCCGGCACATCCGCCAGTTGCAGCATGGCCAGCATCAGGCTGATCACTTCAACATCGCTGCTCGGGCTGGCATCGCCGTACAACTCGGCGCCCAACTGGATCGGGCTCCGGGAAGACGACAAGGCACGCGGCTGGGCATGTAGCACGCTGCCGGCGTAGCACAGGCGGCTAGGACCTTCGCGGCGCAGAGTGTGCGCATCGATGCGCGCCACTTGCGGCGTGATGTCGGCACGGAAACCCATTTGCCGGCCCGATTGCGGGTCGATGACCTTGAAGGTGCGCAGATCCAGGTCCTGGCCCGCGCCGGTCAGCAGGGATTCCAGGTACTCGATATGGGGAGTCACGACAAACTCGTAACCCCAGCTCTGGAACAGATCCAACACCTGGCGACGCGCTATTTCAATGCGCGCAGCTTCTGGTGGCAGTACTTCTTCGATGCCATCTGGCAGCAGCCAGCGGTCTACCGTTGCCATTACGCCATTCCCCTTTGATCCGGGCGGCCAGCCCTCGGCCGAACCTTGAGTGAAGCAGAAAATACCCGCCTCTTGCATAAACCACGCGCAAGAGCGACGTGACGAACGGCCTGTAACCGGCCTCGTCGGGCACTTTCCTCGAAAAACCTGTCACGCCTGCCGAATCAAACATGCAGACGCAAAAAAGCCGGGAATTTCCCGGCTGCCGCATCATACACCCGTTTTCTGAAAGGAGCACCCCGCCAGGCATTTTAGCCGCCCGACGGAGTGCGTCCTACAGAATTACAGGCTGGTTACTTGGACTTTTCCAGGTAGCGGAAGAAGTCGCTGCTTGGGTCCAGCACCATGACGTCGGTTTTGTTCGCGAAGCTTTCACGGTAGGCGCGCAGGCTACGGTAGAACGCGTAGAACTCCTGGTCCTGGCCGTAGGCCTTGGCGTAGATCGCCGCGGCTTGGGCATCACCATCACCACGGGCCTCTTCAGACTCGCGATAAGCTTCTGCCAGCAGGACACGGCGCTGACGGTCGGCATCCGCACGGATCCCCTCTGCCAGCTCGTTACCCTTGGCGCGGTGCTCACGGGCCTCGCGCTCACGCTCGGTGCTCATGCGCTCGAACACGCTGCGGTTGACTTCCTTGGGCAGGTCAATGGCCTTGACCCGGACATCGACCACTTCGATACCCAGCTCTTTTTCCGCCATGGTGTTCAGCGAACGCGTGATGTCAGCCATCAGCGCATCCCGCTCACCGGATACCACCTCGTGCAGGGTGCGTTTACCAAACTGGTCACGCAGGCCCGATTCCAGACGACGCGACAGACGCTCGTCAGCAATCTGCTTGAGGCCGGAGGTCGCTGTGTAGAAGCGCTCGGCATCCTTGACGCGCCACTTGGCGTAGGCGTCAACCATCACGGCTTTCTTTTCCAGGGTCAGGAAGCGCTGTGTCGGTGCATCCAGGGTCATAAGGCGGGCGTCGAACTTGCGCACCTGGTTGACGTAGGGGACTTTCACATGCAGGCCCGGCTGGACATCCGCCTGGACCACACGACCGAATTGCAGCAGCACCGCACGCTCGGTCTGAGCCACGATGTAGAAGCAGTTCCAGGCAGCGATGACCACGACGACGCCCACAATCAGAGCGGTCAGCGATTTATTGCTCATCAACGACTCTCCCTGGTACGTGTTTGCTGTTGCAGCAAGTCAGCGGCCGCACGGGCGCTCGCTTCGTTGGCAGCGGCACTGGAACCGGTAGACGGTGCGCTGGTGCCACTACGACCACCTTCGATCATCTTGTCCAGCGGCAGGTACAGCAGGTTGTTCTGCCCACCCTTGCTGCCAGTCACGAGAACCTTGCTGGTGTTGCTGAAGACTTCCTGCATGGTGTCCAGGTACAGACGCTCACGGGTGACTTCCGGCGCCTTGCGGTACTCGGCTACCAGCTTGGTAAAGCGATCTGCCTCACCCTTGGCACGGGAGACCACCTCATCGCGATAGCCGTTGGCATCCTCGATGATACGCTGGGCCTGGCCGCGGGCTTCCGGCACGACGCCGTTGGCGTAGGTTTCAGCCTGGTTGCGCGAACGCTGCTCGTCTTCACGGGCGCGGATCACGTCGTCAAAGGCTTCCTGCACTTCACGCGGTGCCGCTGCGCTCTGTACGTTCACCTGGGTGACGGTGATACCGGTGCGATAGGTGTCGAGGAAGCGTTGCAGACGCTCCTTGATTTCGCTTGCCATCAATTCACGACCTTCGGTGAGCACCTGGTCCATGGCGGTAGAACCCACCACGTGGCGCAGGGCACTTTCGGTTGCGTGTTGCAGGCTGATTTCCGGCTGGTCGACGTTCAGAACGAAGTCCTGCAGGTTGCTGATCTTGTACTGCACGGTCAGCGGCACTTCGACGATGTTCTCGTCTTCGGTCAGCATCTGGCCCTGCTTGGTGTACGCCCGCTCACGCGTGACGTTCTCCATGTACTTCTTGTCGATCGGCGGGAAATAGATATTCAGGCCCGGGCCGACAGTCTCGTAGTACTTGCCGAAGCGCAGCACCACGGCCTGCTCCTGCTCGTCCACGACGTATACCGCACTGTAGAGCCACACGGCCGCCAGCACGACAAGACCCAGGCCCAACAGGCCATAGCCACCGCCCTTGCTTGTGCGACCGCCGTCGTCACCACCACGTTTTTTTCCACCACCGAACAACCCATTCAGGCTTTCCTGCAGCTTTCGGAAGGCCTCGTCGAGATCCGGTGGCCCCTTGCGGTCGCCATTATTGCGGCGCTTACCACCCCAAGGATCCTGATTATTCGAGTTGCCACCCGGCTCATTCCAAGCCATAGCGCTCTCCATCTGATAAAGCAAAGACGCACCCACGGCGCGCCGACCAATGCTACAGAATGCCTGCTACCGCGGCACAACCGCTTTAGGAGGCTTTTATTGCAAAGTGTGTTGTTCGATGAACTCTGCCGGTACAACACCCTCGCGACTGACCAGTCGATTGAGCTCCGAGCGCGGCAATCGAACGGCCAGCAAGCTGACACCTTCTTCGTCGTGTTCTTCTTTCTGTACCGCGCCCAACTCGAAAAACTGTGCACGCAGTCGAGCAAAACGCTGAGGCAAGCGCAAGGTACCGACGAACAAATCGCTGCCGAGCAATTCGGCAATGGCTTGTTCAAGCAGCTCCAGGCCACTGCCATCACGCGCCGACAACCAGACCCGTTGGGGCTTGCCGTTTTCGTCGCGCTGGATCTGTGGCTCAACGCCTTCGAGCAAATCGAGTTTGTTATAGACCTCGAGGATCGGCAAGTCCTGGGCACCAATCTCGCCCAGCACCACCATGACCTGTTCAATTTGCAGCATGCGATCCGGTTCGGCCGCATCGATCACGTGCAAGAGCAGGTCGGAATTGCTCGACTCTTCGAGCGTAGACCGAAATGCCTCGACCAGCTTGTGGGGCAAGTGACGGATGAAGCCCACTGTATCGGCCAGGACAATCGGCCCCAGGTCGTCGATATCCAGGCGGCGCAGGGTCGGGTCGAGGGTTGCGAACAGTTGGTCGGCCGCGTACACGTCCGATTTCGTCACGTTGTTGAACAGCGTGGATTTGCCGGCGTTGGTATAACCCACTAGGGAAACGGTCGGGATATCCGCGCGGGTACGGCCACGTCGCGATTGCTCGCGTTGGCTGCGCACTTTCTCGAGGCGGCCCTTGATCTGGCGCAGGCGAACCCGCAGCAGGCGCCGGTCGGTTTCCAGCTGGGTTTCACCCGGGCCTCGCATACCGATACCACCACCCTGGCGCTCAAGGTGAGTCCAGCCGCGAACCAGGCGGGTGCTCATGTGGTCAAGCTGGGCCAGTTCGACCTGGAGCTTGCCTTCATGGGTACGGGCGCGCTGGGCAAAAATATCGAGGATGAGGCCGGTACGGTCAATCACGCGACACTCGAAAACACGTTCGAGGTTACGTTCCTGACTGGGCGTGAGAATGTGATTGAAGATCACCAGATCGGCTTCTTCGGCGTGGACCAGGTCGCGCAATTCCTCGACCTTGCCGCTGCCTATCAGGTATTTGGCGGTTGGCCGATGACGCGGCACGTTAAAAAACGCAACGGTCTCGGCGCCGGCCGAATTTGCCAACTCCTGAAACTCCTGCGGATCTTCGCGCGCCTCAGGGTCCTGTCCATCCAAGTGAACGAGGATTACTCGCTCACCACCACCGTGGCGCTCAAAGAACAAAGGAGACTCCTATCAGGCGTTACCTGGCTCAGCGTCACCCTGTTCGTCACCTGCTGCGCTAGGCAGACGAATTGGACGAACTGGAACGACTGTCGAGATAGCGTGCTTGTAGACCATCTGGCTGACGGTGTTTTTCAGCAGGATCACGAACTGGTCGAACGACTCGATCGTACCTTGCAGCTTGATACCGTTGACCAGGTAGATGGAAACCCCCACTTTCTCTTTACGTAAAGTATTCAAGTAAGGGTCTTGTAGCGAATGCCCTTTTGACATGTGCCGCACTCCTTTAAGGATCAATAATAAAAAATCGGAAAATAGATAGCTTATGGCCGCCACACCCCCAAGGATAGACGGCAATTGCAAGGACTCAGCTCAATATGGAGACCGTTCCCAAGTATTTCAAGGCGCGTGACAGATTGTCGCTGTCCAGGCTGTCCAACCAGTGCAAATCGCTCCAGCTGCGCAGCCAGGTGAACTGGCGCTTCGCCAATTGGCGCGTGGCAATGATGCCGCGCTCCTGCATTTCGGCTGACGTCAGCTTGCCATCCAGATGATCCCAGACTTGGCGGTAGCCTACAGCACGTATCGAAGGCAGCCCGGGATGCAGGTCACCTCTTGAACGCAGTGCTACGACCTCCTCCACAAACCCCTGTTCCAACATAATTGTGAATCTTTGTGCAATTCGTTCATGCAGCACCTGGCGATTTGCCGGAGCGATGGCCAGGTTCGCCACAGTATAGGGCAATTGTGACTGTCCAGATGCGCCTGCATCAGCACTTTGCGCACTTTGTTTCAGCCTGTGTTCAGTCATGGTCCGGCCACTCACACGCCAGACTTCCAAGGCACGGGTGAGGCGCTGGGGGTCATTGGGGTGAATGCGCGCCGCGGACACCGGGTCCACCGCCGCCAATTGATCGTGCAAGGCTTGCCAGCCGAGGCGTGCAGCCTCTTCTTCGAGTTCGGCGCGCACTTGGGCGTCAGCAGGCGGCATATCGGCCAGGCCTTCCTGCAAAGCCTTGTAGTAGAGCATCGTACCGCCCACTAGCAGCGGAATATTGCCCCGCGCGGTGATCTCAGCCATGGCCGCCAGGGCGTCGGTACGAAAATCCGCGGCCGAATAGCTCTCGGCCGGGTCGATGATGTCGATCAAACGGTGCGGATACTGGGCCAACAACGCTTTCGACGGCTTGGCAGTACCAATGTCCATGTCCCGGTAAACCAGGGCAGAGTCAACGCTGATCAGCTCGCAGGGCAACACCTTGGTCAGCTCGATGGCCAGGTCGGTCTTGCCGGCGGCCGTGGGGCCCATCAGGAAGATAGCGGGGGGCAAGGCGCTCATCAACGGCCGCGCAAGAAGAGTTTGTCCAGATCGTCCAGTCCCATCTGGGTCCAGGTCGGTCGGCCATGGTTGCATTGGCCGCTGCGCTCGGTGTTTTCCATGTCGCGCAGCAGGCCGTTCATTTCCGGCAGGGCCAGGCGGCGATTGGCGCGAATGGCACCGTGGCAGGCCATGGTGCCAAGCAGCTCATTGATATGCGCCTGGATACGGTCACTGGTGCCGTATTCCATCAGGTCTGCCAGCACGTCGGCCACCAGGCGGTTGGCCTCGGCCTGCTTGAGCAAGGCGGGTATCTGACGGATCGCCAGGGTTTCCGGGCCCAGGCGCTGCAATTCGAAGCCAAGTTTCTGGAACACACTGTGATGCTCTTCGGCGCAATCGGCCTCGCGCTGGCTCACCGCCAGGGACTCCGGCACCAGCAGCGGCTGGCCGCTGAGGCCTTCGCTGGCCATGGCAACTTTCAGGCGCTCGTACATGATCCGTTCGTGGGCGGCGTGCATGTCCACCAGCACCAGGCCATGGGCATTTTCCGCAAGAATGTAGATGCCCTTGAGCTGCGCCAGGGCATAGCCCAGTGGCGGAATATCACCGCCGCCTTCCGGCAGTGAAGGAGCAATACCCGGCTCGGCGCCCGGCAGCGGCGCGAAAAACTCACGGTACGCCGCCTGGGCCTCGGCCACCGGCACTGTCGATTGCGGCCGCGGCGTGTATTGATACTGATAGCCCGCACCGGCACCCGAGTTCGGCGCCGTGTAGGTCGGTTGCGACTGTGGCGATTGCAGCAGGTTGGCGGCCAGGCTCATTTCACCCTGGGGGCCGAACTCTCCGGCTTCCGGGCCAGTTGGCCGTACCACGGCCGTGACAATCGGCGCTGACAGTTGGTCATCCGGACGCACATCGCCCAAGGCGCGGTGCAGCGTGCCATACAGGAAGTCATGCACCATGCGCCCATCACGGAAGCGCACTTCGTGCTTGGTCGGGTGCACGTTGACGTCGACCACCGACGGGTCGACCTCAAAGAACAGCACAAACGTCGGGTGCCGCCCGTTGAACAGCACGTCGCGGTAGGCCTGGCGCACCGCGTGGGCCACCAGCTTGTCGCGTACCGCACGGCCGTTCACAAAGAAATACTGCAAGTCGGCCTGGCTACGGGAAAACGTCGGCAACCCGACCCAGCCCCACAGCCTCAGGCCATTGCGTTCGATCTCAATCGGCAGTGCCTGCTCCAGGAACCCGCTACCGCACACTGCCGCCACCCGGCGAGCGCGTGCGGCGTCGTCGTGGGCTTCGTGCAGGCTGAGGATGGTCTTGCCGTTGTGGCGCAGATGAAACGCCACATCGAAGCGGGCCAGGGCCAGGCGCTTGATGACTTCTTGCAGGTGGTCGAATTCGGTTTTCTCGGCCTTGAGGAATTTGCGCCGTGCCGGGGTGTTGAAGAACAGGTCGCGTACTTCCACCGAAGTGCCCACCGGGTGCGCCGCCGGCTGAACCCGAGGCGCCATGTCGCGACCTTCGGTTTCCACTTGCCAGGCTTGCTCGGCACTGCGTGTGCGGGAAGTGAGAGTCAGGCGGGCCACGGAACTGATGGAGGCCAGGGCCTCACCGCGAAAGCCCAGGCTCATGACCCGCTCCAGGTCTTCCAGGTCGCGTATCTTGCTGGTGGCGTGGCGGGCCAGGGCCAGCGGCAGGTCATCGGCGGAGATGCCACTGCCGTCGTCGCGCACCCGCAGCAGCTTGACACCGCCCTGCTCCACGTCGACATCGATGCGCTTGGCGCCCGAGTCGATGCTGTTTTCCAGCAACTCCTTGATCACCGAAGCCGGGCGCTCAACGACCTCACCGGCGGCGATCTGGTTGGCAAGACGCGGGCTGAGCAATTCAATGCGCGAGCCGCTGTTCAAGATGGATTCGCTCATTACTGCGCCGCCAATTCAGTGCCGGGAATGGTCAACACCTGGCCGATCTTCAATTCATCGCTTTTCAGGTTATTGGCGCTGCGCAAGGCCGCAGGCGTGACTTGGAAACGTACTGCCAGCATGGCGACGGTATCACCGGGCTGCACGCGATGGTCACGCGGGCCCTGGGCGATCTTGCCGGAGTCGCGCAGCCAGGCGATATAGGTGCCCGGCGGCGGGTTCTGCTGGAAGAACTGGCGCACGCCGGCGCTGATCGAGCGTGCCAACGCCTGCTGATGGCTGGCGCTGGCCAGCTTCGACGCCTCGTTGGCGTTGGAGATAAACCCGGTTTCCACCAGGATCGACGGGATATCCGGCGACTTCAACACCATGAACCCGGCCTGCTCCACGCGCTGTTTGTGCAGCGAGGTCACGCGACCGATGTTGCTCAGGACTTTCTGGCCGACGTTCAGGCTGGAGGTCAGCGAGGCGGTCATCGACAGGTCGAGCAGCACGCCGGCGAGCATCTTGTCCTTATCGTCGAGGGACACGTTGCCGGCCCCGCCGATCAAGTCGGAACGGTTTTCACTGTCGGCCAGCCAGCGGGCGGTCTCGGAGGTGGCGCCGCGATCCGACAGGGCAAACACCGAAGCACCAAAGGCGGCAGTGGACGGGGCGGCGTCGGCATGGATCGACACGAACAGGTCAGCACCCTTCTTACGGGCGATTTCGGTACGGCCACGCAAAGGAATGAAGTAGTCACCGGTGCGCGTCAGCTCGGCACGGTAGCCCTTCATGCCGTTGATCTGGCGCTGCAGCTCGCGGGCGATCGCCAGTACCACGTCCTTCTCATGCTGGCCACGGGAGCCGGAGGCACCCGGGTCTTCGCCACCGTGGCCGGCGTCGATCACCACGATGATGTCGCGCTTGCCAGCCGGTGCGGGCGGCGGAGGTGGCAGCTTGACCTGGGGTTGCGAGGGGTTGACCGGCACCGCCGGTACCGTCGCCACGCTTGGCGTCGGCGCAGGCGGCGGTGCGGCGTCGGCAGGGTTGTCGAACAGGTCGACCACCAGGCGGTTGCCGTATTGGGCGTTGGGTGCCAGCGAAAAACTTTTGGGGGTCACGGCCTTTTTCAGGTCGATGACCACGCGCAGGTCGGTCGGCGTACGCTGGGCCGAGCGCATGGCGGTAATTGGCGTGTTGGCGGTAGAAACCTTCAGCGGCGCGGCCAGACTGGCACCATTGATGTCTATCACCAGGCGATCAGGTGCCGTCAGGGTAAAGACACTGTGCTGGACCGGGCCAGACAGGTCGAACACCAGTCGCGTGTTATCCGGCGCTCGCCACAGGCGAACACTCTTTACCTGTGAAGCAGCCAGAGCATTGACAGTCATTGCCGCAAGCAACACCCCCACGACAGCAACCAACGCGCGAAAGCGCATACCTAACCCCACCAATTTTATTTGAATTCCAATGCCAGAGTGGCGCACCACGCTTTAGCGCGCTCGCTCTGGGGCAACAACTTCAGCTGACGTCCGTGCTCATGCGGCGTAATGGTAATGGTCATGTCTGGCTTTGGCAAAAAGCCTGTGCCTTTATCTGGCCATTCGATCAGGCATAGCGCATCTTCGTCGAAATAATCACGGATACCCATGAATTCGAGCTCTTCGGGGTCGACCAGGCGATAGAGGTCGAAGTGGAAGGCACGCACGTCACCGATCTCGTAGGGCTCTACCAAAGTGAACGTCGGGCTTTTGACCGCGCCCGTATGGCCAAGACCGCGAATAATTCCTCGCGACAGTGTGGTCTTGCCGGCCCCAAGGTCACCCTCGAGAAAAATCAATCCTGCCCCGGCGGTGACCTGCGAGATGCGTTGACCGAACGCAACCATGGCGTCTTCATTCGCCAAGGAAAGCACTAATTCAGGCACGGTGACTGCTCCTCCAGCAATTGACGAATGGCAGGTATCAGGTCGCTGGCAGCCAGGCCGCGACCAAAACTGCCTTGGCGATCTCCCGCCGTGGCGTGCAACCATACCGCCAGGCAACTTGCCTCATAGGCGGACATGCCCTGGGCCAATAACGCGCCGACCAGGCCGGCCAAGACATCACCAAGCCCAGCCGTCGCCATGGCCGGATGGCCTTGATCACAGCGGGAAACACGTCCGTCCGGGCTAGCAATCAAACTGCCAGCACCCTTGAGGATAGCCACCGCATTGAATTTCTCGCTCAACGCGCGCGCCACCTTAAGGCGGTCTGCCTGAACCTCGGCTGTCGAGATACCCAACAACCGCGCTGCTTCACCTGGATGCGGGGTGATCACGCTATTGGCAGGAAGGCTGACGCTGCCTGTGGCCAGCTGATTCAAGGCGTCAGCATCCCAGACCTGCGGCTGCTGGGCATTGGCCGCCACGGACAGCAGGCTTTTGCCCCACGCCGCAGCGCCCAAGCCAGGGCCAATCACGATGACCGAGATTTTTTCCAGCAGGCTCATCAACTGGTTCGCAGAGCTGACGCCCACCGTCATCACTTCCGGCAGCCGTGCCAGCGCCGCCGGCACATGCTCAGGGCGGGTCGCCAGGGACACCATGCCGGCACCGCCGCGCAGGGCACTTTCGGTACTCAGTAACGCCGCGCCACCAAAGCCGCGGTCGCCACCGATGACTAATACATGGCCGAACTGGCCTTTATGGGCATCCGGGGAACGCGCAGCCAGTTGCGGCAAATGGCCGGGCAACAGGGGCTGAACGTCGGTTATTTGGTGTTTTGTCTGAGGCATGCGTCTTCAAGCTCCGATGTCTGGCAGAATTATACGCATCTAACCCGTGGTTTCCTGTGTCTCATGCCTGCTATTACCTCCGATCTGCCCGCCCTCGCCCAATCGATCAAAGACTGGGGCCGCGAGCTGGGCTTCCAACAAGTCGGCATCAGCGGCCTCGACCTGGCTGAGCATGAACAGCACCTGCAACGCTGGCTCGACGCGGGCTACCACGGCGAGATGGACTACATGGGCGCCCACGGCAGCAAACGTTCACACCCCGACGAGCTGGTGCCCGGCACCTTGCGCGTGGTGTCGCTGCGCATGGACTACCTGCCCGGCGATACCCAGATGGCACAACTGCTGGCCAAGCCGGAAAAAGCCTACATCTCGCGCTACGCCCTGGGCCGCGACTACCACAAGCTGATCCGCAAGCGCGTGCAGCAATTGGCCGATCGCATCCAGGCACAGATCGGCCCCTTCGGTTTTCGCGCCTTTGTCGACAGCGCCCCCGTATTGGAAAAAGCTATCGCCGAACAAGCCGGACTGGGTTGGATCGGTAAAAACACCTTGGTACTCAACCGCAAGGCCGGCAGTTATTTCTTCTTGAGCGAACTGTTTGTGGATCTGCCGCTGCCGCTGGACCCGCCCCATGTCACCGAACACTGTGGCCGCTGCACCGCCTGCCTGGACATCTGCCCCACCAATGCCTTCGTCGGCCCTTACGTGCTGGACGCCCGGCGCTGCATTTCCTACCTGACCATCGAACTCAAGAGCGCCATCCCCGAGGACCTGCGCCCACTGATCGGTAACCGCGTATTTGGCTGCGATGACTGTCAGATCGTTTGCCCGTGGAATCGTTTCGCCCGACCTACCGCCGAAAGCGATTTCAAGCCACGGCACAATCTGGATAACGCGGAACTTGCCGAACTGTTCATGTGGGACGAGGATAAATTTCTCAGCAGTACCGAAGGTTCACCCTTGCGCCGTGCCGGGTACGAGCGCTGGTTGCGCAACCTGGCGGTAGGCCTGGGTAATGCGCCGTCGAGCATACCGGTGCTGGAAGCCTTGAAGGCGCGGCGGGATTACCCGTCGGAGTTGGTGCGCGAGCATGTGGAATGGGCGCTCAAGCAACACGCTGGTCGTCAGTGAACGTCATCGTTGTAGACGAACTTGGGCATTTCCCAGTGAAAACGGATCGCCAGCAGGCGCAATAGAAAGCCGCTGAACAACGTCAGCAGAATTGCCTGCTCACTCGGCAGTTCCAGATAAAGACACAGCAGATAGAACCACGCGGCCAGGAATGACACGCTGGCGTACAGCTCGCGGCGGAAGATCAGCGGGATGTCGTTGCAGAAGATATCCCGCAGAATACCGCCGAAGACACCGGTGATCACCCCACTGACCGACGCCACCAACATGCCGTGGCCCATTTCCAGGGCGGTCATGCAGCCAATCAGGGTAAATGCCACCAAGCCCAAGGCGTCCAACGCCAAAAACAGCGAGCGCAGGCGGCGCATCAGCGGTGCGATAAAAATCGTCACCAACGCCGCGACGGAGGTGAGCACCAGATATTCCGGGTGTTTTACCCACGTCAGCGGGTAGTGACCAAGTAATACATCGCGCACCGAACCACCGCCCAAGGCCGTCACACAGGCGATCAGCACCACGCCAAACCAGTCCATGCCACGCCGACCGGCAGACAACGCGCCAGTCATGGCTTCGGCCGTGATGGCGATGAGGTAGAGCATCAGCAACATGATGGCGATCCTTGCAGAGAGGCCGGCAGTCTAATCATTTGCTGATGGCACCAAAAGGGGGCAAACGCTCTCCAACACTTGGATTTGCAAACCCATTCAAGTGTGGGAAGGGGCTTGCCCCCGATGAGCATGGGTATCTACACAACTCTGACATGCGACCGTCAGTAACCACGATGCGAAGCGAGCCGCTCTTGATCTTGGTTACTTACGCGCTTTTCGAAAGTGACCCGCCGTAAGGGCGGAACCAATAGCGGCCGTCAACTAAACAATGGATATGTACTCGATCCAACCGAACATCCTGGTCGGCTGTGAGGCCGCCATCGGGGGCAAGCCCCCTCCCACATGGGCCGGCGGCGCACCAGAAGTTGTGTAGATACCCATGCCCCGATGAGGGAGTGTCAGTCAATGCATCTGGGGCTGGCACACCGCCATCGGGAGCAAGCCCCCTCCCACATGTTCAGCAGTCGCCCAGTTTTCAAGCCTTGATGAAATGCTTGCGGTAATGCTGCAACTCGGCAATCGACTCGCGAATATCATCCAGCGCCAGGTGCGTGCTGCCTTTATGGAAGCTGTCCTTGACCTCCGGCGCCCAACGCGCAGCCAGCTCTTTCAACGTCGACACGTCGAGGTTGCGATAGTGGAAGTAGCTCTCCAGTGCCTTCATATGCGTATAAAGGAAGCGTCTGTCCTGGCAGATGCTGTTGCCGCAGATCGGCGACTTGCCCTTGGGTACCCACTTTTCCAGGAAGGCGATGGTTTCAGCTTCGGCTTCGGCCATGCTGATGCGGCTGTCGCGCACGCGTTGGGTCAGGCCGGAGTTACCGTGGGTGCGGGTGTTCCACTCGTCCATGGTGGCGAGCACGGCGTCGCTATGGTGGATAGCGATCACCGGACCTTCGGCCAAGGTGTTGAGGTTGCTGTCGGTGACAATGGTCGCCATCTCGATAATGACGTCGGTGTCAGGGTTCAGACCGGTCATTTCCAGATCGATCCAAATCAGGTTCTGTGGGTTTTGCATGGCTTGATTCTCTTGGCACCTTGGCGTAGCCAGGCAGTTTAGCAGGCGGGGGCGTGCTAGACTCGCGACCGTTTTACCTAACCTTTGCATTATCGACACGGAACACCAATGGCCAAACGCCAGCTCAATCGTCGCCAAAACTGGCGCATCGAAAAGATTCAAGGTGAACGCGCCGCACGCGCCGCCAAACGTGAATCCTCCGCCGTGGAAGCACTCGAGGGCGGCGACCTGGGCCCAGAACAAACCGGCCTGGTGATCGCGCACTTCGGCGTGCAGGTCGAGGTCGAGGCGCTGGAAGGCGAGCTCGCAGGCTCAGTATCCCGTTGCCACCTGCGCGCCAATCTGCCTGCGCTGGTCACCGGCGACAAAGTCGTGTGGCGTGCCGGCAACCAGGGCATCGGCGTGATCGTCGCCCAATTGCCACGCAGCACCGAACTGCGCCGCCCCGACAGCCGTGGCCAGCTCAAGCCGGTAGCCGCCAACGTCGACATGATCGTGATCGTGTTCGCGCCGCTGCCCGAGCCCCATGCCAACCTGATCGACCGCTACCTGGTCGCGGCCGAGCATGCCGGTATTCGCCCGCTGTTGCTGCTGAACAAATTCGACCTGATCGACGAGCAGAACGCCCCGGCGCTCAATGCGTTGTTGGCGGTCTACCGCACCCTGGGCTACCCGGTGCTGGAAGTGTCGGCCCATCACGGCAACGGCATGGAACAACTGCAACAGCAGTTGGACGGGCGCATCAGCGTGTTTGTCGGCCAGTCCGGCGTGGGCAAGTCTTCGCTGGTCAACAGCCTGTTACCGGAAGTCGACACCCGCGTCGGCCCACTGTCGGAACTGTCCGGCCAGGGCACTCACACCACCACTACCGCGCGGTTGTTCCACTTTCCCGGCGGCGGCGAATTGATCGACTCCCCGGGCATCCGTGAATTCGGCCTCGGCCACGTCAGCCGCAGCGATGTGGAAGCGGGCTTCATCGAGTTCAACGACCTGATCGGCACCTGCCGCTTCCGCGACTGCAAGCACGACCGCGAGCCGGGCTGTGCGTTGCTCAAGGCCCTGGAAGATGGCCGCGTGCAACAGCAGCGGATGAACAGCTATCGGTCGATTATTGCGAGCCTACCTGAGAGCAGCTACTAAACCGCCAGCCTCTGTAGGAGCGAGCTTGCTCGCGAAGACCCCAAGAGCAACACGGGCATCCTGAATACACACGTTATCGTTGACGTTTTTCGCGAGCAAGCTCGCTCCTACAGTGAAACGGTAGATACAACAAGGCCGCGATCATCGCGGCCTTGTTGTATCTGGAGCTTAGGAGGCCGGCGCAGGCACCGTAGGATCCTTCACCCCGCCATCATCAAACAGGTTCAGCTTCTGCCGCAGCTCATGGGCCGGCAGCGGCTGCTGTTCCGGCGGTAGCGCATTCGGATCAACCGGCACTTCGCCTGGTGCGCCGTCACCCTGGGTCGGTGTCGGTGGCGGCGGCTGGTCGCCCTCAATCGCACGCTGGGCCTTTTTGGTCAGTACCACGATATCAATGCGGCGGTTGACCGGGTTGAACGGGTCCTTGGGATCAAACAACTGCGAGGAAGCAAAACCTACCACTCGCGCCACTTGCGGGTCTGGATAGCTACCGGCCACCAGCGCACGGCGGGCGGCGTTGGCGCGGTTGGCCGAGAGTTCCCAGTTGCCGAAGTCGCCCTGGCCCGCGTAAGGCTTGGCATCGGTATGGCCGCTGATGCTGATCTTGTTCGGCACCGCCTTGATGGTGTCGGCCATGGCCAGCAGGATGTCTTCAAAGTACGGTTTCAAGCGCGCGCTGCCGGAGTCGAACATCGGCCGGTTGGCGGCGTCGGTAATCTGGATGCGCAGCCCCTCGGGCGTGATCTCGAAGGAAATCTGGTCCTTGAACTTCAGCAGCTGCGGATTTTCCTCAACCTTGTTCTGCAATTCCTGCAGCAACAGCTCCAGGCGCTCCTGCTCGACCTGCTCGGCCATGGTTTCAACCGTATCGCGCTCGATCGGGATTTTTTCCTGCGGCGATTCGGTCTGCACTTCCGGGTTGATGGTGCGTTCAGGCGCCAACTGCGGAGAGCCGCCCAAGTCGATCACGAAGGGCGTGCCGCTTTCGGAAAAGCCAATCGGGTCTTTGAAGTAACCGGCGATGGCGATTTTCTGCTCCGGCGTGGCGGTAGACATCAGCCACAGCACCAGAAAGAACGCCATCATTGCCGTGGCGAAGTCTGCGAAGGCGATTTTCCAGGCACCACCATGGTGCCCCGCAGCGAAGCGCTTGACGCGCTTGATGATGATTGGCTGGTTGTTTTCCATGGCTTAGCGACCGCGAACCGCTTGTTCCAGCTCGGAGAAACTTGGGCGATGCTTCGGGTAGAGCACCTTGCGCCCGAACTCCACGGCCAGCGACGGCGGCATGCCCGACGCGGACGCTACCAGGCATGCCTTGATCGCTTCATAGAGGTTGACCTCTTCCTTGGCATCGTGGGCCAGGGATGTGGCAAGCGGCCCAAAGAAACCATAGGCCGCAAGAATACCGAAGAAGGTCCCCACCAGCGCCGCGCCGACGTGCATGCCGATGGCTGCCTGGTCGCCCTCGCCAAGGGAGGCCATGGTCACCACGATACCCAGTACGGCCGCGACAATACCAAAGCCAGGCATGCCGTCGGCGATGCCGGTCACGGCGTGGGACGGATGCTCCAGCTCTTCCTTGAGGCTGAACAACTCCATGTCGAACAGGCCTTCCAGCTCGTGGGGCGCCATATTGCCGGAGGACATGATGCGCAGGTAATCACAGATATAGGCGGTCATGCGCTCGTCTTTGAGCACCGCCGGGTACTTGGCGAAAATCGGGCTGGCGGCGGCGTCTTCGATATCGCCTTCGATCGCCATCATGCCTTCACGGCGGCTCTTGTTGAGGATCTCGTAGACCAGCCCCAGCACTTCCAGATAGAAGGTGTGTGAGAAGCGCGAACTGAACATGCCCAGCGACTTCTTGATCACATGCATGGTCATGTAGCCGGGGTTGGCCTGCAAGAATGCGCCAAACGCCGCGCCGCCGATAATCAGCACTTCGAAAGGTTGAATCAACGCGGCGATTTTACCGTGGGAGAGGACGTACCCTCCGAGCACACTTGCGATGACGACAATGATGCCGATAATTTTAGCCATAGGAGATGGGTACTTGCGCCGTCGGGTTCATGGACATATTGGGTGTTGCGGAAAACTCTTGTTCTACTTATCGGCAAAACTGCGCCAGACTATAGCCCGTTAAGGCGAAAAGCCAATTCGGCCCGTTCCGGGCGTGTTAAACGCAAGTGATGATCGCGCCCCAATCATGGCAAACGAAACGACCGTATCCAATGCAAAACCCACCACCCTCGCCGCTTGGATCAAGTGCCTGGACGATGTGTTGCTGCCCGTGCCCCAGGCCAGCCATGAACGCGTGTGCAAGGCCATTCGCGATAGTCGCAGTTCATTGCGAGATATTGCCGAGCTGATGCAAGACAGTCCGGCCTTGGTGCTCAGCGTCATGCGCGAAGCCAACAGTCAAACCCATGGCAGCCTGGCCGAACCCGCGGAAAACCTCGAAGTGGCGCTTAACCGCCTCGGCCTCGAGCGTGCCGAGGAACTGCTGGCGCGCCTGCCCTCGGTGCCAGCCCAGGAAATCCCCGTTGCGTTGCGCCAATTGCTACTGGTGAGCCAGCACGCGTCCCAGCAAGCCAACGGTTTGTTCGGCAGCCGCTTGGCGCGGTTGTGGCAGGACATCCACTGGGGCAGCCTGCTGTTTCTGTCACCGCTGTGGCCGATGGCCGTCGCCTTCCCCAAGCTCCTGGAGGAATGGGAGCTGCGGGTGATCCATAAAGGCCAGTCGGCGCGCCAGGTCGAGCAAGAATTGTTCGGCGTGCGCTTGCTCGACCTTTGCCTGGAGTTGACCCACGCCTGGCACCTGCCGATCTGGGTGTCACAGGGCTACAAGCTGCTGCTGGCGGAGCAGCGTTTGCTGGTCAAGGCGCTGCACATTGCCCGCGAAGACGATGCCCTGCGCCACCAGCAACTGCTCGATGCCGAGCCCAACCTGCGCCGCTGGCTGAACCAGCCGGCCAACACCGTGCTGCTGGCTAACGGCCTGGCGATGTCGGCCCAGGAATCCTGGACCTGCCCGCACACCGAGCGTTGGCAATACCTGACCGCCCTCTACCTGCAGGTGCCATTGAGTGACGTGCAACAGCAGGTGCACCAGCAAGCTGTGACCAGCGCCCGCACCACCTTGATGCCTGATCTCTGGCACCCGGCGCTGTCGCTGATCTGGCCGTGGCATGTGCAGAAGGTCCATCGCGGACTGCTGCCGGCGCCGCCGCCCACCGCCGAGTCCCTGGCTGTATGGCGCAAGCACTGCACCGAGCTGCTGGTCGAGCCAAATCGCTTCGCCAATGCCATGCACTTGACCACCTGCGCCAAGAACGCCTTGGTAGCCAGCGGTATGCAGCGGGTTTTGCTGTTCATGGCCGATCGCGCCTTGAGTACCTTGCGCGTGCATCAGGCCGACGGGTTGCCTAAGGACGCCGCGCACCTGAGCCTGGATGTAATCAACAGCACATTGCTGCAACGCCTGCTGGAAAAATCCGCACAGGTGCGGCTCAGCCCCGACAACCATGCGCAGTTCTCGGCCTTGCTACCGCCGGTCCTGCGTCGCTTGTTCACCGGCGAGCACTTGCTGTTGCGCTCTTTGAGTTGCAACGGCCGCGTGGTGATGCTGATCGTCGCGGACCAGGGCGGCGGCCCGTTCTCGGAAACCACCGTGCAGGCGTTCGGCAAAACCGCTCAATGCATCGAAAAGGCCTTGCACAGCTTTACCAACCGCAGCACCTGATGCTTGCGCTACAATCGCCGTCTTTAATCGCCAACATTTGTGCCCAGGAGACCTCACATGCCTGACTTCTCTGGCTTGCCGCTGGTGATCGAATCCAGCGATCTGCTTGGCCGCCTTGATGCCGAACACCTGATTGTCGTGGACCTCACCAGTGCCGCCCGCTACGCCGCAGGGCATATCCCCGGCGCGCATTTCGTTGACCCCAAACGCACCCAACTGGGCCAGCCCCCGGCACCCGGCCTATTGCCCAGCCAAGCCGACCTGGAAAAACTGTTCGGCGAACTGGGCCACACCCCGGACGCGACCTACGTGGTCTATGACGACGAAGGCGGCGGCTGGGCCGGGCGCTTTATCTGGATGCTCGACGTGATCGGCCACCCGAAATATCACTACCTCGACGGCGGCCTGCTGGCGTGGCTCGAGGAAGGGCTCCCCCTCTCCACCGAAGCCCCCGCCCCCGTCGGCGGCCCGGTCAGCCTAACGCTGCACGATGGCCCCACCGCCACCCGCGAATACCTGCAAAGCCGTCTCGGCGCCGCCGACCTGGGTATCTGGGACGCCCGCGGCCCGCTGGAGTATTCCGGCGAGAAAATGCTTGCGGCCAAAGGCGGTCACATCCCCGGCGCGGTAAATTTCGAATGGACCGCCGGCATGGACAAGGCGCGCAACCTCCGTATCCGCCGTGACATGCCGCAGGTCCTCGAAGACCTCGGGCTGACCCGCGACAAAGAAATCATCACCCATTGCCAGACTCACCACCGCTCTGGCTTCACCTACCTGGTGGCCAAGGCGCTCGGTTATCCGCGAGTCAAAGGTTATGCCGGTTCCTGGGGCGAATGGGGCAACCACCCCGACACCCCCGTTGAGATTTAAGGTTTAAGGACAGTTATGAAAAAGCAGTTGTTTATCCTCAGCCAGTATTTGCTCCCGCACCACTTGCTCTCACGCTTGGCCGGCTGCATTGCCGAATGCCGCGTGCGCTGGTTCAAGAACGCCTTCACCGCCTGGTTCGCCAAGCGCTACCAAGTGGACATGTCCCAGGCCCTGGTTGAAGACCTGACCGCCTACGAGCACTTCAACGCCTTCTTCACCCGCGCCTTGAAAGACGACGCCCGCCCGCTGGACTCGACCCCAGGCGCGGTACTCAGCCCGGCCGACGGCGCCGTCAGCCAGGTAGGACCGATCGAGCATGGCCGCATCTTCCAGGCCAAGGGCCACAGCTTCAGCGTGCTGGAACTGCTCGGCGGCGACGCGGCACTGGCTGCACCATTCATGGGTGGCGACTTCGCCACTATTTATCTGTCGCCGAAGGACTACCACCGCGTGCACATGCCACTGGCCGGTACCTTGCGCGAGATGGTGTACGTGCCAGGGCGGATTTTCTCGGTCAACCAGACCACCGCCGAAAACGTGCCGGAGCTGTTTGCGCGTAACGAGCGGGTTGTTTGCCTGTTCGACACCGAGCGCGGCCCGATGGCCTTGGTGCTGGTGGGCGCGATGATTGTGGCGTCGATTGAAACTGTGTGGGCCGGCCTGGTGACGCCGCCCAAGCGTGAGCTGAAAACCTTCCGCTACGACGAAGCTGCCCGCGCACCGATTCACCTGGAAAAAGGTGCAGAGATGGGTCGCTTCAAGCTGGGCTCGACCGCCATCGTGCTGTTCGGACCGGAGCAGGTGAAATGGACCGAAGCGTTGTTGGCGGGTTCGCCAGTACAGATGGGCCAGGCTATCGCACTGCCTAAAGCCTAATCTGAAAACTGCAAAGATCAAATGTGGGAGGGGGCTTGCTCCCGATGGCGGTATTCCAGTCGGAGATGTATAGACTGTTCCACCGCCATCGGGAGCAAGCCCCCTCCCACATTTTTGACCGCATTTCGTCAGTTAGAGCTGACCGTCGCGGTCGCGCAAGCCCAGCAGATACAGCACGCCATCCAGACCCAAGGTCGAGATCGCTTGCTTGGCAGATTGCTTGACCAACGGCTTGGCGCGAAACGCCACACCCAGCCCGGCAATCGCCAGCATCGGCAGGTCATTGGCGCCATCGCCGACCGCAATGGTCTGCTCCAGGCGCAAGCCTTCCTTGTGGGCCAGTTCCTTGAGCAGATCCGCCTTGCGCTGCGCATCGACAATCGGCTCGACGGCCAATCCGGTCACCTTGCCATCCACCACTTCCAGCTCGTTGGCAAATACATAGTCAATGCCCAACTTCGCCTGCAACTGCTTGGCGAAGTAGGTGAAGCCGCCCGACAGGATGGCGGTCTTGTAGCCCAGGCGCTTGAGTTCGGCAAACAGGGTTTCAGCGCCCTCGGTCAGGCGCAGTGACGCGCCGATGGAATCCAGCACACTCACGTCCAGGCCCTTGAGCAACGCCAGACGCTCCTTGAAGCTGGCCCGAAAATCCAGCTCACCGGCCATCGCCCGCTCGGTAATCGCGGACACTTGCTCGCCCACACCGGCCGCCTTGGCCAACTCGTCGATGACTTCGGCTTCGATCAGGGTGGAGTCCATGTCGAAAACCGCCAGGCGACGGTTGCGACGGAACAGCGAATCTTCCTGGAAGGCGATATCGACATTCAGCTCCTGGGCCACGCTGAGGAATTCGGCACGTAGCGCTTGCGCATCCGCCGGCTCGCCGCGCACGGAAAACTCGATGCAGCCCTTGCCCTTATCAGCAGGGGTATCCAATGGCATGCGACCTGACAGACGGTCGATATGGTCGATATTCAAACCGTACTGCGCGGTAATGGAGCTGACACGTTGCAACTGCTCGGCAGTGACCTTGCGGGTCAACAGGGTGACGATATGGCGCTTTTTGCCCTGGCCTTGTACCCAGTGCTGGTAGTCCTCTTCGGACACCGGAGTGAAACGCACCTGTTGATCCAGCTTATAGGCCGTAAACAGGATGTCCTTGAGTACCGACGAGGCCTGCTCGGTGCTGGGGATTTCCACCAGGATGCCGAACGACAGAGTGTCATGGATCACCGCCTGGCCGATGTCGAGAATGTTCACACCACCCTGGGCCAGGACGCCGGTAATGGCCGCGGTGAGACCCGGTCGGTCAAGACCTGTGATGTTGATCAGGACAATTTCGCGCAAAGCGCACCCCCAGGCTGGAAAAAAACCGCATTCTACCCACTTTCAGTGACCATCGGGCACAGCCAGCGCTTTGCCGGCCATGGGCCTGTCGCTATACTGCGCGTCAACTTCACGGACCAAGAGCCGAGCGCAAGTGAACCGGCCCACGCCAGTAAAAACCGATAACTTCTTCCTGCTGATCTTCCGGGCACTGCGCCACCGCCGTGTACCGATCGCATTACGCATCGCCAGCCATAACGTGATCCTGGTCGCTTTGGCCCTGGTGATCTACGCCTGCGTGATGGGTTTGCAGTTCAAGCAGGCCATGCATGAGCAAGCCGATGCCCTGGGCGAGAGCCTGACGACCCAGACCGCCACGTCGGCCACTGAGTTGCTGGTGTCCAACGACATCCTCAGCCTCAACGTACTGCTCAACAACCTGACCAAGAACCCGCTGGTGGCCCATGCCGCTATCTATAGCGTGGACAACCGGATCATGGCCGAGGCCGGGCAACGCCCGAAGAACGGCCTGTTGGGTGAAGCCGAGGGCCTGTACCAGAGCAATATCACCTTTCAGGATGTGAAGGCCGGCCAACTGCGTATCAGCCTTGATATGCAGCAATTCCAGCAGCCGATGACCATCAGCCTGCAGAGCATGGGCATCCTGAGCGCAATCCTGCTGGCCCTGGCCCTGGCCTTGAGCTTGCGCCTGGGGCGGCATATCTCCACGCCGCTGATGCAACTGCGTATCTGGCTGCGGGATATCGACGAACACACCCCGGCCACTGATCGCCAGGACGAAATCGGCGACCTCGCACGCCAGCTTCACACCAGCTTTGCACCGGAACCTAAAGAGCCGGAAGTCGAACCAGAGCCAGAGTACGACGACAGCGACGACTACAACGACGAGCCTGAGTTTGAAGTACGCGACCTGCGCGACCCAGGCTTCGACGAAAGCGCGCCGGTAGCCGGCCTGAAGCCAGGGCCGCGCCATGTGATCAAGGCCGAGGAAGACGAGCTGGACGACGAAGACCCGTTCGCCGACCTGCGCGATACCTCGGCCGTGGCCCCAGCTGCTGCGCCAAAGCCGGTAGCGGTGGAAAGGAACACCGAGCCACAGCACAGCGCCGTACTCGCCGTGCAACTGGGAGCCCAGGAGCAACTGCGCCGCCTGCCGCGTGCGCGCCTGACCGAGCTGCTCGAACGCTACCGCGATTGCCTCGACCAGGCCGCCTCGCTGTACCAGAGCGAATTACATACCCTTAACGATGGCAGCACGCTGATGCTGTTCCACAGCGAAGACAGCGGCGAAGATTACCTGACCAATGCAATCTGCTGCGGCGAGCTGTTGCGCGCCCTGGGCCATGCGTTGCAGATTGAAGTGGCCGATAGCGGCATCACCCTGCAACTGCAGCTGGGCTTGACGGTGGGCGATGACCTGTTTGGCATGAGCCAGATCGACCTGCTGCTGACCGAAATCGCCCAGGATGCCCTGGCCTTGTCCCAACACAGCCGCAACCTGCTGTTGGTGGAACGCAAGATCAGTGAGGACGCGCTGATCCGCCAACGCGCCCGCATCCGCCCGATTGCCAGCCCTGAAGGGGCCAGCTGTGTAGAGCGGTTGATGGAGCCATATCCGTCGATGCTGGAACGTCAGTTGGCGCGCATGCATGAGACCCGCAAACCCTGACGAACACCGCAGGTACCTTGTGGGAGGGGGCTTGCCCCCGATAGCGGAGTATCAGTTGGCACATCATTAACTGAACTGCCGCCATCGGGGGCAAGCCCCCTCCCACATTTGGATCTTCTCCACCCAGCAAAAAGGCCCGCAGAGTATGCGGGCCTTTTTGCTGGGTGCGGGATCCAGATCAGAACCTGAACACTTCCAGATCCGTGCGAATCGGGGTAGCCATCGGCATCTTCGGCTTTTCCGGGGCAGCAGGCTTGGGCTGGGAAGCCTGTTTGCGGGGTGTCTCGGCAGCGACCGGCGGTTGGTTGGCCAGTGGCTTGAGCGCCACCGACAACTGCTGCGCCAAGTGCTGCAACAACACACCCTGGGCCTGGACCTGGGAGGCGGTGGTGCCGGCATGCTCTTCCTGCAGGTGCACGATGCGGTTATCCCGCACTTGCCCGCGACGGTCGATCAGGCGCCACTGTGCATCCAGGATCGCGGGTTGCGACTTGCCGGAGTCAAGCCGCGTGATCGTCAACAGCACCTGCACATCCGGTGTAAACCCGGATGGCCCCGGTGCCAGCACTACGCGCTGGCTGTCCAGTTGGCCGGCCACCTGGCGCAACATCAGTTGATTGATATCGGACGACAGGCTGCCCGCCCAACGACCATCGGTGGAACCTTGCAGGCTGCCGTCGTTCTGACGTTGTAGCAGGGTTTCACGTTGCAGGTAATCGGCAACGACTACCGGGCCAAGCAATACCGCCATGCCCGCTGTCTGGGCTGGCTGAGCCGGACTTCCGCTGTCCAGCTGGTACAGCGACACTGGCTGGTGCGTGCTGCAACCCGCCAGCCCCAAAAGGCCAGCGAGCATCAAAAATAGAGGAAGGCGTGGAGCAGTCATCATCCCATCCAGGTGGCTGCCACAAGGCGAACCACAATGTAATACTAAAAATAACCTGACACGCTCGGCCACGCCGGCGCTGGAAAGGCCATATCATCCGTGAATATGCGCCATGACTCCAGCGCGAAAGCGTCGATCTACGCGTTAAATCGTAGATCGAGGCCTCTAGTACAGCTTAAACCGGCGTTTCCACCAGCAAGGCGTCCACTCGCTGGAAGCCGCGAGGCAGTTTATTACCACGCCGACCGCGTTCGCCCTTGTAGTGTTCCAGGTCGTCAGGGCGCAATGACAACGTGCGCTTGCCGGCCTGGAGCACCAGGGTAGAGCCTTCCGGGACCACCGCGATGTCGGTCACGTACTCTTCGCGACTGGCCACCCGGTCGCCGGGAATGCCGATAATCTTGTTGCCCTTGCCTTTGCCCAGCTGCGGCAAATCGCTGATCTTGAACACCAGCAAACGCCCTTCGGTGGTCACCGAAGCCAGCCAGTTGCTCTCACGATCATCCACCGGCCTCGGCAGAATCACCTTGGCGTTGTTCGGCAGGCTCAACAAAGCCTTGCCCGCCTTGTTCTTGGCCTGCAGGTCTTCCCCCTTGACCACGAAACCGTAACCGGCGTCGGAGGCGATGACGTACAGTGAATCATCGTCAGGCAGCAACACGCACTCGAAATTCGCCCCCGGTGGTGGCGTTAGGCGCCCGGTCAACGGCTCGCCCTGCCCTCGTGCAGATGGCAGGGTGTGGGCCGGCACCGAATAACTGCGCCCGGTCGAGTCGATAAACACCGCGAACTGGTTGGAACGCCCGGCCGCAGCGGTCTTGAAGCCATCACCAGCTTTGTACGAAAGGCCGGTGGCGTCAATATCATGCCCTTTGGCGGAACGAACCCAACCCTTTTCCGACAGAACGACGGTAATTTTCTCGTTAGGCAACAGCTCGGTTTCTGTCAGCGCCTTCGCTTCAGCACGCTCGACGATAGGCGAACGGCGGTCATCGCCGTAGGTTTCGGCGTCTTTGATCAACTCACTGCGCACCAGCTTCTTGAGCTTGGCTTCGCTGCCCAGCAGCGCCTGCAGCTTGGCTTGCTCCTTGAGCAGCGCGTCTTGCTCGTCACGCAGCTTCATTTCTTCCAGGCGCGCCAACTGGCGCAAGCGGGTGTCGAGAATATAGTCAGCCTGGATTTCACTCAGCTCGAAACGCGCGATCAGCTCGGCCTTCGGGTGCTCGGCGGTACGGATGATATGGATCACTTCATCCAGGTTCAGGTAGGCAATCAGCAAACCGTCCAACAGGTGCAAGCGGCGCTCAACCTTGTCGAGGCGGAATTGCAGGCGGCGGCGCACGGTTTGTACGCGGAACTCCAGCCATTCCACCAGTAGATTGCGCAGGTTCTTCAACTGCGGCTTGCCGTCCAGGCCGATGATATTGACGTTGACCCGATAGCTGGACTCCAGGTCGGTGCTGGCAAACAAATGCTGCATCAACACTTCATGATCCACCCGGCTATTGGTCGGGATGATCACGATGCGGCACGGGTTCTCATGGTCGGACTCGTCACGCAGGTCGGTCACTTGGGGCAGTTTCGATGGCTTGGCCTGCATCAATGCGGCGATCTGCTCCAGCACCTTGGCACCGGACACCTGGTGCGGCAGCGCGGTGACAATGATGTCGCCGTCTTCGATGTGGTACACGGCGCGCATGCGCACCGAGCCCTTGCCGGTTTCGTACATCTTCAACAGGTCGGCACGGGGCGTGATGATTTCCGCTTCGGTCGGGTAATCCGGGCCCTGGATATGCTCGCAAAGCTGCTCGACCGTAGCCTTGGGCTCATCCAGCAAGCGCACGCAGGCAGTGGCGACTTCGCGCAGGTTGTGCGGCGGTACGTCGGTGGCCATGCCGACCGCGATACCCGTGGTGCCATTGAGCAGGATATTCGGCAAACGTGCCGGCAATACCAAAGGTTCGTCGAGGGTTCCGTCAAAGTTCGGGCCCCAGTTCGCAGTGCCCTGGCCCAATTCGCTGAGCAGTACTTCGGAGTAACGCGACAACCGCGCCTCGGTATAACGCATGGCAGCGAAGGACTTGGGATCATCCGGCGCCCCCCAGTTGCCCTGGCCGTCCACCAGGGTGTAGCGGTAGCTGAACGGCTGGGCCATCAGCACCATGGCCTCATAGCACGCCGAATCGCCGTGGGGGTGGAACTTACCGAGCACGTCACCGACGGTACGCGCCGACTTCTTGTGCTTGGAATCGGCGTCCAGGCCCAACTCACTCATGGCATAGATGATGCGCCGTTGCACGGGCTTCAGGCCGTCGCCGATATGCGGCAAGGCACGGTCCATGATCACGTACATGGAGTAGTTGAGGTAGGCATTTTCGGTGAAGTCAGCCAGCGACCGGCGTTCTACGCCATCTAAGCTGTCTGCGAGGATGTCACTCATGCGGGCCTCATCATTGTTGGGTAACGCGCAGCGGAACTGCCGCTGCGCCGGGTCATTTGAAAAAACTGCGGGCTCATGGCTGGGCGCTCCAGCCACCGTCGGGGGCGGCGAAACGATAGACCATGGGGCGTTTTTCACCATCGGCGCGGGGGCCAAAATTATTGTCGATACCGATCCACGCGCCGTCGGCATCCACCACCAGGGCTTCGGCCAGTCCATAAGCCTGTGCATAACGTCGCGGCGGCGTGAGCATCTGGTCGGCAAACGACCAGCACAGCTCGACCTTGGCCGTGAGCGTATCGCGCCGGCAAATCTGGAACGCATTGCGCTCCAGGGTAAACAGCTTGCCGTTGAACAGCGCCAGGTCGGCAAAGTCCTTGGATACCGCCTTGGCGTTGGTGAACTGCGCCGGCTGCACTTCCTGGCCGGCCTCACTCAACAACACACAGGCGCCGTCGCAATCCCATACGCTCTGGCCACGCTTGATCGAGATCAAGCCACGGCGTTCACGTTCGGCGGCCAGCCAGATCTGATTGCCTTCGGGGTTTACCGCCAGGCCTTCGAACAAGGCATTGAAGTGCAGCAACATGCCACTGGCCCGGGCTTCGCGCACCGTGCCAGGGGCAATTTTCAACCATTCGGGCGCGCCAGTCGCCGGGACCTGCAACACCGCCGCATGGGCTTCGCTGACAATGTAGCGATTACCCACGGCATCACAGCTGATGCCTTCAAAATCCAGGTCACCGCCGCGAATGAACGAAGCAGCCTTGGTGCGCGAACGCAACCCCCAAGGCAGACCGGACTCGGGCACGGGCGGCACATCGATCTGCACCGCTTGGGCGTTCCAGGTCGGCGCGCCGGTATCCAGCCGGTAGATCTGGTCGTCATCCCGGTCAGATACCGTCCACAGTTCCTTGCCACACAACGCCAGGCCCGAAAGGTTGCCGCCGCGCATGCCGTCCACCGGGTGCTCGGACACCAACTTGAGCTCCGCCACGGGCGCGGCAACCACCTGGGTGGCCGCCAGCCCGCTCAACATCAGGATTGCCAGGGCGAAGCCTGTGCGCATCAGCCCAGAACCTCGGCCAGGTTGCCTTTGGATTCCAGCCAGGCCTTGCGATCCGGCGCACGCTTCTTCGCCAGCAGCATGTCCATCATTTCCGACGTGCCGGCGAAGTCTTCCAGGGTCAACTGCACCAGGCGCCGGGTGTTCGGGTCCATGGTGGTTTCGCGCAGTTGGGGCGGGTTCATCTCACCCAGGCCCTTGAATCGCGTGACCTGAGGCTTACCGCGTTTCTTCTCGGCCACCAGGCGATCGAGGATGCCATCGCGCTCGGCTTCGTCCAGAGCGTAGAAAATCTCCTTGCCCAGGTCGATGCGATACAGCGGCGGCATGGCGACGTAGACGTGACCGGCATCCACCAACGGGCGGAAATGCTGCACGAACAACGCGCACAGCAAGGTGGCGATGTGCAGGCCGTCGGAGTCGGCGTCGGCGAGGATACAGATCTTGCCGTAGCGCAGCTGGCTCATGTCCGCCGCACCCGGGTCGACCCCGATGGCCACGGCGATGTTATGCACTTCCTGACTGGCCAGCACTTCGCTGCCGTCGACTTCCCAGGTGTTGAGGATCTTGCCGCGCAGCGGCAGGATCGCCTGAAACTCCTTGTCCCGCGCTTGCTTGGCGGAGCCACCGGCGGAGTCACCTTCGACCAGGAACAGCTCGGAGCGCATCGGGTCCTGCCCGGCGCAATCGGCCAGCTTGCCCGGCAATGCCGGGCCCTGGGTGATGCGCTTGCGCTCGACCTTTTTGCTGGCCTTCAAGCGCCGGCCGGCGTTGTTGATCGCCAGCTCAGCCAGGGCCAGGCCCAGTTCCGGGTGCTCGTTGAGCCACAGGCTGAAAGCGTCCTTGACCACACCGGAGACAAACGCTGCCGCTTCACGGGACGACAGCCGCTCCTTGGTCTGGCCGGAAAATTGCGGCTCCTGCATCTTCATCGACAGCACGAACGCGATGCGTTCCCATACGTCTTCCGGCGCCAGCTTTACACCACGCGGCAACAGGCTGCGGTATTCGCAGAATTCGCGCATGGCGTCCAGCAAGCCCTGGCGCAAACCGTTGACATGGGTGCCGCCCTGGGCGGTGGGGATCAGGTTGACGTAGCTTTCCTGTACGCTGTCGCCACCTTCGGGCAACCACAGCAGCGCCCAGTCGACGGCTTCCTTATTACCCGCCAGGCTGCCGCAGAACGGCTCGTTGGGCAGGCGTTCGAAGTCGCTGACAGAGTCTTCGAGATACGAGCGCAGGCCGTCTTCGTAGTGCCACTCGACCTTCTCGCCGGTGCCCTTGTCTTCAAAGCTGACCAATAGACCCGGGCACAACACAGCCTTGGCCTTGAGCACATGCTTGAGGCGGCTGATGGAAAATTTCGGCGAATCGAAGTATTTCGGGTCCGGGGCGAAGTACACGCTGGTACCGGTATTGCGCTTGCCAACAGTGCCGACCACTTCCAGCTCGGTGGCTTTATAGCCATCGGCGAAGGTCATCTGGTACTCGTTGCCGTCGCGCTTGACCTTGACCCGCACCTGGGTCGACAGCGCGTTGACCACGGAAATACCCACACCGTGCAAACCACCGGAGAACTGGTAGTTCTTGTTGGAGAACTTGCCGCCGGCGTGCAGCTTGGTCAGGATCAGCTCGACGCCCGACACGCCCTCTTCCGGGTGAATGTCCACCGGCATGCCGCGACCATCGTCGGACACTTCAAGGGAGTGGTCGGCATGAAGGATGACTTGCACCGACTTCGCGTGCCCGGCCAAGGCTTCGTCGACGCTGTTGTCGATGACTTCCTGGGCAAGGTGGTTCGGCCGACTGGTGTCGGTGTACATACCGGGACGTTTGCGCACCGGGTCGAGGCCCGAGAGGACTTCGATGGCGTCGGCGTTATAAGAGCTAGCGCTGGGAGTGGCCATGGGGTCTCGTCGTGAGTCGTTCGATTAAAAAGTGACCTGCGATTTTCTACAGTGACGAAAAATCGAAGGATTGATACTGATCTGCGCCAATGCCGGCAAAGCTCAACAGTGCCGGCAATTGCTCGGCGAACCCCTGGTAACCATGGTCGCCACCGGCCTGGATGCGCAATGCACAGGCCCGGTAATACTGCTGGGCGAGGCGATAGTCCAGGGTTTCATCCCCGGTCTGCAACCACACCTGATAACGCGCGGCATCCTGGGGTGCCGGTACTTCAAGTTCGGCCAGCGCCGCGACGTGATCGTGGGTCAATTCCCAGGTCTCATCGGTGTAGAGGTTCTTCTGGGTGCCCAGGTAACCGTCGAACATCCGATGGGGGCTGACCGCCGGGTTGACCAGCAGCGCCTTTAGACCATGGCGTTCGGCAAGATGGGTTGCATAGTAGCCGCCGAGTGAGCTGCCGACCAGCAGCGGCCGCCCCAGTTGGTCAATGGCCTGCTCCAATTGCGGAATAGCCTGACGCGGGTGGTGATGCAGGGCCGGCACACGCAGTTGGTCGGCCAGGCCGAGGGCACCCATCACGGTGATCAACTGACTGGCCTTGTTGGACGCCGGAGCACTGTTGAAACCGTGGATATACAGGATCGAAGCGGACATGCCGGGCTCTCCGTGCGTGGGCCAAAGAGGCGCAGTTTACAGGGATCGGAGTGAGGTGTGAGCACCCGATCTTCCAGACACCGCAGAACCCATGTGGGAGGGGGCTTGCTCCCGATGGCGGTGTGTCAGCCCCAATAGCTGTGACTGACCCACCGCCATCGGGAGCAAGCCCCCTCCCACATTTGATCAGTGTTTGCAGGTCTTAATAGCCGTTGCTGCCGTAGTCGACGGTAAACGCGAAGTCCCGAAGCCGTTCCACCCCAGTCTCCAACCGTCCGTCGGCATGCAAGCGAAGCCAGCGATACCCCGGCGCTTGCTCGCTGACCTGGAAGTCCTCGCTGCCCGGCGCGAACTGGATACAGGTGGACGGCGACGCCAGTAACCGCAGCCCGTTGCGCTCGCGGTCGATCTCCTGGTGCACGTGCCCCCAGAGCAGCGCCCGCGCTTGCGGGAAGCGGTCAAGCACGGCAAACAGCGCCTCGGGATTACGCAGGCCGATAGGCTCCATCCACGCACAACCGATGGACACTGGATGATGGTGCAGGCACACCAGATGATGACGGTTCGGCGCTTCGCTCAGTGCCTGGGCGAGCAGCTGCAGTTGCTGGTCCTGCAAGTAGCCCGGCACCGAGCCGGGTACGGCCGAGTCCAACAGGGTAATGCGCCAGTTACCGATATCCACCACCGGCTCGAGCAAATCACTGTGCACGGCCGCCTGGGCCATGACCTGCGGCTCGTCGTGATTGCCCGGGATCCAGCGCGCCGGGGCGTCGATCGGCCGGGTCATGTCACGAAATTGCTGGTAGGACTTGAGCGTGCCGTCCTGGGACAGGTCACCGGTGGCCAGCACCAGATCGATCCGCGGCTGTTGCTCGCGCACCAGTTCGATCACCCGCTGCAAGCTGGCACGGGTATTCATGCCCAATAGGGTGGTGTCCGCCTCGGCGAACAAATGGCTGTCGGACAGCTGCACCAACAACGCGCTGGCGTCGGGGTTCACGTTGGATACGCTCGGCAAGGCGCTCTCCCAAGGCAATCACTGGAATGGATAGGTGGCGCGATTATGCTAGGGCAG
This sequence comes from Pseudomonas synxantha, assembly GCF_900105675.1. NCBI lineage: Bacteria > Pseudomonadati > Pseudomonadota > Gammaproteobacteria > Pseudomonadales > Pseudomonadaceae > Pseudomonas > Pseudomonas synxantha. The sequence goes on along the minus strand of NZ_LT629786.1, from coordinate 6,737,957 downwards.
GACACAAAGAGGAAAGCTGGGCAAGCAGACGCAGTTCACATCTACCGCACGACTTCAAACTCATGACCCAAGGCCAGGCAGTGGCTCAGCCATTCCCCGAGGAACACATTGAGCTGTGCTTTCTCGTCGGGTTGGTGCATGAACACATTCGGGTAAGGATAGATGCTGCGAAAGCGTCGCGCATGCTCGGCGCTGATCACTTCGGCCATACGCGCATCGTGGTACACCTGCACTTCCAATTGCGGTACCGGCAGCCAAGGCAGGCTGTGCTCCTGGCGCACGCGCAGCGTCGTGGTGTACGGGCAGGTGAGGATGACTTCCAGGGCCAGCACGCCGAGCATCTGGTCGCCATGGGTCACCGCGATACGCCGCGCCTCGGGGGTGTGGCGCATGTCGGGGAGCAGGCGCATCAGCCGCGCATAGTTGGCCTCGCAGGCGGCTTGCAGCCCGATCAGGTCAACTCGGTAACGTTCTCGTGCCTTTACTGCCATAACCCCCTCACTTCCGCGCGATTAAGCGCAAGCCACTGCAGGGCAATGATGCTGGCTGCATTGGAAATCTTGCCGTCGCGCACCGCTTGCAAGGCGTCTTCGAATGCCCAGGCGGTAACGCGGATATCTTCTGCTTCTTCTTCCAGTCCATGGACGCCGCCAGCGCCCGAGCTGTCGCAACGGCCCAGGTACAGGTGGACAAATTCGGTACTGCCGCCGGGCGACGGGAAATACTTGGTGATCGGCCACAGTGCGGAGAATGTCAGCCCAGCTTCCTCCTCGGCCTCGCGGTGTGCAACTTCCTCCGGTTGTTCATCCTTATCAATCAGGCCGGCGACCATCTCCACCAGCCACGGGTTGCCGGCGCGCCCCATGGCGCCGATGCGGAACTGTTCGATCAACACCACCTCATCACGTTGTGGGTCGTAGGGCAGCACGCACACAGCATCATGACGCACGAAGACTTCGCGGTTGATCACCCGGCTCATGCCGCCATCGAACTTCTCGTGGCGCAATTGCACGCGATCGAGCTTGTAGAAGCCCTGGTAGGCATTGTCGCGCTGAACGATCTCGATTCTGTTCGGCGTGGACTTGGCAATGTCCGTCATATTTTTCCTCAATGTCTGCGTGCAATTCGCGCCATCCTAACGCGCCAATGCCCGTTGATGCAGCCCCTTTCCGGTTGCCGGGACAGGCGGCGGACGTCAAACTCACCCTTATCAGTCTAGTGGCGAACTGACGGCCTCGTCGGCAGTCCAAGCGCTACTCTTTTTCGCTTTCCACCGATTTACGAAGGACACACATGTCGCTTTTAAGAATCGCCTCCGTGGCCTGTATTGCCTTGACCCTGGGTGCCTGCCAAAGCCTGTTCCAACCCGGCCATCTCAAGCCGCTGGACACCACACCCGATAAAACGGAGCAGATCAAGCCCGGCTGCGACAGCCCTGACTGCCCGCTGGTGAACATCGATACCCTGCACTTCCCGGCCGAGCCGCAGCTCGACACCCTGGTAGAGCAACGCCTGCTGCAAATGACCCGCACCACCCCGGGTGCTGCCGTGCCGGCCACCTTGAATGCCTATCGTGACAAGTTCCTGCGTGAATCGCCGAACCGCCACAGCATGTACTTGCAGGCCAAGGTACGCGAGCAGCATGACGGACTGGTGATCATTGAAGTGTCCAGCTACCTGGACACCGGCGTCGCCCACGGCGAGCCGGGGCGCGGCTTCATTAATTATTCACGCCTGCTGCATAAGGAACTGAACCTGGCCGACATGCTGCTGCCCGGCCAGGAACAGGCGTTCTGGAACACCGCGAAGGTCGCCCACAACACCTGGCTGATCAACTCGCAGATGGACCGCGACCCAGAGTTCGTAAAGAACTGGCCGTTTCAGAAAACCCCGAACGTGGCCCTGACCAGCAGCGGCGTGGTACTCAAGTACAACGTCGCCACCATCGCCCCATACGCCATGGGGCTGATCGAAATGACTATCCCCTATGCGCGCCTCAGCGGTGTGATCAAGCCTGAACTGGTGCCGGCTCGCCACTGAAGGGGGTGAAGGCCCAAGGGGGCTATCTCTGAGGGGGTTTGTTATTTGGGAGATGGCTATCGGGGCAAAGCCCCTCCCACACTTCAATTGTGAACACAGTCAAATGTGAGAGGGGCGGTGCGACAATTCGACTTGCCCCCGATGAAGCCGGTACAAGCAACTGCGCTTGCGGATCAGACCTTCTGGTACAGCTGGCTACCTTCGCGCTTGAACCGCTCCGCCTGCTCAGCCAAGCCCTTGGCCACGTCCACTTCCACCGCCTCAATACGCTGGTTGGCGGCGTATTCGCGTACTTCCTGGGTAATTTTCATCGAGCAGAACTTCGGCCCGCACATGGAGCAAAAGTGCGCGACCTTGGCCGAATCCTTCGGCAGGGTTTCATCGTGGTAGGAACGTGCAGTGTCCGGGTCCAGGCCGAGGTTGAACTGGTCTTCCCAGCGGAACTCGAAGCGCGCCTTGCTCAAGGCGTTATCGCGAATCTGCGCACCCGGATGGCCTTTGGCGAGATCGGCGGCGTGCGCGGCGATCTTGTAGGTGATGATCCCGGTTTTCACGTCATCCTTGTTCGGCAAACCCAGGTGTTCCTTGGGCGTGACGTAGCAAAGCATCGCGCAACCGAACCAGCCGATCATCGCCGCACCGATACCCGAAGTGATGTGGTCATAGCCCGGTGCGATGTCGGTGGTCAGCGGGCCGAGGGTGTAGAACGGCGCCTCGTCGCAGCACTCCAGTTGCTTGTCCATGTTCTCCTTGATCAGTTGCATCGGCACGTGGCCAGGGCCTTCGATCATGGTTTGTACGTCGTGCTTCCAGGCGATCTTGGTCAGCTCGCCCAGGGTCTCCAGCTCGCCGAACTGTGCGGCGTCGTTGGCATCGGCGACCGAGCCCGGGCGCAGGCCGTCACCCAGAGAGAAGCTGACGTCATAGGCCTTCATGATTTCGCAGATCTCGTCGAAATGCGTGTAGGTGAAGTTCTCTTTGTGGTGCGCCAGGCACCACTTGGCCATGATTGAGCCGCCGCGCGAGACGATACCGGTGACGCGTTTGGCGGTCAGCGGTACGTAGCGCAGCAACACACCAGCGTGGATGGTGAAATAGTCGACGCCTTGCTCCGCCTGCTCGATCAGGGTATCGCGGAACAGCTCCCAGGTCAGGTCTTCGGCGGCGCCGCCGACTTTCTCCAGGGCCTGGTAGATCGGCACGGTGCCGATCGGCACCGGCGAGTTGCGGATAATCCACTCGCGGGTCTCATGAATGTGCTTGCCCGTGGACAAATCCATCACGGTGTCCGACCCCCAGCGAATGCCCCAGGTCAGTTTCGCCACTTCTTCTTCAATGGACGAACCCAGTGCGCTGTTGCCGATGTTACCGTTGATCTTCACCAGGAAGTTACGCCCGATGATCATGGGTTCCAGTTCGGTGTGGTTGATGTTGGCCGGAATGATCGCTCGGCCACGGGCGATCTCCTCGCGCACAAATTCCGGGGTGATGATTTTCGGCACGCTGGCGCCGAAGCTGTGACCGGCGTGCTGCTGGTCCAACAGGCCGCTGGCGCGGGCTTCTTCCAACTTCATATTTTCGCGGATGGCGACGTATTCCATCTCGGCAGTGATGATGCCTTTGCGCGCGTAGTGCATCTGCGTAACGTTGGCGCCGGCCTTGGCGCGGCGCGGGTTCTTCACGTGGGCAAAACGCAGGGCGGTCAATTCGGCATCGCTCAGGCGCTGCTGGCCAAAGTGCGAGCTCAGGCCCGTCAGGCGCTCTGTATCGCCTCTGGACTCGATCCAGGGCGAGCGCACATCAGCCAGGCCCTTGCGCACGTCGATGACAACATTGGGGTCTGTGTAGGGGCCGGAGGTGTCGTAGACCACCACGGGGGCGTTGATTTCGCCACCAAACTCAGTGGGGGTCACATCCAGGCTGACTTCCCGCATGGGCACGCGGATATCGGGGCGCGAGCCCTGTACGTAGATTTTTTGCGAACGGGTAAACGGCTGCACGGAGCCGGAGTCGACCTTGGCCGATTCACTCAGGTGCACGGTATTTTTTAGTTTTGTCGTCATCACGGGCTCTCCAACTTATCCAGGCGGTGGATTTTTGTCGGAGCGAACCTGTGACGGATGGACGCACTGAAACCAGTGCTGTGCTCGGTACTCGAGGGCCGTTCGATGGTCGAACAACATCCCGGACGAAGCACAAGAGGACTCGCCGGGTGACGAGAAATCTTGTTCCCTACGCAGGCGTTAACCTGATCAGGTTCAACGGGATCCGGTATTTACCGATCTCAGCCTTCCAACAAGGCACCCCGACAAGAACTCGGCCAGTCTAGACCATGGCGCGGGCAAATTGCCAATAGCGGTGCATTCAGCGTGATGAATGGCGTGATCGTGGGATTGTTGTGCCGTGATCCGGCCACTACACTCGGGCACTGCCTCAAGGCTTGACGCCAGGAATGGCCAGCCTTAGCCTTGAGCGCTAAATTATCGCCGTAATATTTAAACTAGGGATCGCCTCATGCTGCGCAAACTCTCACTGGCTCTTGCCGTGTCTTGTGCGACCAATGGAATGGTCTGGGCAGCTGAAGCGCCCTTGTCCACCAATACCGACCTGGTCAGCGTCTATCAGGAAGCGGCGCACAACAACGCCGACCTGGCCGCTGCCCGCGCCCAATATGGCGCGCAAAAAGAAGTAGTGCCCCAGGCTCGTGCCGGCTTGCTGCCAAACCTGTCGGCCGGTGCCGACAGCAATAATGTGCGCACCCAGATCGACCAGCCGGCCGCCACGGCCAACCGCGACGCCCACTCCTGGCGCGCCACACTGAGCCAGCCGCTGTTCCGCGCCGATCGCTGGTTCCAACTGCAAGCCGCCGAAGCCGTCAACGAACAAGCCTCGCTGCAACTGTCGGCCACCGAGCAGAACCTGATCCTGCAAAGCGCCGAGAGCTACTTCGCCGTGCTGCGCGCCCAGGACAACCTGGCCTCGACCAAGGCCGAAGAAAATGCCTTCAAGCGCCAGCTCGACCAGTCCAACGAACGTTTTGACGTGGGCCTGTCGGACAAGACCGATGTACTGCAATCCCAGGCCAGCTATGACACGGCCCGGGCCAACCGCATCGTTGCCCAGCGCCAGGTAGATGACGCCTTCCAAGCGCTGATCACCCTGACCAATCGCCAATACAATTCTATCCAGGGCATCGTCCACACCCTGCCCGTGCTGCCGCCGGCACCGAACGACGCCAAAGCCTGGGTCGAAACGGCCGGTCGCCAGAACCTCAACCTGCTGGCCAGCAACTACGCGGTGACCGCCGCCGAAGAAACCCTGCGCCAGCGCAAGGCCGGGCACTTGCCGACCCTCGACGCCGTCGCGCAATACGAAAAAGGTGACAACGACGCCCTGGGTTTCAGCAACCCGAATCAGTTGCCCATCCCGTACGGCGGTGATGTCTCCCAACGCACAATTGGGCTGCGTTTGAACATCCCGATCTACAGCGGCGGGCTTACCAGCTCGCAAGTGCGCGAATCCTATTCACGCCTGGACCAGACCGAGCAACAACGCGAGGGCCTGCGCCGCCAGGTGGTGGAAAACACCCGTAACCTGCACCGTGCTGTGAACACCGATGTGGAACAGGTGCAAGCACGCCGCCAGTCGATCATCTCCAACCAGAGCGCGGTGGAAGCCACGGAAATCGGCTATCAGGTGGGCACGCGCAATATCGTTGACGTGCTGGATGCACAGCGCCAGCTGTACTCCTCGGTGCGCAACTACAACAACAGCCGCTACGATTACATCCTCGACAACCTGCGCTTGAAGCAAGCGGCGGGCACCCTGAATCCAGGGGACCTGCAAGACCTGGCGCGCTACCTCAAGGCCGACTACAACCCGGACAAAGACTTCCTGCCGCCGGACCTGGCCAAGGCCGCCGCAGAGCAGCTCAAGGCCCGCCCGGGCTATTGATCACACTGCAAAACCAATGTGGGAGGGGGCTTGCTCCCACATTTGATGGGTGTCGGGTCAGTGAGCGATTAATCTTTCCAAACCGTCCAAAAGGCGTTTTAACGCCCCCTGATTGGCCTGCATCACTTTCAACCCCGCCTGCGCCATCCTGCGCGCATCCTGCGGCAGCTCGAACAGCTGCCTCACCGCTTCGGCCAAACCTTCTGCGTCATCCACCTCACGCAACGCCCCTGCGTCACGCATCATCGCGGTGATGTCGAGGAAGTTGAATACATGTGGCCCCATGATCACCGGCTTACCCAAAGCCGCCGGCTCAAGCGGATTGTGCCCACCGGTCGCCACCAGGCTGCCGCCGACAAAGGCGCTATCGGCCAGAGCGTAGAGAAACAGCAACTCGCCCATGGTGTCACCGAGCAACACGCAGGTTTGCGCAGTCACCGGCTCGCCACTGGAGCGACGTACCGTGGCATAGCCCTGCTGCACACAACGCTCAAACACCGGGCCAAAGCGCTCCTGGTGACGCGGTACCAGAATCAGCAATGCATTGGGGTAGCTGGCAAGCAATTGGCGATGCGCCGCGAGCACTACTTCATCTTCGCCTTCGTGGGTACTGGCTGCGATCCACACTGGCCGTTCACCGGCGCCCCATTGTTCACGCAACGCGGCGGCGCGTTCCGGCAATTGCGGATCGATGCTCAGGTCGAACTTGATCGAACCGGTAACCTCCACGGTTTCAGGGCGCGCGCCGAGACTGCGAAATCGCTCGGCCTCGGTTTCAGTCTGCACGGCGAACAAGCTCATTTCCGAGAGCATCGGCGCAGTCAGCTTGGCGAAACGCGCATACCCCTTGGCCGAACGCGCCGACAACCGTGCATTGGCCAGTGCCACCGGGATACCGCGCTGGGCGCAGGCATGGATATGGTTAGGCCAGAGCTCCGTTTCCATGATCACCGCCAGCCTGGGCTGCACGCGATCAAGAAATCGCTTGGCGGCGCAAGGCAAGTCGTAAGGCAAGTAGCAGTGCTGGATGCGCGGCTCGTTGGCGAACAGTGCCTGGATCCGCTCGGAACCGGTGGGCGTCATGCAGGTGACGGTGATCGGCAGCTGTGGATAACGCTCCAACAAACCACGGACCATCGGCGCGGCGGCAATGCTTTCGCCCACCGACACGGCATGCACCCAGATCCCGCCGGGACGCATCGCCGGCAAGCCATAGGAAAACCGTTCGCCCACACGCTTGGCATAGGCCGGCGCCTTGCGCGCACGCAACCACAAACGTAAGGCCACCAACGGCAGCGCCAGGTAAAACAGACAGCTGTAGAGAGTTCTATTCATGGCGGCGGAGTTTATCGGCTTTTTCAGTCGATCGCCTGCAAGCACTCGGCAAAACGTTTGGCCAGGAAGCGAGCGGCGGGTCCAAGGTGTTCATCGCGGCGCCACACCAACTCCACCACCAACGCCGGCGGCGTCCATTCGCTGGCCAACTCGACCATCTGTTGTTGATAGGTTGGGTACTGCACGATATGCCGAGGCAGCCAGGCCCAGCCCAGGCCACTCATCAGCCATTCGGCGAGTACGTAGAAACTGTCGGCGCGCCACACCAACGGGCTGGCCGCCTCGCTGCCGGGGTAGACGCTGGTCTGGGTCGACATCAGCAACTGCCGAAACTGAGCCAAGTGCTGGCACGTCACGTACTTTTCCTTGGCCAGCGGATGATTGACCCCGCATACCGTGACCATTTCCACACTGCCCACCACCCGTCGCTCCAGGGCCTCGGGGATCTGATCGTGGTAGAACAACAGCCCCAAGTCCGCTTTGCGCTCCACCAGCTTGCGCGCCACGTCGCCCTGGGCGGCGCTGGAGAGCTGCACTTCCAGCAGCGGGTAGTGCACCGCCAGTGCCTCGAGGCTATCGAGCACCGGCTGGAACAACATCGCCTCATCCTGGGCCAGGCGCAGGCAGGCTTCCTCGCCGCGGGTCAAGGACAGCGCCCGGCCGTTGAGCCGCTCACACTGGCGCAGCACTTCGCGCGCTTCCTCCAGCAATACGGCGCCGGCCTCGGTCAAACTCGGCTGGCGGCCGCTGCTACGCTCAAACAGGCTCACGCCCAAGTCCGCTTCCAGCAGCGCAATACCATTGCTGATCGCCGACTGGGCCTTGCGCTGATCGCGGGCGACGGCCGAAAACGAACGCCGTTCGGCGACGCTGACAAACAGGCGCATCTGTTCCAGGTTCCATTGCACGCTCATGACTCAACCCATCTCCAATCCAGATAGGTAATGACTTTACCGCATCTGGCAAACGACTAGAATGCCGACCTTATCGAGTACCTAACACACCGAGGGTTTCCCCATGAATGCCGCCTATATTTACCTGGCCATTGCCATTTGCTCGGAAGTGGTCGCGACCGTCTCCATGAAAGCCGTCAAGGGCTTGAGCACACCGATCCCGTTGTTGTTGATGATTGTGGGCTATGGCGTCGCGTTCTGGATGCTCACCCTGGTGGTGCGCACCGTGCCGGTGGGCGTGGCCTATGCGGTCTGGGCGGGGCTGGGGATCGTGATGGTCAGTGTCGCAGCGTTGTTCATCTATGGGCAGAAGTTGGATGTTCCGGCGATGCTGGGAATGGGCCTGATTGTACTGGGCGTGGTGGTGATCCAGTTGTTCTCGAAAACCGTCGGGCACTGACCGTCACTCAACAGCCTGTATACTGCGCCTCTTGTCTTGAACACTGAGGTTGCCGATGCCATCCGTTATTTCCACCGACGTTCTGATTGTCGGCGCCGGGGTTGCCGGCCTCTGGCTTAACGCACGCCTGCGCCGCCAGGGGTTTTCCACGGTAGTAGTGGAAAGCGCCACCCTGGGTGGCGGGCAAAGCGTGAAGTCCCAGGGCATCATCCACGGCGGTGCGAAATACGCCCTGCACGGCGCCCTCACCGGCGCCTCCGAAGCCATTGCCGACATGCCGCGCCGCTGGCGTGAAGCCTTGACAGGCGACGGTGAGCTGGACCTATCCGGCGTACGCGTACTGTCCCAAGCCCATTACCTGTGGTCACCGGGTACCCTCGCTGGCAACCTCACCAGCTTCTTCGCCAGCAAGGCCGTGCGCGGGCGCGTCGATCAGGTCAAGGGCGACGAGTTGCCCGCGGCCCTGCAAGACCGCCGTTTCAAGGGCAAGGTCTATCGCCTGGCGGAGTTGGTGGTGGACGTACCGAGTCTGATTGACCGCCTGGCGCAACTGGCGGGTGACGGCTTGCTTGCCGGCCAGCACATCGAGCCCCTGCTCGAGGACGGCACCTTGGTGGGCTTGAAGGTCGACGGCCGCGAGATCCGTGCCCAACGCATCGTATTGAGTGCCGGCGGTGGAACCGCCGATGTGCTCGCGGCCCTGGGCCTGAGCCAGCCGGCCATGCAAAAACGCCCGCTGCATATGATCATCGCCAAAGGTCCGGGCCTTAAACCCCTGTATGCCCATTGCCTGGGCGGCGGCACCAAGCCGCGCATCACCGTGACCACCCACCCGGCTGCCGACGGCAACTGGGTGTGGTACATGGGCGGCGATATCGCCGAGGCTGATGGCGTGGCACGCACACCAGAGGAACAGATCACCACCGCACAGAAAGAGCTGGCGCAATTGCTGCCCTGGATCGACATGAGCCAGACCCAGTGGGCAACCCTGCGGGTGGATCGCGCCGAACCGCTGCAATCGGGGCTGACCCGCCCCGATAACGCCTTCCTCGCCGAAGAAGGCCGCCTGCTGGTTGGTTGGCCGACCAAGCTGGCCCTGGCACCGGACTTCGCCGACCGGGTCCTGCACGCCCTGGAACGCGACGGCATCCGCCCTGGCGCCAGCGCGCCGCTGCCCGACCTGCCAAAACCGACTATCGGCCAACCTGCCTGGGAGCAACTGTTGCCATGAGCCTGCTAACCCTGCACGACTTTCATCGGCCCTTGGGCAACACCGGCCTGCGGGTGTCGCCACTGGGCCTGGGTACCGTCAAGCTGGGCCGCGACCAGGGGGTGAAATACCCCAGCGGCTTTCAAATCCCCAGCGACGAAGCGGCACGCAGGCTACTGCTCCTGGCCCGCTCGCTGGGCATCAACCTGATCGACACCGCACCGGCCTACGGCATGAGCGAAGAGCGCCTGGGCCCGTTATTGCGCGGGCAACGCAAGGACTGGGTAATCGTCAGCAAGGTCGGCGAAGAATTTGCCAATGGCGTGTCCCGGCACGATTTCAGCGCGGACCATACGCGGATGTCGATTGAACGCAGCCTGAAACGCCTTGAAACGGATTTTATCGACCTGGTGCTGGTGCATTCCGATGGCAACGACTTGCATATCCTCAACGATTGCGAGGTTTACCAGACCCTGGCAGAACTGAAAAAAGACGGCAAGATTCGCGCTTTCGGTTTTTCCGGCAAGACCGTCGAAGGCGGCGTAAAAGCGTTGGAACAGGGTGATTGCGCGATGGTCACCTACAACCTCAACGAGCAGGCCGAAAAAGCCGTGATCGATTATGCAGCAGCCCATGGCAAAGGCATCCTGGTGAAAAAGGCCCTGGCCAGCGGCCACGTGTGCCTGGAGCCAGGAGTGGATCCAATTGATGCCAGTTTCAAGCTGTTGTTTGCGCAAACGGGCGTCGCCAGTGCTATTGTCGGGACCATTAATCCGCTGCACCTGGCCCATAACGCGGCGACCGCTGCCCGGGTCATCCGTCAACTCTGATGCCGCCGACGCGGCCGACCCCGTCGCAAGAAGGAGCCGACATGCCGCGAACGCTGATTCGAAAAAACCCGAGTAACTTCAAGACACTGCCGCTGCACGTCGAAGCCACCCCCGAGGGCCTGAGCTACCAGAGCGTCGGCATGCCGCTCAATTTTGCCCAGACCCTGCAACGGCGCAAGCCGGTAGAGGTTCCGGACGCCGAGCGCTTCGCCCTCGAACTGGCGAACCTCGGCGTTTCGGTACGCCTGACCCTGCACTGGCAGAACAAGGATTACTGGGTGCTGGTGCGCCAACGCCGCCAGGACCGCGGCGATGTGGTGCTCAAGTTGATCTCCGGCTACGTCCCGGCCCATGAACTGAACCTGCCGCTGCACACCGCCATCCAGGAAATTGCCGAGGAATGCTTGCTCGAAACTCCGGAAGGCTGGCTCGGCGGACGTTTCAACGACACTTGGCTGCCGGCGCCCTACTCCGCCGCCCTGCATTACCGCGAAGCCCTGCCGTTTCGCCTGAGTCCCTTGTCCGGCGCCGCTCGCCCGGTACGCTGCGCCACCACTCAATTGATCGAGCGCCCGCGGGCCTACGTGCACCTGCCGACGGCGTCACTGCAGTTGATTTATGACCTGCGCCTGGAAGTGCCGAAGGAAGCCAAGTCCCTCAGCTTGTTCCATGTGGATGAACGCCTCGAAGGCGACCAACTGGTGGCGCGCCTGGACCGCCAGCGCCCGGACCTATACCTGATGCCATTGAAAGACGGCGAGCCGCTCGCCGAGTTGTACACCGTAAAGAAAGACCAGCTGTACCCGGCCAGCACACGCGGTTTGTACCTGGCGGAAAGCTTCGCCCGGCAGGAAGGCTGGCTGGTGCGCGATGAGCGGATTCGCTGGAAGGATTGGCTAAGACAGCAGGGCCTGGCAGAACCGGAAAAGGACTCGAAACTCAAGCGTCTGACCGGCAAGGCGCGGCAGATGCTGCGCAAGATCGTGCCGAAGAAGAGCTAGAGGCGAGCAGGCTCGCCCCAGTCGTCACAGAGGTTACTCGTTGTTGTTGCGGATTTTTTCGACGATTGCGGTGGTGGAGCTGTTTTCAACCAGCCCCAGCACTTTGACCGTGCCGCCATAGGCACTCACGATATCCGCACCGACCACCTTATCGACGGTATAGTCACCGCCCTTGACCAGCACGTCGGGCTTGACCTGGGCCAGCAGGTTCTCCGGGGTATCTTCGGAGAAGCTGATCACCCAGTCCACCGCGCCCAACCCCGCCAGCACCGCCATGCGTCGGTCGACACTGTTGATCGGACGGCCCGGGCCTTTCAGGCGGCTGACCGACGCATCGTCGTTGACCGCGACGATCAGGCGATCGCCTTGGGCACTCGCCTGCTCCAGGTAAGTCACATGCCCGGCGTGCAGGATGTCAAAGCAGCCGTTGGTGAAGACTATGCTCTCGTTGTGGGCGCGGGCATCGTCAATCGCCAGCAGCAATTGCTCCAGGCCCAGCACGCCGCGCTCCGAGCCTTCGGAGCGTTGGATCGCACGGCGCAATTCCGGCGCGCTGATGGCGGCGGTACCCAGCTTGCCCACCACAATACCCGCCGCCAGGTTGGCCAAGGCCACGGCGTGGGGCAACTCTTCACCGGCCGCGATAGACGCCGCCAGGGTGGAAATCACGGTGTCACCGGCACCGGTAACGTCGAACACTTCACGGGCCCGCGCCGGCAGGTGCATGGCCGGATGGTCAGGTCGCAGCAGGGTCATGCCGTGCTCGCCACGGGTCACCAGCAAGGCGCCCAGGTCGAGTTCAGCCATCAGAGCGGCGCCCTTGCTCACCAGCTCGTGCTCATCGACGCAACCGCCGACGATGGTCTCGAACTCGCTGAGGTTTGGCGTCAGCAGGCTCGCGCCTCGATAAATCGAGAAGTCCTTGCCCTTGGGGTCGGCCAGCACCGGAATGTTGCGGGCCTTGGCGGCCTGGATCAACACCTGGTGATTCTGCAAGGCGCCTTTGCCGTAGTCGGACAACACCAGCACCTTGACACCTTCAAGCCACGCATCGACCTGGTCGCTGAGGGCCAGTGCGTCGGTGGCGAAGGGTTCTTCGAAATCGATACGCAGCAATTGCTGGTGACGGCTCATGACCCGCAGCTTGACGATAGTCGGCTGATGGGCGATGCGCTGGAACAGCGCACGCACGCCGGCACCCTGCAAGCTGTTGGCCAGGCTGTCGGCAGCTTCGTCGTCGCCAGTCACCCCTACCAGGGAGGCCGGGGCGCCGAGGGCGGCAATATTGAGGGCGACGTTGGCAGCGCCACCTGGGCGGTCTTCGATTTGCTCGACCTTGACGACCGGCACCGGCGCCTCAGGGGAAATCCGTGAGGTACCGCCATGCCAGTAACGGTCGAGCATGACATCGCCGACCACCAAGACAGCGGCTTGATTGAATCGCGGCATGGACAACTTCATGGAGCAACCCACATACAAAATGAACAGGGGCGCGATATTAGCACAGGGTTTGCGGTCGCTTGCGCCCACTGCTGGCCAAATGTGGGAGGGGGCCTGCCCCCGATGGCGGTGTATCAGCTTGCACACTGCCGGCTGATCCACCGCAATCGGGGCATAGGTATCTACACAACTGACCGTGCTGACTTGCTCTTGCTCTTGCTCTGCTTTTGATTTTAGGCGCCCCGTTAAACCACGCTGGCCGGAATTCGACAGGGATTTGGGGGGTAAACCGGCAGGGATGCCGGTTTAGCCGCCCCGCGCCATGGATGGCGCGTGGCGGCGGCCCCCCAAATCCCTGGCGGATTACGGGCACACCGAGCCTGGGCGAGGTGCCGAGTGGGGGGGCAAGAGCCTTTTGGTTACTTTTGGGCTCTTTTCAAAAGTGACCCGCTGTAAAAGCGGAACCAATAGTGGCCGTAATCTAAATAACGGATATGTACTCGGTCCGATCCAACATTCTGGTCGGCTGTCAGGCCGCCATCGGGGGCAAGCCCCCCTCCCACAGTAGCTCTGTGTGTAGCTGTTGGATCAGGTGATGTCGGCCGTTACCGGTGCATCCAGCCCCATGGCATGCAGGCGAGCGTAATAACCGTTCTGCGCCAGCAACTCGCCGTGGGTGCCGCGCTCGACAATCCGCCCGTCGTCCATCACCAGGATCAGGTCAGCCTTCTCGATGGTCGACAGGCGGTGTGCGATCACCAGGGTCGTGCGACCTTGCATGACCTTGTCCAGTGCCGCCTGGATATGCCGCTCGGACTCGGTGTCGAGGGCCGAGGTGGCCTCGTCGAGAATCAACAACGGCGAATTCTTGAGCAGTGCCCGGGCAATGGCCAGGCGCTGGCGCTGGCCGCCGGACAACAGCACGCCGTTCTCGCCGACCTGGGTATCGAAGCCTTTGGGCAATTGGTCGATGAAGTCCTTGGCGTTGGCATCTGCCGCCGCCGCTTCAACGTCGGCGCGAGGCGCGCCGGCCAGGTCGCCGTAGGCGATGTTGTTGGTCACGGTGTCGCTGAACAGCGTCACGTGCTGGGTGACCTGGGCAATGTGCTTGCGCAGGTTGAGCAACTTGTAGTCTTCAATCTCTACGCCGTCGAGCAGGATTTCGCCGCTTTCATGGTGATAGAAACGCGGGATCAGGCTGGCCAGGGTTGACTTGCCGCTGCCCGAACGTCCCACCAGGGCGATCATCTGCCCAGGCTCGGCGGTGAAGCTGATGTCCTTGAGCACATGGCGTTCGGTGCCAGGGTAGGTGAAGTTCAGATTGCGCACTTCCAGGCGACCGCTGACCTTGTCACGCTCGATGGTGCCGTGGTCGACCTCAACGTCTTCGTCCAGTTGTTCGAAAATGCTTTCGGCGCCCGCCACACCTTTCTGGATGGTGGAGCTGACCTCCGACAGTTGGCGGATCGGCTTGGGCAACAAACCGGCCAGGGTGATGTAGGCCACCATGTCACCGGCAGAGGCGTCGCCACGCAGGTACAGGACCAGGAACATCAGCACAGCCATGGCGGAGTAGATCACCAACTGCAGCGCCGGGGTGTAGATCGCCCCGGTGCGGGTCATGCGCAGTTGCTTGTTGGTGTTGCTCTGGCTGGCCTTGAGGAAGCGCTTTTCTTCATAGACTTCACCACCGAAGCTGCGCACCACGCGATAGCCCTGGATGGTCTCCGAGGCCACGTGGGTGACGTCGCCCATGGCCACCTGGATCTTCTTGCTCTGCTTGCGGAATTTCTTGCTGGCGGTGCTGACCATCACGGCAATCAGCGGCAGGATCGCGATCATGACCAGCGTCAGTCGCCAGTTCATGTACAGCAGGGAGGCGAACAGGAAGATCACCGTCATGCCTTCGCGGATCACCACCTTGATGGCATCGGTCGCCGCCCCCGTGACCATGGTCACGTTGAAGGTGATGCGGGAAATCAGGTGCCCGGAGTTGTGGTTATCGAAATAACGGTTGGGCAGCGTCAGCAAGTTATTGAACAGCTGTACCCGCAGGTCGTGGACCAGGCCAAGGGAAACCTTGGCCAGCAGATAGTTGCCCAGGAACGAACCCAAGCCCTGCCAGGCCGCGATCAGGATGATCAGCAGCGGCACGGCCTGCAGCAGTTGCAGGTCGCGCAGGAATGGCACGGTCGGGAACAGCACGGCTTCCGGGTTGGAGAGGCCGTCGACAAAGTACTTGAGGATGTAACCCAGCATCGGCTGAGTCGACGCGAAAATCAGAAATCCGAGGATACTCAAGGCGAACAAGCCCATATAGGGCTTAACGTAACTGAGCAGACGGAAGTATATTTTCAAGCTCGAAGGGCTTGCGCTCGGACTGGAGTCGGTCATATCACGCGGCGTTTTGAAAAAGGAGGCTGACTTTAGCACAGCTTCTCTGTTGTACTTGCACCCGGTGTAACCCGCGGCCCGGTTGGATCCGACCGGCGACATTACATGGCCACTAGCTTAAGATGGTTGGCTTTCTCTTTCTGGAATGGCTCTACTGTATGCACTCCAAGCGCCTTAACTATGGCTCAAATCGGGTTTTCGACTTCCTGGTCCTATGGATTTTGCCTGTTGGCTTATTGCTGCTCCTGAGTGCACTGTTCTTTGTCGGCAATCGTAATGTACTGCACCGGATTTTCTACATCCTGTTCAGCGTACCGACCTTGGTTCTGTTGTGCATGCGCCCCAGGGAATTCAAGGATCTGTTGCGCGAGCCTCTGGCGATCGCCTTCCTGGCCTTTTCCGCCTGGGCGTTGACCAGCCTGCTGTGGAGCCCGGAACACAGCACCGACACCGACTTGTTCAAGCGACCGCTGAACACCTTCATGCTCTTTGGCGGATGCGGGCTGTTGCTGCATTATCGCAATGAATTGTTCAAGCCGATCTTCTTCAACGCCGCTGTCATTGCGCTGGCGGTCAGCCTGGGCAACCTGGTGGCGTTCGCCAAAGGTTTTCAACCAGGCATGCGCATGATCGGCGGCCTTGGCGCCCTCGATAACCCTTTGCTCAGCTCCCACCTTTTTGGTTTTTTCACTGTGTACTGGCTGTACGTCTGCATGACGACCCAGCGCATGAAGGTGTTGTGGTTCAGCGTACCGGCCTTGGCGATCATGACCATGGCCGTGCTGGCGACCGGCTCACGCACGCCTCTAGTGGCGTTGGGGCTGGCTATCCTGTGGATGAGCTTTGTCAGCCGCAACCGCCGCGCGGCGCTACTTGTCACCGGTATGGTCCTGAGCGCCGCCGGACTCCTGTTGTTCTTCCCCGAAATGATCACTGGACGTGGCAGCTCGTTCCGCCTTGAGCTGTGGACCATGACACTGCAGCTTATTGCCGAGCACCCCTGGATCGGACATAGCTACGACTCCGAGCTTTACCTAATGGTGGCCAATGACTACCAACTGCGCGAACCCCATAGCTTCGCCCTAGGTGTGCTGTATTACGTCGGCATCATCGGTTTTATCCCGTGGATTTTCATGCTCGGTTGGGGCCTGTACAAAGGCCTGAAGGAACGCGCGCAGCCGCTGTTCATCCTGGCCTCGTCGCTGCTGGCCTATGGCATCGGCGCCGGCCTGACCGAAGGCGGCGGCATTCTTTCGCGACCCAAGGAACACTGGTTCCTGCTGTGGATTCCCCTGGCGATTATCACCGGCCTGAGCATCGCCCAGCGCCATCGCAGCCTGTTGCGTATGCCGGTGCAAAACCTGAAGACTGCAGCCTTCGAGCAGATGTGCAGCAATGCCCATGTCATTGAAGCCGATGGTCTGGGACCTAAAGTTCTACGCCTGGAAGACGGCAGCTTCCTAAAGATATTCCGCCCACGCCGCTGGTACACCTCCGGCAGCTTCAACCCATATTCGGAGCGTTTTGCCAGCAACAGCGAGCAGTTGCGCACCCTGGGCATCCCCACGCCGGAAATCCTCGGACTCTATCGCCTGAGCGATGCCAGCAGCGCCGTGACCTATACGCCATTGCCCGGCCTGACCCTGCGCCAGGCCTTGCAAAGCCTGGACAGCAGCTTGCGCGAATCGCTGGTGGAGCGTTTTGGCCGGTTCATGGCGCAACTGCACGAGCGTGGCGTTTACTTCCGCTCGCTGCACCTGGGTAACGTGCTGTTGATGGACGACGGTGAGTTCGGCCTGATCGATGTGGCCGACCTGCGCATCTACCCGTCTTCACTGCGTTACGCGCTGCGCCAGCGTAACCTGCGCCATATGCAGCGTTATCCACAGGATCGCAACTGGCTGTTCGAAACGCACTTCGAGCAACTGGTCAAAGGCTACGCCTCGGTGGCAAGCCCAGCGGCTACCGCGAAAATCCGCGAGCAGGTCCAGAGCCTTTAAACTTCTGCAGGAGCGAGCAAGCTCGCTCCTGCAGGGTGAGGCGCCGTTTCAGCTCTTGAGCGGCGCCAGGTACAAACGCACCAAACCGCGCAATGTCTTGCGCCCCCAGAACTTCAACGGGATTTGCTTGAGAATCTCCCACGCCAGTGGGCGATCGCGGTCGGCGGTCTTGAGGAACATCGAGTTCAGGAAGTTGTAGCGCACCGCGTCATAGGCCGGGTGGTCGCTGAACTTGGCATAGGTCTTGAGAATGTTCTGGATCATGTAGCGATGGTTCTTGTACGTGTTGCTCGCGTGCTGGCGATACTTGGCCATCACCACGCCAAGGGCGTCGATGGTGTAGCCTGCCGCCGTGATCTTCAACTGGATCAGCAGGTCCTCCAGGGGAATCTGCGGGTCGAAACCGCCGACTTGCTCCAGCACCTCCCGACGAATCAGCATGGTTGGCGCCGGTGGGAACGGCTTGCGGTCCATAAAAATGTCGTCGAAGTCGAGACTGCGAAACGGCAGGTCGCGACGTTGCTTTTTCTCCGGATGCAGGTTGCCGTCAGCATCGATCAGCTCGATGTTGCCGGCACACATGCCCACCTTAGGCTTACCGTCCATATACGCGACCTGGGTGGCAATACGGTCCGCCAGCATGATGTCATCCGAGCCGAACGGTGCGATCAGGCTGCCCTTGGCGCGCGCGATCGCACCATTGAGGGTGGCGCTGAGGCCTTGGTTCTGTTGCACCTGGAAATCAAAGCCGTGTTCGGCCTGCAAGCGCAGGATACGTTCGACGCTGTCGTCCTTGGAACCGTCATCCACCACCAGCAATTCGATATTGGGGTAAGTCTGTCCGAGTACGCTGAGGATGCTCTGTTCGATGTACTGGCCGTGGTTATAGGAGGCGATAATTACCGAGACCAGGGGTTGTGGCTGATTCATGCTCTACCTACTTCACGCAAACCGGTTTCAATCAGGGCCAGGTACTTGTGCTTGAACTCTTCAAGAGTGTGATTGGCCTGCAGATAGCGGAACACCTCTTCACCCTTGGCGCGCAATTGTTCATCGCTCAGCGCCAGGTAGGTATCCAGGGCCGCGGCCAGTTGCTCGACGTTGCCCGGGTCGTGGGACAGTCCACCCGCGCCTTGCACCAGCGGCAGCATCGCCGGGCCATTGGAGGCAATCACCGGCAGATGGCCGCTCATGCCTTCCAGAAGCGCCAGCCCCAGGCCCTCGAACAGCGACGGCATGGTCCAGATATCGAAGCCGCGCACATACTTCATGCCGTCTTCGCGAAAGCCCAGCAAGTGTGCACGACCAGTCAGGCCCAGGCGCTCGATGTCGGCACGCAAGTCGGCTTCGGCGCGACCGGAACCGATGATGCCCACTTGGGCCTCAGGGTACTTGTCCTTGAGGGTTGCGAAAGCTTGCAGCAGGTGGGTGTGGCCCTTGATCGGCACCAGGCGGCCCAGGGCGCCGATCATCCGTGCGTCCATTGGCAGGCCCAGGGCCTTGCGGGCGTCGTCGCGGGTCAGTTGCAGGGCTTCGGCCTGGGGAATGTCGATGGCGTTGGTGACATAGGTGGTGTTGTCGCGGGTAAAGCCACAGTTGAGGTTCACCAGGTAGTCCTTCACCGCCTCCGACACACCGACAAACCGCCATGCCGGGCTGACCCAGCGTTGGGTCTGGCGACGACGATAACCACGGGCATATTCGCCAAAACCGTGGGAGATGCCGATGCACAGCGGGATTTTCAGCCAGCGATTGAGCGAGAGCATCATGTTTACCGACTTGAAGCGGTTACAGATGACCACATCGAATTTCTGCTCGCGGCAATACTTGTAGATCTGCCACATGGCACCGAAGCGAATGCCCTTGAGGGACTTCTCCGGCAGCTCGAAATAATGGGAGTGTTCAGCCACGCTCAGGGGCTGGCCGGGCAGCGGGCGGCCGCTGAGAAAGCCGGATGTCACCTCGAAACGCTCAGCCGGCAAGGACTTGACGATTTGCTCACCCAGGTCGGCGAAATCATTGGTCTTGACGTTGTAGTCCGGCTGTAACTGCAAAACCTTGAAACGCGGCTTCATAACTCTCCATGCAGCGATCTGGCTACGGGCACGCAGCCCGGTAAAAAAGGCGACAGGCGAATACCGACCTGCCTTCAATAGGCTCTCAGTCCCTCTTCAGGACCCACAACAGCTCGTGACGGCGCACGGCCTTGCGGAAGAATTCGTTCTCGCCGTAGGGCGACGGCTTGCGGCCCGCCAGCAGTTGCTGCAACCACCTGCGCACCCGGCGCTTGAACGGCGCGGGCGGTTGCAGGTCATGCATCATGCCCAAGGCCATGGCCTTGTCCTGCTGCTGGCTCAAACTGAGCGCAAAGCTGCAAGGCTCCATCTCGGCCCCACTCTCAAAACGCGGCGGCAGCGCTACGCCAGCCCCCGAATCGCCCATGGGCCAACGGTCGTTATCATGCAGGTGATTGGCGTAGCCGAGCAATGTGTCGGGCTGCCACTCCAGGCCCTGCAAGGCCTCAAGGATCGCCGTATGGGCACAGATGTGGTCCGCGTGAGGATCCAGCAACGGCGTGGGCAATACGATCACCTGTGGCCGCGCCTTGAGCAAAAGCGCCCGCAGGTCGGCAATCAGGTTATGCCAGGTCGGTGCGCCGTCCACATCCCCCGGCAGTGCAAAGCCGTTGAACTGGCGAAACAACCGCGTATCGCTTAAGTCAGCTTCGCGGGACGCCATAGGTTGATCCGGCGCAGCCTGCATGGCCTGCAACTGCATGCAGAAGTAGCCCAGTTGCACACACTGCGCTTCTGGCACACCGGCCCAGCGTGGCACGGCGATGCTGTCCCAGGCACGCAGGCGGCCCTTGAGGCGAGCGGCTTCAGCCTTGGGCAGCCCCATGTGCTGGTAATGTTCGGCTTCAATTTCACCGGCGGTCAGGGTCACGATCCAGCTTTCGGGCGCCTGGCTGTAAAGGCTGAACGCCGCCAGCTCGGCATCGTCGGCGTGGGGCGCGATCACCATCACCCGTTGCTGGCGATAGTCCGGTTGGCGAAAGCGCCAGAGTGTCGGCTGGCCCTTGATCCGGCAGAAACGCCCGCGCAGCCTGACATTGCCCGCCACCAAGGCTTCGGCGGCGCCGGTCAGGTTCAGGTAACGCCGCCCGGCGACGCCGCGTTCGAAGACTTGTCTATCCGGCGTCTCCAGGCCCAGGACGTCCAATGCAGGGTCGAGGAACCGCCCAAGCCAGGCGCTTTTCAATTCGACACCGACGATCAGGGTTTCATCGGCCGCCAGAGGCGTGTCTAACAGCAGCCGCCCCGCCTCCAGGCGCAGACCGGGCTGTTCGCTGCCGGCCGGAAACGCATAGCCGTAGCTGTCTTGGGGCGAGTAAAACAGGTGATCGGCAAACCAGGCTTCATGGGCCGCCCACAGCAGCACCGCCAGGAGCAGCGGCATCCACCAAGCCACCAGGACGCCGGCTGCCACCAGCACCAGCAAGCCGATCAACAGCGCGATGCGCTTGTTGCGCCGATGGCGCTTGAGCAGCTGCTGCTTGCGACTCATACGCTGAACACCGGCACCGGGTTGCACCAGCGCTCCTTGTACTCACGGTCGGAACGCCCGAAGGAGAAACGCAGCGACTTGTTCGCCGCCCGCGCCTGTTCCCACGCGCTTTGGGTATTGAGGAAACTCAGCACGCTGCCAGGGCTGAATGCGCGGGTTTCCGGGTCGACACCACCGTTGACGTACTCGGCGCTGAACCACTCATTGGACTGCACCTGATACACCAACTGCACCGCAATCGCGGCGTCATTGAGAAACAGCACCGAGCCGAACAGGAACTCCTTGAGCAGCTCCAGCACCTCGGCCAGGCGCGCCGCGCCTGCTGCGGGAAAGCCCCAGCGGCGCTGGAACAGGTCGCAATAAATCGCCGCCAGCTCCACGCTGGAAAACTCACTGACCGCCCGCGCTACGCCGCCCGCTTCTTCCAGCAGGCGCAATTCGCGGCGCTGGTTGTAGCGAAACTTCTTCGACAGTTCTTCTGGAGTGCGCGCCATGGCCAATTGCTCGGCCTGGGGCTTGAGGGTGCTGACGCGCCCCTCGTTCAACGCCGACAGGTAGCGCGCACGATGCCGCAACGGCACCTGCGCGTCGGCAGCAATAGGCAAGATGATCTCGGCATTGCCCAGGTCAAAGAGGCCTTTCTTGCCGCTGCGCTTGAGCACCTCCTTGGACAGGGCCAGGTCGCGCCCCCAGGTGGCTATCGCCCCCTTGAGTTCACCGCCTTGCTGCCAACCCAGGTAGCGCACCGGGATCTGCGCCAGCCCGGCCATCCGTTCGATCACCTGTGGATGAGTCGCCACGCTGCCGCCATAACGCTGCCAGGCCTGGGCGTAAACCTCGGCCTCGACAGGCGCCCAGCCACGTTCACGCCAGCCCTGGAAGCGGTTCAGCATTTAAACCACGGCGTCATAAGGGTCCACGCCGTCCTTGACCACGAGGATGTCTTCCATGATCAGGTACTGCAGGTCGGAGCCGAAGAACATGTTCAGCGCGTCGGTCGGCGAGCAGATCATCGCTTCGCCACGACGGTTGAGCGAGGTGTTCAGCGACACACCATTACCGGTCAGCACTTCCAGCTCTTTCATCATGTCGTAGTAGCGCGGGTTGTATTCGCGCTTGAGTACCTGGGCGCGGGACGTGCCATCTTCATGCACCACTTCCGGCACGCGGGTCTTCCACTCTTCGGCGACTTCAAAGGTGAAGGTCATGAACGGCGCCGGGTGATCGACCTTGATCATCTGCGGGGCCACGGTGTCGAGCATCGACGGGCAGAAAGGCCTCCAGCGCTCGCGGAACTTGATCTGGTGGTTGATGCGGTCAGCCACGCCGGTAGCACTCGGGCAACCGATGATAGAACGGCCGCCCAGGGCACGCGGGCCGAACTCCATGCGCCCCTGGAACCAGGCCACCGGGTTGCCGTCGACCATGATCCTGGCGATGCGCTGCGGCATGTTTTCGATCTTGCGCCAGTTCGGCTTGCTCGCGTGCTTGGCACAGGCGGCGATCACGTCTTCATTGCTATAGGACGGGCCGAGGTAGACGTGCTCCATCTTCTCAACTGGAACACCACGGGCGTGGGACACGTACGCGGCGGCACCCACAGCGGTGCCGGCATCGCCGGACGCCGGCTGCACGAACAGCTCTTTCACGTCGTCACGGGCGATGATCTTTTGGTTCAGCTTGACGTTCAGC
This sequence comes from Pseudomonas synxantha, assembly GCF_900105675.1. Taxonomy (NCBI): domain Bacteria; kingdom Pseudomonadati; phylum Pseudomonadota; class Gammaproteobacteria; order Pseudomonadales; family Pseudomonadaceae; genus Pseudomonas; species Pseudomonas synxantha. The sequence goes on along the minus strand of NZ_LT629786.1, from coordinate 6,715,141 downwards.
GCACAACCGCCCGCGAATGCCAGCTTGCCGGTGTCCTTGAGGATGTCGCCCAAGTAGTAATCGATCATCTGCAGGGCCAGCTTCTCGAACAGCGCCTGCATGCTGGCCGCGTAGTGGATGTACGGCTCGTCGGCGATATCGCCTTCGCGCTTGGGCCCCAGCCACTCGATCAGTTTAGGCGAGAAGTAGAAACCCTTGCCCTTCTCTTTATAACGACGCAGGCCGATGACGTTGGCGTAGTCGGTGTTGATCACCAGCTCGCCGTTTTCAAACGAGGCCAGGCGCGAGAAATCGTACTTGCTGGCGTCGCCATAGGGCGCCATGCCCATGACCTTGAACTCACCGTCGAGCATCTCGAAACCGAGGAACTCGGTAATTGCGCCATACAGGCCGCCGAGGGAGTCCGGGTCGTAGAATTCCTTGATCTTGTGGATCTTGCCGTTTTCGCCGTAGCCGAAGAAGGTAGTGGCGTATTCACCCTTGCCGTCGATGCCGAGGATCGCGGTTTTTTCCTGGAAGCCCGAGCAGTGGTAGGCACTGGAGGCGTGAGCCAAGTGGTGTTCAACCGGTTCGATCTTGATTTTCTTCGGGTCAAAACCCAATTGCTCCAGGCACCAGACGATCTTGTTGCGATAGCGCTTGTAGCGACGGTTGCCCATCAGGATCGCGTCGAGGGCACGGTCCGGGGCGTACCAATAGCGCTTGGCGTAGTGCCAGCGCGCCTCGCCGAACAGGCTGATCGGGGCGAACGGGATCGCCACCACATCAACGTCGGAAGGCTTGATGCCGGCCTGTTCCAGGCAGAACTTCGCCGACTCGTAGGGCATGCGGTTCTTTGCATGTTTGTCGCGTACGAAGCGCTCTTCTTCGGCGGCCGCAATCAGCTTGCCGTCGATATACAGGGCTGCGGAAGGATCATGGCTAAGGGCGCCGGACAGGCCAAGAATCGTCAATGCCACAGGGGTCTAGCCTCTTTTAGTCTGCATGCAGGCGGGTCGCGCCTGAAAAAAGTGTGCCTCTCGCCTTGGCGAGAAACAGCTAAAGGGCGGGATTATAGCTTAAAAGCAGGGGGAAGCTGTTAGCGACACGCGCCAGGCTGGGAGGGCTACTACAGTTCGAGGCTACCGTCGGCGTTTTGCCGGTAGAGGGTGTAAGGCAAGGCAAGGGTATCCAGCACGGCGGAGACCGGCACATCGATAAAGGCCCAGGGAATACCGTCCAGCGCCAGGCCAGCTGCGGAACTCGGCGGTGCATGCAGTACGCACAGGTCATAAGCCACGCCGCTGTAGACGCGTGGAACGGACTGGCAATAGGTTTTTTTTGTCCTGAGCTCTCGCAGAGCGACGCTATCGTCACGCAGCACTGTCGTCACGGTACCGCAGCCGGCCAGCAACAACACGCTACCTAACAACGCCAACCGCCTTGTGATTCCAGTCTTCATGCTTGTTTCTCCTGTTGAGGGACTGAAACCTAACACTTTGACTCGTTACCCACAGGCTCTGCTGGACGCAGCTCAGCGTAGGAACCTTCTGGTTCAGCCCAACGGCCATGACGGTCGGCAAAAACACAGGAAGCCGTTAAACTCACGCTCTTTTGCGTCTGCGCCAGCCAATGCGTCGCGCTACGGAACTGCCTGCCCATGACCCGTCCTGCCCCCGCCGCCCTGCTTGCGCTGGGCTTGTGCACCACAGCCCTGGCCGACGATGCAGCGCTGACCCTCGACCCCAGCGTGATCACCGGTTCACGCAGCGCCAGCCCGACCTTCGACCTGCCGTATTCGGTGGACGGCATCAGCCGCGAGCAGATCAGCGGCGGCCAACTCGGCATCAACGCCTCCGAAGCCCTGTCCCGTGTGCCTGGCCTCGTGGTACAGAACCGCCAGAACTATGCCCAGGACCTGCAGATCTCATCCCGTGGTTTCGGCGCCCGCTCGGCATTCGGCGTGCGCGGCATCAAGCTGATCGCCGATGGCATCCCCGCCAGCACCCCCGACGGCCAGGGCCAGGCGGCGACCTTCAACCTCGACACAGCTGAACGTATCGAAGTGCTGCGCGGCCCGGCGGCGACGTTGTATGGCAGCAACGCCGGCGGCGTGATCCAGATGTTTTCCCGCGACGGCGAAGGCACGCCGCGCGTCGGCGCCGAAACCCTGGTAGGCAGCGACGGACTGAACAAAAACCACCTCAGCGCAGAGGGTGCGGCCAATGGCGCCGGTTTCGTGCTCGATGCCTCGCGCATGGATACCAATGGCTATCGCGACCACAGCAGCGCCCGCCGCGACCAGACCTTCGCCAAGCTCAATTTCGCGCCGGATGACGACAGCAAGCTGGCGTTGATCTACAGCAGCCTTGAGCAGAACGGTACGCAAGATCCGCTGGGGCAAACCTGGGCGGCGTACAAAGCCGATCCGCGTTCGGTGAGCTCCAATGCGCTGATCTACAACACGCGTAAAAGTATCGATCACCAGCAGTTGGGATTGAATTACGAGCGGTACATCGGTAATGCAACGTTGCAGGTGAATGCTTATACCGGGCGCAGGAATGTGATCCAGTACCTGTCGATCCCCAAAGGCACGCCGGCCAACGAACGCGGCGGCGGCGTGGTGCAATTTGACCGCAAGTTCTACGGCGGCAGCGTGCGCTGGATGCAACCCGTTGAAAGCGCTCCCGGCGATTTGATGATCATCACCGGCTTGGACTTCGACCAAAGCGAAGACAGCCGCCACGGTTACCAGAATTACAGCGGTAACACCCTGGGCGTGAAAGGCCAGCTACGTCGTGATGAAATCGACACGGCTCGCAGCCTCGACCCGTATATCCAGGCCAACTGGGCCCTCGACCGCTGGACCCTGCAAGCCGGTATCCGGCACAGCACCATGCAAATGGACGTCGACGATCAGTTCCTGAGCAATGGCGACGCCAGCGGCAACAAGACTTACCAGAAAAATACGCCGTCAATGAGCGTGATGTATGCGTTCACTCCCGAGCTGCACGGCTACGTCAGTGCAGGTAAAGGTTTCGAAACCCCGACCCAGGCCGAACTGGCCTACGCGCCGGGCAACGTCGAGGGCTTCAACTTCGGCCTGAAGCCGTCTGAAAGTACCCAATATGAAATAGGTTTGAAGGCGCAGCTAAACGACACACGGCTCAACGCAGCGGTGTTTCAGATCACCACTGAAGACGAACTGGTCGTGCAGCAATCCATCGGTGGCCGCACCAGCTACCAGAACGCTGGCCGCACCCTGCGCCGCGGCTTCGAACTCGGCATGGAAAGCCAACTCAGCGAACACTGGAGCACCAGCCTCGCCTACACCCGCCTGCAAGCAACCTACGACAGTGACTTCGCCAGCGCAGCCAATACTATCGATAAAGGCAACTACCTTCCCGGCGTACCGCAAACCACCCTGTTCGTCGAACTCAACTGGAAACCACGAGACTGGGTCAGCACCGCCATCGAGGGCCTGTACCGCAGCAAAGTCTATGTCGAAGACACCAACAGCCAACATGCCGCGCCGGGCTACAGCGTATTCAACTGGCGCGCACGGTTGGAGCAAAAGGTAGAGCACTGGACCTTTCACCAGACCTTGCGCCTGGATAACTTGTTGGATCGCCAGTATGTGGGGTCGGTGATAGTCGGTGACGGCAATGGTCGCTACTACGAAGCGGCGCCGGGGCGGTCGTGGTATGCGGGGGCTGGGGCTGAATATCAATTCTAATGTGGGAGGGGGCTTGCTCCCGATAGCGGTGGATCAGCTACAGAAACATCACTGACACCCCCGCTTCGGGGGCCCCACCACTCGGCACCTCGCCCAGGCTCGGTGTGCCCGTAATCCGACATTGATTTGGGGGCCGCCTGAGATCAAAAACACAGCGAGGCGGCCTTATAGCCGACCTGATCGTTGAAGCGTGCGCGTGCCCCTGTGGGAGCGGGCTTGCCCGCGAAGGTCGTTAACGATGACGCGGGAAACCAGAAAGAACGCGGCGTTCTCAGGTTTTTCGCGAGCGCTCCTACATAAAAAGCAGAAACACCGCCAGCGTATCTGCGATGCGCAGCGAGTCGCTTTTGATCTTGATCTCAGGCGCCCCGTTAAACCACGCTGGCCGAACGCAGGCTTGAAACCGTGGGTAACCCGGCAGGACGCCGGGTTAGCCGTCCTGGGCCAGGGATGGCCCATGACGGCGGCCCACGGTTTCAAGCCGGAGAGAGCGTTTTGCTTACTTTTGCGCTTTTGTCCGGTCCGTACACGCTTTCCAAAGTGAGCCGCTGTAAAAGCGGAACCATAAGTGGCCATTGCCCAAATAACGGATATGTACCCAGGACGAAAACCAACATCCTGCTCGGCTGTCAGGCCGCCACGGGAGCAAGCTCCCTGGTTTGCTGCGCGACAGCTTCACATCGAAGATGTGGTGGGGACTCCCACATTTGGACTTCAAGCGTGCTCTTAAACCAGGCCCGCCAAAACATCCGTCTCTTTAGGCAAACGCTGATCAATCACTTGATACAACGCGCTGCCCTGCGGCCAATTGCGCATAAACCGCGCACGATCCTTGGCATAGGCCGCAGCGAAGCTGGCGATGGAGCTGTGCTGACACATCGCGTCCAGGTCGATCATCGCCCAGCGGCCGTTACTCCAAAACAGGTTATGCCCCTTGAAGTCGCCGTGGCTGATGCGCTCGCGAATCAGCTCGGCAAACAGATGGTCCAGCGCCAGCAGCTCGTTTTCAGGCGCATCCCCGCGTTCGACATAGGGCGCGAAGCGCTCGATGATGTCCGGCCCAGGCAGGAACTCCGTGATCAGGTAAGCACGGCTGCGCAACCATAAAAAGCGCTTCTCCAATACCGCCAGCGGCTTGGGCGTAGCAAAACCGAGAAACGCCAGGCGGTTACCCTCGCGCCAGGAATGCCAGGCGCGGCTCGGGCGCCAGAAGCGCTTGAGCCAATGGGCAAAGCCCTTGATGTTGTAGCGCTTGATCACCAGCGGCCGACCGGCCACCTCGACCTTGCCCACGCTGGCCGCGCCGCCGGTCTTGTACAGGTGGCCCTGATCGAGCAACGCATCCGCCTGCTCAAGCACCGGCAGCATGGCCGCCTCTTCTTCGCGTCGGATCGCACGCAAGGCAAAGGCGCCACGTACCACGCTGAACAGCGTGCACTCGCGACCGGTCTTGTCGAGGAAATCTTTCAAGCGCCAGGCACTGACTTTGCGCACCTGCTTTTCCAGGGCTTCCAGGGGCAAGGCATGCTCGCCATTGCCGAGCAGGTAATACACCAGCAATTCTTCGGTAAAGGGTTCGAGGTTTTTCGGCAATTGGGCAAAAAACACGCCGAGGTTTTCCAGCACTCGATTGCGCGACAGCGGCTTGCCCGGCTCCTCGACACGAATACCGGCGCCGTCGATCAAATACAACTTGCCATCCTGGCGCAGCAGATTGTCCAGGTGCAGGTCTTCCTGCCACAGGCCTTTGGCGTGCATCTGGGCAATCGCGTCCAGCGCTTCGGCGAGCACGGCGGTTTGTTCGTCCGCCAACGGCGGCAGACTCTCGACGGCGAGCCAGGCGTCGGCCAGGCTTTGGGCGCCCTCGATAAACTCAAACAGCAACCAGCCGCCCTCGCCTTCCTGCAAGCCATCGGCCAGCAACAAAGGCGTGGTCAGGCCCTGCTCGGCCAACAAACGCACGCCCTTGAGCTCGCGCTGAAAATGCCGCGCCGCCTTGCTGCCCACCAGCAGCTTGGCCAACACCGGGCGACCGCGCCAAACCGCCGCGCCCACGTAGCGCTGCCCCGGCAACACCCGCAATAGGCTCAGCAACTGCAACTGCCCCGGGCCTGCGGCATCTGCCAAGTCGACAGTCAACGGCAGGCTGGGGGAACGGCCAACATTTTTCAGCTCGGATAGACGCATCAGCGGTTCTCCTTGTGGCTGCGGCGTGCGGTCAAGCGTTGGAGCCAAGTGGATACCAAGGCACTGTCCTCGGGCTGTTCAAGGTATGCCGCCAGCAGTTGGCGCACTTGCGCATCGGACCATTGCGGTGCGCGGCGCAGCAGCGGTTCCAGGTCCTTGACCCGGTCACGCCAGCCGAACAACAGCGGGCGGGTTTTCTCCAGGTCGATCAACTGCGCGGCGTAACCCTGCGCGGTGGCCTGCAGGAAAATATGCTTGGGGTAAAAACAGCCGTGCACCTGACCCACGCCGTGCAGGTGCCGCGCCAGCTTGCCGCACGCCAGCAGGATTGCGCGCTGCTGGGTATCGCTCAATTGCGGCCATTGTTCCAGCAACGAATCCAGGTCGTTCCAACCATCCAGGGCGCGGGTAAGCAGCATCGCCCGGCGTTCGCCTGCGACCTTGCGCTCGCCGAAGAAAGCCGCCTGCAACGCCGGGATCCCCAGCTTTCGATACAGGCTGATGTTACGAAACTCGCGGGCAAAACTGGGTTCGCCCAACGGCCGGTGCAAGGTGCGGGTCAGGTAGTTGCTCTGGCGCTTGAGGTAGTAACCCTCGCCTTCAAGCTCCAGGCGATACACGCTGCTCCAGCCGCCTTGGCTGGTATTGGGCTCGTCCACCGCGTCCAGTTGCTTGGCCCACAGGGCGTCGAATGTCGCGAGGCCGTTGCGCTCAAGCAAAGCGCGGTCTTCGGCCGCCAGGAAGTCACTCATTCGCGTCCCTCGAAAAACTTCACCACGTGGCGAATCCGTTGTTTGTCCGACGCCGTCAGGTGCGCACGTTGGCGATATTGCAGGTAGAAGCGCAGGCGCTGGGTGGCCGACAAGTGATACTTGGCGACTTTGTCCAGGCAGGCCAGGTCCTTGGTGATGCGATACTTGAGCCAGAAACCGCGCCAGAAATCGCCGTTGGGGCAGTCGATCAGGTACAGGGTGCGCTGGTCGTCCACCAACAGGTTGCGCCACTTCAAGTCGTTGTGGGTGAAGCGATGGTCGTGCATGGTCCGCGTGTATTCGGCGAGCTGACGGCTGATGCCATCTACCCAACGGGGGTCCTTCAGGCGTTCGTCATTACGCTCGGCCAACACCGACAGGTCTTCGGTCCTGGGCAATTCACGGGTGATCATGGCGCCGCGGTTGTAGGCCAGGCCCTTGCGATCCAGGCCCCAGGCAACTACGTCGGCCGTAGGGATGCCCCATTTGGCGAAGCGCTTGAGGTTCTGCCATTCGGATTTCACCCGCGGCCGACCCAAATAGCGGCGCAAGCCTTTGCCGGCGCCCACATAGCGTTTGACGTAATAATTGACCCCACCCCGCTCCACCCGGATCACTTCCGACAGCGGGTCGCGGGTCAGCCGCTCGCCTTGCAGGGCGAAGACCGCTTCCAGGCTCCCGAAGTCATCCGCCAGGGCGGCGTAGGCAGGTTCCAGGTTCCAACCCGCCATCAGAGCGCATCCCCGTATCGCTGCTTACGCGCATAGAGCTTTGCCGCCATGCGCTCCAATTCGGCCAACAGCGCGGTTTGCTCGGCCAGGATCTGGCGCAGTGGCTGCTGGAAGTAAGCCTTCAGGAAGCGCAGTTTGTCGCGCTGGGTCAAGCCGATTTCCAGGGCGGAGTAATACAGGCCGGCCAGGTCTTTGTTACGCCAACGCATGGGTATCGTCGCACGCACCTGGGCGCGGTGCAGGTCGATCACCGACAGCTTGAGGTTGTCGACGCTGATGGGCTGGTCGGTGTGCAACAGGAAGTGGCAGAGGTAGCAATCGCGATGATTGACCCCGCCGCGGTGCATCGCGCCGACGGTACGCGCCAGCTCAAGGGTCAAGGCATGCTTGATGGCTGGCACGGGCGGTTGCTTGACCCAGTCGAGGGTCAAGTCTTCCAGGCTGATAATCGGGGTCAGTTCCCGGGTGACGATAAACGAATGCTGGTCGGCCGGGTTGCTGCCTTTTTCGCCAAACGCCACGGCGGTCATGGTCGGCACGCCGAGTTCCTGCAAGCGCTGGATCGCCAGCCACTCCTGGCCCGCGCCCAATACCGGCAACTTGGCCGTAATCAGGTTCTTGAGGATTTCGCCCCAGCCGATGCCACGGTGGATCTTCACAAAATAAGGCTGGCCTTCGACCACCGTACGCAACGTACGGCGAGCGGCCAGCTCGCGGAACACCTGGCCGTCCAGCTTCTCGACCTCGGCGAACGCATCGCGCCCGGCCCAGAGGGTCTTGAAGGGTTCGGCAAGAATCAACTTCATCGGTTTGGCTCCGCCAGAATCAGGTCCGCAGCGTACTGCGGCATGCTATAGAGGTCGGCCGTCTCGGCGAAGGCCAGACCATTGCGACTCCAGGTCGCGCGTGCGTGTGGATCGTCGAGCATATCCACCAGGTACTGGTTGAGCTGGGCTTGCTCGAACGGCTCGTCCAACACCCGACCGCTCTGGGCCTTGTCGATGTAGAACGCGTAGCCACACACCCGGCTCACCAGTACCGGGAGGCCGGCGACCACCGCTTCGACCAGCACCATGCCGGCCGCCTCGTTATAAGCAGGGTGGATCAGCAAGTCGGCACCCAGCAGGAAGCGCGGAATATCACTGCGGCCCTTGAAGAACTGCACCTGCTCGCCAAGTCCCAATGCAGCACTCTGCAATTGGAATACCTTGGGGTCGTCCTGGCCGATTACAAACAGCCGGGTGCGTTTCTTCAGCTTCGAAGGCAATGCGGCCAAGGCCTTAAGGCTGCGGTCGACGCCCTTGGTCTTGAAGCCCGAGCCGATCTGCACCAGCAACAGGTCATCCTCGGCCAGGCCAAATTCACCGCGAAACTCGGCGCGGATTTCGGCGGCGTTCGGCGGGGCGCGCCGGTCGCGGGCAATACCGGGCGGCAGCAGGTGGAAACGCTCAGCCTGGGTCCCGTAATACTGGGTGAAGAGCTGCTGCTGATGCTCGGACAACACCATGATCTGGGTCTTGGCGTTTTTGTCGAATACCGCACGCTCGTATTCGGCGAAGTGCCTGTAGCGCCCGAACCAGCGGTACATGGGGTTGCGCAGGTTTTGCGCCTTGTCCTCGAACACCCCGTCGGCGGCGAAGTACACATCCAGCCCGGGCATTTTGTTGAATCCCACCACGCGGTCCACCGGGCGCTTGGCCAGGTCAGCCTGAATCCAGGCATACAGCTTTTCGTTGCGACGGTGATTGACCAGCGCCTTGACCGGTGCCACCAGCACCTCAAAGCCTGGCGGGATATCACCCTCCCAGATCAAGGTGTACACACGAATCTGGTGGCCGCGCTGCTGGCACTCCAGGGCGATGCGCATGAAGTCGCGCTGCAAGCCACCGAAGGGGAAATACTTGTACAAAACAAAAGCCAGTTGCATCAGTGCTGCTCCTCAGCCAGTAACAACGTGCTCAGCCGGCTTGCTACACGCTCAGGATTCAAGCGTGTGAAACACAGGGGCGACTCACGCTGGATGTCGAACCGACGCAGGTCGTCGGCCGTTGGTTGATAGGTGCAGTTTTTTTGCAGGCACGGCGCACACGGCCAATCGCTGGCCAGATGAACCTGGCCCTTGCCATAGGCACCGGTCAGGCCGGGGTTGGTGGGACCGAACAGGGAAATGGTCGGCACATCCAGTGCAGCGGCCAGGTGGCCGAGCCCGGTGTCCACGGCCACACAGGCCCGGGCGCTGGCCAATACACCGGCCACCCCCGCCAGGTTGAGCTTGGGCAACACTTCGGCGTTGGGCAGGCCCTGGGCCAGGCGCTCGGCCCGGGCCTTTTCGGCGGCGTTGCCCCAGGGCAGCTTCACGTCCACGCCCAGGCGGCCCATGCGTTCGGCCAGCTCGCGCCAGTAGGCTTCGGGCCAGTGCTTGGTGTCCCAGGTGGTGCCGTGCAACAGCAATACAAAAGGTTTCTTTGGCGGGAGCCCAAGCAGCTTCTCGGTGCTCAGGCCATAGTCGCCCAGGCCTTTGGGCAGATCGTAGCCCAACGCCACCGCGAACAACTGGCGCAGGCGCTCTACCGCGTGTTGCCCACGGGCCACGGCCAGGCGCCGCGAGTAGAAGTGTGCCGCGATCGGTTCGCGGGCCGAGTGCTTGTCAAACCCGGCCACGGGTGCCCGCACATAACGGGTCAGCCAGGCGCTTTTCAGCAGACCCTGGGCGTCGATCACCAAGTCATATTTGGTCGACTGCACACGCTGCTTGAAGCGCCGCCACTCGCCGCTCTTGAAGGTTTGCCAGAGATTCTTGCGCCAGCGGCGGATCGCTACCGGAATCACCTGGTCCACCGCCGGGTGCCAGGCAGGGATTTCGGCAAAGCCTTCTTCCACCACCCAATCAAAGCGAATGCCGGGGATCGCCCGCGCTGCATCGGTCAATGCTGGCAAGGCGTGGATCACATCGCCCAGGGATGAGGTCTTGACTACCAGTACCCGCAACTCAGCGAACCTCGACCACGTCGCCCTGCAACCGTTGCAAGGCATCGGTTACCGGCTGCGGCAATAATTGGCGCAGGCAATTGTAGTGGCCGAAACGGCAGGTACGGTCAAAGCACGGGCTGCAATCCAGGCCCAGGCGCACCACTTCGACCTTATCGGCCAGGGGTGGGGTAAACCCTGGGGAGGTGGAGCCGTACACCGCCACCAGCGGGCGGTTCAGCGCTGCCGCCACATGCATCAGGCCGGAGTCGTTGGACACCACCGAGTCGGCGCAGGATAGCAGGTCGATGGCCTCGGCCAGGGACGTGTCGCCACTGAGATTCGTCGCTTCCTCTCGCAGGCCCGGAATCAGGCGCTGGCGAATATCTTCACCGACCGAATGATCGTTCTTCGAACCAAACAGCCACACCTGCCAGCCTTCGCGGATCTTGGTCTCGGCAACCTTGGCGTAATGTTCCGACGGCCAGCGCTTGGACTCGCCAAACTCGGCGCCTGGGCACAAGGCCAACACCGGCCGATCCAGAGCCAGGCCGAACTTGGCCAGCGCCGCATCGCGGGTGACGGGGTCGATCTGCAGGCTGGGGCGCGGATACGGCTTGGGCAACTCGGCGCCCGGCTCATACGCCAGGGCCATGAAACGCTCAATCATCAGCGGGTAGCGGGCTTTATCCAGGGTGCGCACGTCATTGAGCAGCACATAACGAAACTCGCCGCGCCAGCCGGTGCGCTTGGGGATGCCGGCGAAATACGGCACCAGCGCCGACTTGAGCGAGTTGGGCAACAGGATCGCCTGGTCGTACTGGCCGGCCATGGACTTGCCGATGCGCCGACGGGTCGCCAGTTCCAGGGCGCCGTGGCCGAGCGGAAAGCTCAAGGCCTTGCGCACCTCGGGCATGCGCTCCAGGATCGGCCGGCTCCACTCAGGGGCGAGCACGTCGATCTGGCAGTCTGGATAGCGCTGCCGCAGGCACTGGAACAGTGTCTGTGCCATCACCATGTCACCGACCCAACTGGGCCCAACGATCAGAATATTCATGTAGTTTCCACAAACGATGCGGGGAGGCTTATGCCTCCCCGCCCTAATAGTGTTTCAGCTCAAGCCCAACGCCTGCCAGATTCGCATCACCTGGCGCCGCTCGTCTGCAAATTGATCCCCGGCGACCGTGCCGGCCTCATTCTGCAAGGCCTGGCGGTGCGCGGCGGACCGGTAGGCCTTATACACCTCGCGCAACAGATGGGCATCGGCGGCGGGCATCAGCCCAACCTGCTCCAGGCCCTCCAGAATGCGAATATTATCGGTGTAGCGCAGCAACGATGGATGGTGCGCAGACCACGCCAAAGCCGCGTATTGCACCATAAATTCAATATCGACGATACCTCCGGCGTCCTGCTTGAGATCGAACACCGCCGTAGCCTCGAAGGCATTGGCGCCCCTGCCGGCCGCCGTGGCCCGGGTGCCGAGGTTATCGCGCATCTTGGCACGCATCTCACTGACCTCCTGGCGCAGCTTGGCCAAGTCCCGTTCACGTCCCAACACTTTAGCGCGTACCTGCTCGAATGCCTGGCCCACATCCTGGCTGCCGACCAGCACCCGCGCGCGTATCAGCGCCTGATGTTCCCAGGTCCAGGCTTCATTTTGCTGATAGCGGTCGAATGCGCCCAGGGAACTCACCAGCAGGCCGGATGCGCCGGAAGGCCGCAGGCGCATGTCGACTTCATAGAGCTGGCCCGAGTTGGTCTGGGTGGTCAGCAGGTGAATGATCCGCTGGCCCAGGCGCGTAAAGAACTGCGCGCCGTCAATCGGCTTGGCGCCATCGGTCTCGGCCTGGGGGTCACCATCGTGGATAAACACCAGGTCCAGGTCCGAACCGTGCCCCAGTTCGATGCCGCCGACTTTCCCATACCCGACAATGATGAACCCAGGATCGCACAGGGTACCGTCCAGGCGCTGCGGCGCGCCGTGGCGGGCGACAGTCTGGCGCCAGGCCAGGGCCAGCACTTGTTCAAGAATCGCCTCGGCCAGCCAGGTAAGGTAGTCGCTGACTTTCATCAACGGCAGGCTGCCGGCGATTTCCGAGGCGGCCACCCGCAAGCGGTGCGCCAACTTGAAATGCCGCAGGGCTTCCATCTGCTGCTCAAGGTCATCTTCGGGAATGCGCGTAAGACGTTCGCGCAACTCGGCGGCCAGTTCCGGCGCCAGCGGCGGCTTGAACAGGCGACCTTCGTTGAGCAACTCATCCAGCAACAACGGGAAACGGGTGATCTGCTCGGCGATCCACGGGCTGGCGGCGCACAGGGTCAGCAGGCGACGCAGGGCGTCGGGGTTTTCCGTGAGCAGCACCAGATAAGCCGAACGCCGGGCGACCGCTTCCACCAGCGGCAATACACGCTCAAGCACCAGGTCCGGGTTGGCGTGCTCGACGGCCTGGGCCAGCAGGCGCGGGATAAACGCGTCCAAGCGTTCACGCCCCAAGCGCTGCATGGCACGCAATTGCGGGCTACCGCGCAGGCCAGCCAAGGCCTTGAGTGCCTTAGGGGCGTCGGTGAAACCGCCCTCTGCCAGTTGGCGACACGCGGCGTCTTCATCCTGGGACTCCTCCCACAGCGGCAACCACTCGCCACCGACGACCAGCTCGCTTTCTTCGCCTTCCTCTTCATCCGGGTCGGCAATCACTTGGCGGAAGTGCCAGTCCACACGACCACGCCAGTACATCAGGCGCTCGTGGAACGCGGCCCAATCGCTGAAACCCAGCATAAAGGCGATACGCGCCTGGTCTTCGGGGCTATCGGGGAGCATTTGCGTCTGGCGATCGGCGATCGCCTGGATCGCGTGTTCGGTGTAGCGCAGGAATTCGTAGCCATTGCGCAACTCGGTGACCACCGCCGGCGGCAGGTAACCCTGGCCTTCCAGGGTGCCCAGCACGTTCAGCAACGGACGCTGTTGCAGGCTGAGGTCGCGACCACCGTGGATCAACTGGAACGCCTGGGCGATAAATTCCACCTCGCGGATGCCGCCTGCACCCAGCTTGATATTGTCGGCCATGCCCTTGCGCCGCACTTCCTGCTGAATCAACTGCTTCATGGTGCGCAGCGCTTCGATGGCGGAGAAGTCCAGGTAGCGGCGGTAGACGAACGGCCGCAGCATATCCAGCAACTGCGCGCCCGCCATCTGATCGCCGGCCACCACCCGCGCCTTGATCATCGCATAGCGTTCCCAGTCCCGGCCCTGATCCTGATAATACTGCTCCAGCGCGTTGAAACTGAGCACCAAGGCGCCGGACGAGCCGTAGGGACGCAGGCGCATGTCCACGCGAAAGACAAAGCCGTCGACGGTCATCGGGTCGAGGGCCTTGATCAATTTCTGACCAAGGCGGATGAAAAACTCCTGATTATCCAAGGAGCGTTTCACACCCACCGTTTCGCCACCTTCAGGGTAGGCAAAGATCAGGTCGATATCCGACGACAGGTTCAATTCCACCGCACCGAGCTTGCCCATGCCGAGGATAACCATGTGCTGGGCTTCACCGCTGCGTCGCCCGGTGGGCGTGCCGAACTGGGCACAGTGGCGCTGGTACAACCATTGGTAGGCCTGGTCGATGCTGGCATCGGCCATGTCAGAGAGATCGCGACAGGTTTGCACCAGGTCAGCCTGGCGAGTCAGGTCGCGCCAGATGATGCGTACTTGCTGGCGCGTGCGCTGGCGGCGCAGCACACGGCCCAGTTCATCTTCTGTTTCGGCTTGTTGCACTGCGCCAGCAATCTGGCTGCACAGCTCACCGGGCGCAAAGCCGCGGTCCAGCTCGCCCCAGGCCACCAGTTCGAGCAACATCAAAGGGTCACGAACACTCTGTTCAATGACAAAATCACTGGCTGCGCACACGCGGGCGAAGTCGACCCAGCGTTGCGGCGTCCACGCAGAAAGGCCATGATCGTCATCCAGCGCGGCCACTGCGTCACGAAATGACTGCTCGGCCCGGCTGGCGTAAGGCAGGAGAATGGCCGGCAGTTCGGCCAGCGTGGGAAGGCTCATGGTCTATCCTTGATCGGCGCGTAAATGGCCTGTGGCTGTGAACGCAAGAACCACCCTCGGTGATGGACTGTCGAACAAAGGTTATAAATAGCTGAAATTAAATCAATCTTGGCAGACAGCATTAAACTTTCACCTTTTCTTGTTCGCAAAAGATCAACAATAACGATTATGCTCACCAGCCAGACCGAGCCATACGCTCAGTCTTGTGTAGTTTTACTACTCGTATATACATTCGAAAGGCTGAAATGGCCGACGATTTGTAGTAAAACTACAGGACGCCGAAGCAACCTTCGGCCATCCAAGAATTTATGTCGTCTGCCCACAAGGCCAGTCGCAAACTTCAGGCAACCGATTCTGGTAGCCTTTCCGCCCTGGAGCAAGCCATGCAAGACCTCGATCCCGTCGAAACCCAGGAATGGCTGGACGCCCTGGAATCGGTTCTCGACAAAGAAGGCGAAGACCGTGCTCACTACCTGATGACCCGTATGGGCGAACTCGCGACCCGCAGCGGCTCGCAACTGCCTTACGCCATCACTACGCCATACCGCAACACCATCCCCGTTACCCACGAAGCACGCATGCCTGGCGACCTGTTCATGGAACGCCGCATTCGCTCGCTGGTACGTTGGAACGCCATGGCGATGGTAATGCGCACGAACTTGAAAGATTCTGACCTGGGCGGTCACATCTCCAGCTTCGCTTCCAGCGCAACCCTGTATGACATCGGCTTCAACTACTTCTTCCAGGCCCCGACCGACGAACACGGCGGCGACCTGATCTACTTCCAGGGCCACACCTCGCCAGGCGTCTACGCCCGTGCGTTCATGGAAGGTCGCATCAGCGAAGAACAAATGAACAACTTCCGCCAGGAAGTCGACGGTCAGGGCCTGTCGTCCTACCCGCACCCTTGGCTGATGCCTGATTTCTGGCAGTTCCCAACCGTTTCCATGGGCCTGGGCCCGATCCAGGCAATCTACCAGGCACGCTTCATGAAGTACCTGGAAGCCCGTGGGTTCATCCCGGAAGGCAAGCAGAAAGTCTGGTGCTTCCTGGGCGACGGCGAGTGCGACGAGCCGGAATCCCTGGGGGCCATCTCCCTGGCCGGCCGCGAGAAGCTGGACAACCTGATCTTCGTCATCAACTGCAACCTGCAGCGCCTCGACGGCCCGGTTCGCGGCAACGGCAAGATCATCCAGGAACTCGAAGGCGTGTTCCGTGGCGCCCACTGGAACGTGACCAAAGTCATCTGGGGCCGTTTCTGGGACCCACTGCTGGCCAAGGACGTCGACGGTATCCTGCAACGTCGCATGGACGAAGTCATCGACGGCGAGTACCAGAACTACAAGGCTAAAGACGGCGCGTTCGTTCGCGAGCACTTCTTCAACACGCCTGAACTCAAGGCGATGGTTGCCGACCTGTCCGACGACGAGATCTGGAAGCTCAACCGTGGCGGCCACGACCCGTACAAGGTCTACGCGGCGTATCACCAGGCGGTCAACCACAAGGAACAACCCACCGTCATCCTGGCCAAGACCATCAAGGGTTATGGCACCGGTGCCGGCGAAGCGAAGAACACCGCGCACAACACCAAGAAAGTCGACGTCGACAGCCTGAAGTTGTTCCGCGACCGCTTCGACATCCCGGTCAAGGACGAAGAGCTGGAGAACCTGCCGTTCTTCAAGCCAGAGCCAAACAGCGCCGAAGCCCGCTACCTGAGCGAGCGCCGCAGCGCACTGGGCGGTTTCGTGCCACAGCGCCGCGCCAACAGCTTCAGCGTACCGACCCCGGACCTGAGCACCCTCAAGGCTATCCTTGACGGCTCGGGCGATCGTGAGATCTCCACCACCATGGCCTTCGTGCGCATCCTTGCGCAACTGGTCAAGGACAAGGAAATCGGCCCGCGCATCGTCCCGATCATCCCGGACGAAGCCCGTACCTTCGGTATGGAAGGCATGTTCCGCCAGTTGGGCATCTACTCTTCCGTCGGCCAGCTCTACGAGCCAGTCGATAAAGACCAGGTGATGTTCTACAAGGAAGACAAGAAGGGCCAGATCCTCGAAGAAGGCATCAACGAAGCGGGCGCCATGAGCTCCTTCATCGCTGCCGGTACTTCGTACTCCAGCCACAACCAGCCGATGCTGCCGTTCTACATCTTCTACTCGATGTTCGGCTTCCAGCGTATCGGCGACCTGGCTTGGGCAGCAGGCGACAGCCGTACCCGTGGTTTCCTGATCGGCGGCACCGCCGGCCGCACCACGCTGAACGGCGAAGGCCTGCAACACGAAGACGGTCACAGCCACATCCTGGCTGCCACCATCCCGAACTGCCGCACCTTTGATCCAACCTACGGCTACGAGCTGGCGGTGATCATCCAGGACGGCATGAAGAAGATGACCGAAGAGCAGCAGGACGTTTTCTACTACATCACCGTGATGAACGAGTCCTACCAGCAGCCTGCCATGCCGGCCGGCGTGGAAGAAGGCATCATCAAGGGCATGTACCTGCTCGAAGAAGACACCAAGGAAGCGGCGCACCACGTGCAACTGATGGGCTCCGGCACCATCCTGCGCGAAGTGCGTGAAGCGGCCAAGATCCTGCGTGACGAGTTCAACGTCGGCGCCGACGTGTGGAGCGTGACCAGCTTCAACGAACTGCGTCGCGACGGCCTAGCCGTAGAGCGCAGCAACCGCCTGCACCCTGGCCAGAAGCCTGCGCTGAGCTACGTCGAAGAGTGCCTGGCCGGCCGTAAGGGTCCGGTTATCGCCTCCACCGACTACATGAAACTGTTTGCTGAACAAATTCGCCAGTGGGTCCCGTCCAAGGAATTCAAAGTCCTGGGCACCGATGGTTTCGGCCGCAGTGACAGCCGCAAGAAGCTGCGTCACTTCTTCGAAGTCGACCGTCACTTTGTGGTGTTGGCAGCCCTGGAAGCCTTGGCTGACCGTGGTGAGATCGAACCCAAGGTGGTGGCTGACGCCATCGTCAAGTTCGGGATCAACCCGGAAAAACGCAACCCACTGGACTGCTGAGGAGATTTTTTGTGAGCGAACTCATTCGCGTACCTGACATCGGCAGCGGTGAAGGTGAAGTAATCGAGCTGTTTGTGAAGGTCGGCGACACTGTCGAAGCCGACCAGAGCATCCTGACCCTGGAATCGGACAAGGCGAGCATGGAAATCCCTGCTCCCAAGGCCGGCGTGGTCAAGAGCCTGAAAGTGAAGCTGGGCGACCGCCTGAAAGAAGGTGACGAACTGCTGGAGCTGGAAATCGAAGGCGCTGCTGATGCAGCCCCTGCGGCGGCGGCTCCTGCTGCCGCTGCTGCGCCAGCACCCGCTGAAAAGCCAGCCGAAGCGCCTGCCGCTGCGGCTGCTGAACCTGCCGCCGCCACCGTTCAAGACATCCACGTCCCGGACATCGGTTCGTCGGGCAAGGCCAAGATCATCGAGTTGCTGGTCAAGGTCGGCGATACCGTCGAAGCCGACCAGTCGCTGATCACCCTGGAGTCCGACAAGGCCTCCATGGAGATCCCTTCGCCGGCTGCCGGCGTGGTGGAAAGCATCGCGGTCAAGTTGGAAGACGAAGTCGGCACCGGTGACTTCATTCTCAAGCTGAAAGTACAAGGCGCTGCGCCTGCCGCCGCGTCTGCACCGGCCGCTGCTCCCGCCGCCAAGGCTGAAGCGGCTCCGGCTGCTGCTGCCCCTGCGCCCGCTGCAAAAGCCGAGGCCGCACCAGCCCCTGCTGCTGCCGCACCTGCGCCAAGCGGTGCCAAGGTTCATGCCGGCCCTGCCGTGCGTCAACTGGCCCGTGAGTTCGGCGTTGAGCTCAATGCTGTGTCAGCCACTGGCCCTCACGGTCGCGTGCTGAAGGAAGACGTGCAGGTCTACGTCAAGGCCATGATGCAGAAAGCGAAGGAAGCGCCGGCTGCCGGTGGCGCTACCGGTGGTTCGGGCATTCCGCCGATCCGTACCGTAGACTTCAGCCGCTTCGGCGAAATCGAAGAAGTGCCGATGACCCGCCTGATGCAAATCGGCGCGGCCGGCCTGCACGCGAGCTGGCTGAACATCCCGCATGTGACCCAGTTCGACCAGGCCGACATCACCGACCTGGAAGCTTTCCGCGTTGCGCAGAAAGCCGTGGCCGAAAAGGCCGGCGTGAAACTGACTGTGCTGCCACTGCTGCTCAAGGCGTGCGCGCACCTGCTCAAGGAACTGCCGGACTTCAACGCCTCGCTGGCGCCAAGTGGCAAGGCGATCATCCGCAAGAAGTACGTGCACATCGGTTTCGCGGTCGACACCCCGGATGGCCTGCTGGTGCCGGTCATCAAGAACGTTGACCAGAAGAGCCTGCTGCAACTCGCTGCCGAAGCCGCTGCACTGGCTGCCAAGGCCCGCGACAAGAAGCTCACCCCGGACGACATGCAGGGCGCCTGCTTCACCATCTCCAGCCTCGGTCACATTGGCGGCACTGGCTTTACGCCAATCGTCAACGCACCGGAAGTGGCGATCCTGGGCGTTTCCAAGGCCACCATCCAGCCTGTGTGGGACGGCAAAGCGTTCCAGCCGAAGCTGATGCTGCCACTGTCGCTGTCCTACGATCACCGTGTGATCAACGGCGCCGCGGCGGCACGCTTCACCCAGCGCCTGAGCCAGTTGCTGAACGACATCCGCACCATCCTGCTGTAAGCCGCAGGGCCTTCCTTTCACCGGGAAGGCCCCTGCCGCACCGATTTCCGAGCGCCACGCTCGTACCTCAACCCCGCCGCTTGGCGGGGCTTTTTTTGTGCGCTCGGTGTACACACAGAACAGGTTTGTACACCTTCTGTCACTTCGATTGCAGAAATCCCCCGCACGGCCGATAACTGCCTTATAGCACTTAGCCTTCATCCTCTCTTGTCAGTGCGTGCCGCATGATGCAACCTTGCCGCAGGCGACAGTAAAGAGGGCGTGAGCCGGGCGCCACGCGCATTTTCCCAAGCGAGTTTCCCCATGAAAAGCCATCCCGATGTCGCCCGTATGGCGGCCGAGGTAGTGACGCAATTACCGGTGCCTTCGCGCCTCGGTATGCTGCGTTTCGAGCGGCTTAATGAGGCAAGCTGGGCCCTGCTGTACCTCGATCCCAATTGCGAGCGCCAGTTCGGCCTGCCAGCGGTGGAACTCTGTGCCCTGATCGGCACGCCCTACGCCAGCCTGATGGAGCCCCAGGCCCGCTATCAACTGCACGACGCAATCCAGCAGCAACTGACCCACAGCCCCCATTACCTGGTGCGCTATACCCTGCACACCCATGACGGCCCGATGAGCCTGCTGGAAATGGGCGAGGCCTACAAACAACACAACCGCCATCTGCTGCGCGGCTACCTGATGGTGGTCGACGGGCTATTCAGCGATACGACCGCGCCCGCCCCGACCGCTGACCTGGAAAACCAGAACAGCCGCCTGCAGATCGCCCTGGAACTCAACCAGCGTGCCCAGCAAGAACAGCTGCAACACTTGGAGCGAGTGCGCGCCCAGCAGGAATTGATCCTGCTGCTGGCGCGCCAGCGCTACACCACGTCCAATTCGCTGCGCGAAGCCGCAGAGCTGATTACACGAAGCGCCTGCGACATCTACCAGATCGATTGCGCCAGCATCTGGAACCTGGAGGGTCAGCGCCTGGTGCCGATCTCGGCGTACCACCGCGCCGACCAACAGCACCGCCTGCCCGACGCCATCGATGCCAGTGGTTTCCCGGATTACCTGGAAGCCCTGCACTCCAGCCGCGCCATCGACGCCACTCATGCCCTGCGCGACCCACGCACCCGGGAAATGGCCGAAAGCCTGCGTGCCAAGGATATTCACGCGATGCTCGACGCCAGCATTCGGGTCGACGGCCAGGTGGTCGGCGTGCTGTGCCTGGAACAAAGCGGCAGCTCGCGGGCGTGGCAGTCCGATGAGATCGCGTTTGCCGGCGAGTTGGCGGACCAGTTCGCCCAGGTCATCAACAACCACAACCGCCGCACCGCCACCAGTGCCCTGCACCTGTTCCAGCGTGCAGTGGAACAAAGCGCCAACGCCTTTCTGCTGGTTAACTGCGACGGCGTGGTGGAGTATGTCAACCCCAGCTTCACCGCGATCACCCAGTACAGCGCCGAAGAAGTCCACGGCCATCGCCTGGCCCAACTGCCGGCCCTGGAAAATCTCAGCGAATTGCTGTTCGACGCACCCTCGGCCCTGGCCAAAAGCAACAGCTGGCAGGGTGAGTTCAAAAGCCGGCGCAAGAACCTGGAACCCTACTGGGGCCAGCTGTCGATTTCCAAGGTGTACGGCGACAACCGCGAGCTGACCCACTACATCGGCATCTACGAAGACATCACCCAGACCAAGCTGGCGCAACAGCGCATCGAACGCCTGGCCTACACCGATAACCTGACCAACCTGGGCAACCGCCCGGCGTTTATCCGCAACCTCGACGAACGCTTTGCCCGCGACAGCGACAGCCCGATCAGCCTGCTGCTGGTGGACATCGACAACTTCAAGCGCATCAACGACAGCCTCGGCCACCAGACCGGCGACAAGTTGCTGATCAGCCTGGCCCGCCGCCTGCGCAACAGCTTGAGCAGCGGCGGCAGCCTGGCGCGCTTTGCCAGTAACGAGTTTGCGGTACTGTTGGACGATGCCGACCTGGAGACTGGCCAGCAGGTCGCGTGCCAACTGTTGGCCACCCTCGACAAGCCGATGTTCGTCGACAACCAGCTGATCAGCGTCACCGGCTCCGTAGGACTGGCCTGCGCGCCTCTGCATGGCCGTGACCCACAGACCCTGATGCGTAACGCCGGACTGGCCCTGCACAAGGCCAAGGCCAACGGCAAGCACCAGGTGCAGGTATTTACCGAAGCCTTGAACGCCGAGGCCAGCTACAAGCTGTTCGTAGAAAACAACCTGCGCCGCGCCCTGACCCAGAACGAGCTGGACGTGTTCTACCAGCCCAAGCTATGCCTGCGCAGCGGTCGCCTGCTGGGCATGGAGGCGCTGCTGCGCTGGAACCACCCGGAAAAGGGCATGATCCGCCCCGACCAGTTCATCAGCGTGGCCGAAGAGACCGGGTTGATCATTCCCATCGGCAAATGGATCGCCCGCCAGGCCTGTCGCATGAGCCGACAGTTGAGCGCCGCAGGCATGGGCAATCTGCAGGTGGCGATCAATCTGTCGCCCAAGCAGTTTTCCGACCCGGACCTGGTGGCCTCGATCGCCACGATCCTCAAGGAAGAACAACTGCCGGCCAACCTGCTGGAGCTGGAGCTGACCGAAGGCTTACTGCTGGAGGCCACCGAAGACACGCGCCTGCAACTGGACCAGCTCAAGAGCTTCGGCCTGACCCTGGCCATGGATGACTTCGGCACCGGATACTCGTCGCTGAGCTACTTGAAAAAATTCCCCATCGACATCATTAAGATTGATCGCAGCTTTATCCACGAAATCCCGGATAACCAGGACGACATGGAAATTACCTCGGCGGTGATCGCCATGGCCCACAACCTCAAGCTCAAGGTGGTGGCCGAAGGTATCGAGACTGCCGAGCAATTGGCGTTCCTGCGCCGGCATCGCTGCGATGTGGGCCAGGGCTACCTGTTCGACCGGCCGATCCCCGGTGCAGAACTGCTGGAAAAGCTCAAACGCTATCCACGTGGGCCAATCGCCTGACAGCGCTGTAACACTCGGGCACACTGACTGTCTGATAATTTACTGCTACTCAACCTGACGAGAGGACTGATCATGGTCTTGCGCTCGGAAATTCTGGTGAACAAAAACGTGCTGCCTACTCAAGAACAAGCTCTGCCTGGCCGTGAAACCCCGATGGCCTTGCCGGAAACTCATTACGTCAACGGCAACCCGCTGCTGGGTCCTTTTATCGACGACGTTGGCTTTGCGATCTTCGGCCTGGGGTGTTTCTGGGGTGCGGAACGTAAATTCTGGGAACGCGACGGCGTGGTCAGCACGGTGGTCGGCTATGCCGGCGGTTTCACGCCGAACCCGACCTACGAAGAAGTCTGCTCGGGCCTGACCGGCCACAGCGAAGTGGTGCTGGTGGTGTATGACCAGGCCAAGGTCAAGTATGAAGACCTGTTGAAGATGTTCTGGGAACTGCATAACCCGACCCAGGGCATGCGCCAGGGCAATGACATCGGCAGCCAGTACCGTTCGGTTATTTATGCCACTACGCCCGAACAGCTGGCGGCAGCCAAAGCCAGTGCCGAGGCTTATCAAGCTGAATTGACCAAAGCCGGCGTGGGTACCATTACCACTGAAATCGACGAAGCACCGACGGTGTACTTCGCCGAAGCGTACCACCAGCAGTACCTGGCGAAGAATCCGCAGGGCTACTGCGGCATCGGTGGCACTGGCGTGACCTGCCCGATCTAAGGTCAACATAAAACCAAATGTGGGGAGGGGGCTTGCCCCCTCCCACATTGGTTTGTGTTTGGCTGCAAAGGCGCTTATTCAGCAATGAGCCAATCCATCTGCCACCCACCCTGGGTCTGGCCAAGCTTCTTGGACAGCCACGGCAGCAACTCGCGCAATTCCTCTTCCAGGCCCCACGGCGGGTTGGCAATCGCCAGGCCCGAGCCGGTCAGGGTGTTGGGGGTATCCAGGGGATGCACCAGCAACTCCACACGCAGCAACTTCGGCGCACCGGTGCCGACCAGGTCCTGGTAGAAGCGGCGTAACATGCGCTGGTCCTTCACCGGGTACCAGATCGCCGCGACCGTCTGGCGCATACGGCCAACCGCTTCCTTGAGGGACGCCGCGCAACGCTGCATTTCATCGAGCTGTTCAAACGGCGGGTCGATCAGCATCAGCGCGCGTTTTTCCGGCACCGGCAGCAAGGCCCGTGGCACGTGCCAGCCTTCGCCCAGGTGCACTTTGACGCGGCGATCACCCTTCATATTGTCCTTGAGCAGCACGCCGTCTTCCGGGTGCTTTTCGTTGAGCAGCACGCGGTCCTGTGGCCGCGTGAGGCGTCGGGCCAGCTCCGGCGAGCCCGGGTAATAGCGCAACTGGCCATCCGGGTTCATCTCGTGCAGCACGCGCATGTAGTCAGCGGTGAGCGGCGGCAGGTCGCTTGCTCCCCACAGGCGGGCGATGCCTTCCAGGTATTCACCTGTTCGGTTGGCCTGGTCGCCCTGCAGGTCGTACAGGCCGATGCCTGCGTGGGTGTCGAGGTAGGCGAACGGCTGCTCCTTGCGCGACATCAGGGCGATGAGGCGGGTCAAGGTCAGGTGTTTGAAGACATCGGCGTGGTTGCCGGCGTGAAAGGCGTGACGATAATTCATGGTTGCTCCTGCGCAGGGGGCGAAGTTTACCTTCTGTGCGGGCAAAGGTGCAGAGTCGTGCGCCGAGAGGCGTTTATGCCACCAACCATGGCGTGCTGCACGACTCCGATTCGAGGTGGTTAACCAGCGCCTGGTAATCCACCAACGGTTCGCGCACGAAGTAGGCAACCTTGTGCCTCAAAATCGATAACGAGAAGGCCGCGTATAAATCGGGACGTTGCTCTTCGAGCCACTGCAGCAGATTTTCAATCAGCGTTTGAGGTGATTGCTCGGCCAACTGTTTAAGTAATGATGCAGGTACTCGCCACCATGGGCTCGGCTTGACTGCGGTCACCGGCCCGGTCGTCACCGTCAACGATTCGCCATTGATCCAATAACAGCGAAACACCGGCAATACCCTGCCCGCTTCCTCTCCCAGTTTTTGCATAATCGGCAGAAACTGCAGGCCATCCCAAAAGCGTAAAAATACTGCGTGGTCATCGGCCAGGTATACCTTGGTCAAACTTTGCAGATGTGCGACCACCACTTCCAAAGGGCTGGACGATACCGCCAGCCATCCCCAATCAGTGGCCTCGCTGGCGGCGATCCAGTCGAGAAAAGCGCTTCCTGGCTCGACGATACCCACGTAAGGCATTACCTCGTCCCATTCGGCATATGGCGTACCTGCCCATAGCGATTGAGGGCGCATCCCCGCAGCTGTGGCTTGCCAGGCGGCCAACGGTCTGGCATCACTGGCATTGCTCAGCACGGCATAGAGCTGTTCATTGGGGCGCAGCACGTCTTGCGCAAGCCAGGCACTGGGAGCCAAAGATGGATGCATTCGGACATGTTCCTTTTTAAAGCTGAACTGAAACACTCTTCATCTGCAAACGAGTGGGCAACCGATTCTGCACCGGCCATTTATCCTGTTGGTCAAGCAGCGACTAAATCAGATAATCCCTACACCAAGTACATCGTGACAAAAGTGTCAGGCTTGATTTCCCCGCCCTGGCATTTACCGCGGATGAGCTGAATCGTATGCAGAAAAATCAACCTTGAATATAAGCACTGAGCCGTCAGGCGTTACACCACCTAACAGCTTTCTCAGTGTGCCATTTTGCAGCGCATGCGAGACAGCCTGATAGGCCGGCGTATTGACTACTTCGGCACGCGCCGCCGAAGAGTTCGCCTCAGCAAGACAGTTATCCAACACCGAACTGACCCACGCATCGCTCAACTGCACATTCCCTCCCGCCCCCGCATCAGACATCGATACAGAGCCTAACGTATTGCCATTGCCAACGCTTTTAATCTGCTTTGCCTCCAGTACGTATATATTTCCATTCGGCCCCTCTAACACCAGATCAAATCCACTTTTTCCATTCTTGTACTGCCCTCCTGGGAGCACCTTGTATCCATCACGCTCAAGAGTAAGCTTCAGCACTTTCTCGTTAAGAGCACCCTTTTTATAATTGTTTTCCGCTATCTTTATTGGAGAATTTTCATGCACTTGGTTAAGCGCATTCAGCGCTTGAATACTTTCAATTTGCTCTTGACTGTAAGAGCGAACGGGATAACGAACTGCCGCATTCCTTGAGGCCTGGTTAACATTCAAGCCTCCGCGCCCCCCCGCAGCAGCGATGGATCCAAGCCCCTCGAAAGCGTCGAACCTCGGAGCCCACAACGGTAGCGGCAAGCCTTTGAGACTTACCTCCACCAAACTTTGAACTTGAGCGTAGGGAAGTCCATGCTTAAGCACATACTGATCGATAAGTGCGTCTTGCCGAGAAGCCTCGGCCATCAGAATGGTAGGTTCAGTAGTGCGAATTATTTGTCGACCGTATTGTTTTATATATTCTTGTACCGCAACATCGTTTGCAGTACGCACTCCGGGTTCCTTGTTGGCGCTCTCCGAAATACCGAGAAGACGTCTTACCATACTGCTCAGGACTTCCCGCCCCGCCATATCTGGCTCAGGTATCCAAGAACCTATTTCGAGACCTGGCTGTATAAATATATCAGGGGCCGACACATCGTCGTTGCCGATTATCTTCCAGGAGGCTTTATCAGCGTCATAGTCTACTTTAAATATTTTCCCCTCAATCTGAACATAATTGCTGACTTTAAGATCCGAACCGACCAGACTAATAATGCCTTCCTGCGTATAGTGCCCGCACTCCGTAGCGACCCCATCCTTTATCTTCCAAAGAGGATAATTTGTCAGTTCCCCTTCCTGATTAAAGTTTCTAACCCTTCGATAGCCTTCCGGAGCAAATATTGATTCCTTACCTATGGATATCAATTCATAGCCAGGAGGCACATCGATAGGCGTTTGGCCAACCGTCCGGACTTCATAGGGGTCAAGCGTGATAGTGCCTTGCCAAGTCTCAGGCTGGGTAGGAGGCTGCCATGCTCCCCCCGAAGTGCGCATGGAGTGCCAAATTCCGCTTGCATCCGGCTTGGCGACTCTCGCAGTGCTGACCAATAGAGAAGGGTTTTCAGGATCCCGCTGCCATAAGAGGTAGTGCTGACCATCCATAACATCCGGAGCAGCGCCAACAAAATATTGTTGCCCCTTGAACGTAATTTCCCTGGCCTCTGAAAGCTTCAGGCTAAATGGATTGAACGCCGCAGGCCGTTCAAAGGCATACGGAAACCGCTCTTGGGATACGCTCACCGGCAGGCCGCCGCTACTCGATTGCGTTTGTACCGTTCTTGCACCTGACCGCGAGTTCGTATACTTACCAACGGCATGGCTCATAGCCATCATCGCCATATCTGTCACGGCTGCCTTGAAACCGTTCTTACGCTCAGAATAGGTATCACCTTCGATGGCTTGATCCGTTTCCAGTCCTACTTGTGTCGTGAAGGCCAACGCATTGACGCCCATGCCAATGGGTCCCAAGAGCGCCAAGGGAATTGAGAACACCGCGTTGGCAGACTGAACGACTCCCAAAGCGTCGTCCCTGTACACTTCCGAATTTGACTTGATCTGGGTATCCACATCGGATTCGATGCGCGCCTGCGTCTCCCGGGCCATCATGGTGAAAACATCTTCTCCAACCCGCGAGTCGTTGACGTTGATATGATTGCTATCAGCCTTCATCTCACCGCTACCGAGTTTGCTTAATGCGCTGTCAACACCATTGACACTCAGCGAACCATATATCCCTTGCTGGCGGTCGCTCAGGGAGAAGTGATGAGCAAGAGCGGCAGATTTGCCAGGGTCCTTCCCCTGCTCTACCACCCACCTTTGCAGTTCTGTCGTGTTCTGGAATACCTCAAAGACCGGGCACGCACCGGGGATGTAGAGAATTTGTTTGCCCCGCTCGCCAACGAAACGAAGGATATCGGTGGCATAGTAGCCGTTGATATCAAAACGCATGACCTGGCTGCTGGCGCCAGGCGCTGCCGTTGTTTGTAGTTGCTCCGGCGTCGTTGGTGCATCCAATGGAAGGTCTGGTGCCCCGCCCCCCATCACCAAGGCATACTCTGCGGGATTTAGCGTGTTGGCGTTCAGCGCCTTGCGCGCTTCATCAACAAAATGGCCTTTGGCCGCGGAGCGCCATTGTGCACGATGATCAGTCCAGAACTTTTTGACGTTTCCCGTCAGCATGTTCTGCACATCCCCTGTGCGTACGATATCTAAGAACTGCGAAGGTTTTAGCGGCAGTTCATTACGGGCGTCATAACTATCCTTATCGGGACCATCCGTATAAATACCGTAGACCGCATCCAAGTCACGCCAACTCTCTATTGCACTCGGCACATCATCTTTTATTTTCGAATAGATATAACCCGGCAGGGTTCTATCAGCAATCAACTTCCCCAGGCGCCCGAAAAAATCTGAAACACTACTACTATCCAGCAGCGAAAACGGACTAACATTAGAACTTGCAAAATGCGCTGTACTCTCAACTCTTCCAACCCAACGGTAGCGCTCGGCGGAAAAGAAATTGCTGGTCACAGCTTCGGTCAATGTCATCGACTGTTCAGGTTTACCTGAATACTTCCAACCGGTACTGGTATCTGCGGAATGAACACCTTGACTTTTGGAAAAGCGATGTAAATAAACCTTATCAGGATCAACGAGTCTACCTGTGGCCGCCAACACCTGTTGTTGTAACCATTTTTTTAGCGATGCGTTAGAATCATACACTCCGGCCGACGTGCTTATCTCGGACGAAGGCTCAAAACTATGCACGGCCTCAACCGAAGGGCGCTTAACCGCCTCAAGTGCTGCACGACCGGAACTAAAAGACAGCATCATACATAACACCTCAACTTTAAGGTTCAAATAGACAACTGCCAACCCGGATAGCAATAACTTTCGAGGTCTCGAACATGTCAGCAGGCGTGCTATATATTTACCTCACGCTCTCAAGCGCGACCACAACCTTAAAGTTGAAATATGTTTCTGCCACCTTTTCAGAAAGCACATAAAATCTTATAAAAAATTTCCCTCTGATCGATAAATAGTTACTCATCACAGACAACAACGCCATGAAACAACTCACCTAAGTGCTCATCGGCTCAGGCTGGTAAAAAATAAGACGTACTTGACCCTACATTGCCTACCGCCTTGATCCGAGGAGCAAAGCCACTATCAGCCAACGCCTACACACTGTTTAGTTTTAGAGGTCTGCAACACGGTCATGCTGAGCAAGATCGCACTGCCCGCTTTGGCAGCGCTCGCACTCCTCGCAGAATGGAGCACTGCGTTTCAGGCTGGCCACCTGTACG
Organism: Pseudomonas synxantha; assembly: GCF_900105675.1. Taxonomy (NCBI): domain Bacteria; kingdom Pseudomonadati; phylum Pseudomonadota; class Gammaproteobacteria; order Pseudomonadales; family Pseudomonadaceae; genus Pseudomonas; species Pseudomonas synxantha. The sequence continues at coordinate 6,686,707 of NZ_LT629786.1, read as the reverse complement.
AGGCTCAGCGAAGCCGGAATAACCGCCAGTAATTGCTCATTGAACCCTGGTATCAATGGCGCAGCCGGCGAAACAGGCCCGCCTCCGAGCTGGATCGGCACACTGCTGAAAATCCCGTCCGCCGACAGCGTGATCGACTGCCCTCCTGCTTGAATGGTCACGCTGGCACCCGCGTCAATGACGATGCTTTGCCCAGCCCCCACCTGAATGGTCTGCCCGGCACGCATATGCTGCGAACCGCCGACCACCAGATGATCATCCTGCTTGAGTTCAGTCAGGCGATTGCCATGGGTGATGCGCTGTTCTTCGCCCTGCAACTCATGGTGCGACTCACCCTCCACACGCACACAACGCCGGTTACCGACCCGCACCTGCTGGTCATTCAGCACATGCTGGGTCCAGTCGCGCTGGGCGCGCAGGTAGATCTCCTCGGCGCCCTTGCGGTCTTCGATACGCAACTCGTTGTAGCCTCCACCCCCCGGACTGCTCTGGCTACGCCAGATGCTGCGGGTCTTGTCCGCCGGCAAATCGAGAGGCATCGGCGTGGCGGCATTTGGCAGGCAGCCCACCACCAGCGGCATATCCAAGTCGCCATTGACGAAGCCCACCAGCACTTCCATGCCGACCCTGGGGATAAGCACCGCACCATAGCGCTCATGGGCCCAGCCGCTGGCGACCCGCAACCAGCAACTGGAATGCTCGTCGTGCTCACCTACGCGGTCCCAGGCCAGTTGCACCTTGACCCGACCGTATTCGTCGCAATGGATTTCACTGCCCACCGGGCCAGTGACCACGGCGCTTTGATAACCCGATACGCTCGGGCGCGGCTGCTCAGGCAAGGGCGGGCGAAAGACTGCATCCCAGGGTGCGGCGGTAAATGTATTGTGATACCCCTGGCGAAATTCTCCCCCAGTCACCTCGGTGACCGCTTCCTCCAGTACCTGGGGCTGCTTGCCTTCGTGGGTCACTTGCGTCACCAGCCACAAGTCGTTCCAGCCCTCGCACGGGTGGTCCCGCAGTTGCAAAAACCGACCGCTGGCCAAGGCCGGCTCGTCACCTTGGCCATAGGCAACCCGATAGTCACTACGGTGCCGCTCCAAGCCACGCTGGGCGAGATACTTGCCATGGGTCCGATCGGAAAAATGGCCGGGGAATTGTTGCATTTCAAGCGCTGGAGGCCGTTCTTCGCCGGCCGTGTTTTCCAGCTCGAAGCGCGGTTTGCGAAAATCATAATCGCGCAGATTGACCGCCGTGGTACGGGTTGCCAGCTGCAGCGTAAAACGCTTGATCGCGGGGGTATCGGCAACCATTCCCGAACCGGGTCGGTAAGGCGTGGGCTGATCCGCCTGGGCAAACACGGTCTGGTCATCGCCAAACACCAGCAAGTGTCCTTCGGGAGCATGCTGGAAGTGATAGTGAATGCCCAGTTCGGCACACAGGCGCTGGATGAACGCCAGGTCAGTCTCACCGAACTGCACGCAGTACTCGCGCTCAGGATAATTGCCGCTGAGCCGGAACTCGAAGCGATCGCTTTGAATCCCATGCCCCACCAACACCTGGGCAACAATCTGCGGCACCGTCTTATGTTGGAAAATACGTTGCTGACTGCTGTGCACCAGATACGCCAAGTGGGGCACCAGGCTGAGCTGGTAACGCGTCAGGCGTCGTCCGGAATCGCCCTGGGCGACCCGATAAACCAAGCCGTGAACACCATGGCCCTGCTCATTGAAACTCAAGTACGCCTGGCGATGCAGCAAGCCCTCCAAATCAAGATCCGGTTGCTCGCTGACCAGCTCAAGTTCAAAACGGTAAGGCTGGCTGATGGCCTCGGTGCCGCTGAACTTGAACACCTTTAAGTCGCTGGGCACCCCATCAAGGGCCAGGGTAAATGCACTTTGATTGGCAGGAGCGAACATCCGGTGTTTCTCTGCGAAGGGTGGGCGGCCGATTCTGCACCAGCTTGTTGCCGGCCAGGACTCCTCGCAGGCAAATCAGTAAGGTCCTACCCTTGGCTTCATTCGTCAGCAGCCGAAGGCTCGCACAAAAAAAGGCCCGGCATCCTCAGGACGCGGGCCTTTTTCACTCGTTCAACAGGCGTTAAACGCCCAAGGATTTACTTGTTGAGGTTGTAGTCTTTTTCCGCCGCATCAAAGCGCTCGACCATACCCGCAGTCGGTGCGCCCATCTTGCTCACGAAGTAGATCGCCAGGCTGGCGAAGATGAAGCCAGGGATGATTTCGTACAGGCCCAGCAGCTCGAAGTGCTTCCACACGATCACGGTAATCGCGCCGACCAGGATGCCGGCCAATGCGCCGTTACGAGTCATGTGTTTCCAGATCACCGAGATCAGCACCACCGGGCCGAACGCCGCGCCGAAGCCGGCCCAGGCGTAGCTGACCAGGCCCAGTACGCGGTTTTCCGGGTTGGCGGCCATGGCAATGGCGATCAGGGCCACCACCAGCACCATGATCCGACCGACCCATACCAGCTCGAGCTGGGAAGCGCCTTTACGCAGGAACGCCTTGTAGAAGTCTTCGGTCAGGGCGCTGGAACACACCAGCAACTGGCAGCTCAGGGTACTCATGACAGCCGCGAGGATGGCCGACAGCAGGACACCGGCAACCCATGGGTTGAACAGGATCTTGGCCAGTTCGATAAACACACGCTCAGGGTTTTCCGTCACCGGGCCGGCCACTTCCGGATGCGCCGAGAAGTAGGCGATACCGAAGAAACCCACTGCCACGGTGCCGCCCAGGCACAGGATCATCCAGGTCATGGAAATGCGACGTGCCTTGGCGATCGACTTCACCGAATCCGCCGCCATGAAACGCGCAAGGATGTGCGGCTGGCCGAAGTAACCCAGGCCCCAGCCCATCAGCGAGATGATGCCGATGAAGGTGGTGTTCTTCAGCATGTCGAAGTTGGTCGGGTCCTTGGCTTCGATGGCCAGGAAGGTAGTGTCTACACCGCCGGTCGCCAGCAGCACGATGATCGGCGTCAGGATCAACGCGAAGATCATCAGCGTGGCTTGTACGGTGTCGGTCCAGCTGACCGCCAGGAAACCACCGATAAAGGTGTAGGCGATGGTCGCCGCAGCACCGGCCCACAGCGCAGTCTCATAGGACATGCCGAAGGTGCTTTCGAATAGGCGGGCACCGGCGACGATTCCGGAAGCGCAGTAGATGGTGAAGAACACCAGGATGACCACGGCGGAGATGATCCGCAGCAGGCCGCTTTTATCTTCGAAGCGGCTTGAGAAGTAATCCGGCAGGGTCAGGGCGTCGCCGTTGTGTTCGGTCTGCACCCGCAGGCGGCCGGCCACGAACAACCAGTTGAGGTAGGCACCGGCGATCAGGCCGATGGCAATCCAGCTTTCCGACAGGCCAGACATGTAGATCGCGCCCGGCAACCCCATCAACAACCAGCCGCTCATGTCGGAAGCACCGGCTGACAAGGCTGTCACCACGCTACCGAGGCTGCGACCGCCGAGGATGTAATCGGAAAGGTTGTTGGTGGAGCGATAGGCCATCAGGCCGATCAGCACCATTGCTGCGATGTAGATCACGAACGTGATCAGGGTTGGATTACTAACGCTCATAGGAGTGACGCCCTGGCTTTGTTTTTATGTAGCGACGGTCATTCGGACGACCACCCGTGGATTACCGGATAGACGAGCCTGCCTGCCGCGCATTTATGACTGGCGTTTCCCCAGGAAAGCCGCCAGCCGATGAACCATACCCTAAAGATGGTTGCACCTTGGTGCGCGAATGCTATTCAACAAAGCAAATAAGGTGCAACCAGTTTCTTTCGAATAAGTTGCACCCAAGTGTGTTTCTGGATAAACGCCTTGTTTTTGCTCCTTTTCGGAGCAAAAACAGCGGATCTCAGAAGCAAATGCACCAATGCAAAGCGGATTCGGCCGTGGGCCATATTTTTTCCGATCAACCGTCGAAAATTTCCTGAACAAAAAGGTTGCACCCGGTTGCACCTGCGCATGGGCAAAGCTAATCTTGCGGCCAGCAGATGCCACTCGGTAGTGGCACCCATGAGGATAAAAAGATGGCAACGACCACCCTTGTGGTCAAACTCGACGACCCGACCCGCGAACGCCTCAAGGCGGCCGCGACCTCCATTGATCGCACGCCTCACTGGCTGATCAAGCAGGCGATTTTCAATTACCTGGAGAAACTCGAGGGTGGTGCAACCCTGTCCGAGCTCAATGGCTCGGGTAGCAAAGACGCCGAAGACGCTGGCGAAATCCAGGCCGACCACGCCCATCAATGCTTCCTGGAGTTCGCCGAAAGCATCCTGCCGCAATCGGTCCTGCGCGCCTCGATCACCGCCGCTTACCGCCGCCCAGAGCCGGAAGTGGTACCGATGCTGATCGAGCAGGCGCGCCTGCCGGTCGAAATGGCCGAAGCCACCAACAAACTGGCCGCCTCGATTGCCGAAAAACTGCGCAATCAGAAGAGCGCCGGTGGCCGTGCCGGTATCGTCCAAGGCCTGCTGCAAGAATTCTCCCTATCGTCCCAGGAAGGCGTGGCACTGATGTGCCTGGCCGAAGCGTTGCTGCGCATCCCGGACAAAGGCACCCGTGACGCGCTGATCCGCGACAAGATCAGCACCGGTAACTGGCAGCCGCACCTGGGTAACAGCCCGTCGCTGTTCGTCAACGCCGCCACCTGGGGGCTGCTGCTGACCGGCAAACTGGTCGCTACCCATAATGAGGCGGGCTTGACCTCGTCCCTGAGCCGCATCATCGGCAAGAGCGGCGAGCCGATGATCCGCAAGGGCGTCGACATGGCCATGCGCCTGATGGGCGAGCAGTTCGTCACCGGCGAAACCATCGCCGAAGCCTTGGCCAATGCGAGCAAGTTCGAAGCCAAAGGCTTCCGTTATTCCTACGACATGCTTGGTGAAGCCGCACTCACCGAACACGATGCCCAGAAGTACCTGGCCTCGTACGAACAAGCCATTCACTCCATCGGCAAAGCCTCCCATGGCCGCGGGATCTATGAAGGCCCGGGCATCTCCATCAAGCTTTCCGCCCTGCACCCGCGCTACAGCCGCGCACAGTACGAGCGTGTGATGGACGAGCTGTACCCGCGCCTGCTGTCGCTGACCCTGCTGGCCAAGCAATACGACATCGGCCTGAACATCGACGCCGAAGAAGCCGACCGCCTGGAGCTGTCCCTCGACCTGCTCGAGCGCCTGTGCTTCGAGCCGCAACTGACCGGCTGGAACGGCATCGGCTTTGTGATCCAGGCTTACCAGAAGCGTTGCCCGTATGTGATCGACTACGTCATCGACCTGGCCCGCCGCAGCCGCCACCGCCTGATGATCCGCCTGGTAAAAGGCGCGTACTGGGACAGCGAAATCAAGCGTGCCCAGGTCGAGGGCCTGGAAGGCTACCCGGTGTACACCCGCAAGGTGTACACCGATGTTTCCTACATTGCCTGTGCACGCAAACTGCTGTCGGTGCCGGAAGCCATCTACCCGCAGTTCGCCACGCACAACGCCCACACCCTGTCGGCTATCTACCATATCGCCGGCCAGAACTATTACCCCGGCCAGTACGAGTTCCAATGCCTGCACGGCATGGGTGAACCGTTGTACGAGCAGGTGGTAGGCAAGGTCTCCGAAGGCAAGCTGAACCGTCCGTGCCGCGTATACGCGCCAGTCGGCACCCACGAAACGCTGCTGGCCTACCTGGTACGCCGCCTGCTGGAAAACGGCGCCAACACCTCGTTCGTCAACCGTATCGCCGACCAATCCATCTCGATTCAGGAGCTGGTGGCCGATCCAGTGGCCAGCATCGAGCAGATGGCCACGCTGGAAGGCGGCTTCGGCTTGCCGCACCCGCGTATCCCGCTGCCGCGTGACCTGTATGGCAGCGACCGCGCCAACTCGGCCGGTATCGACCTGGCCAACGAACACCGCCTGGCGTCGCTGTCCTGCGCCCTGCTGGCTACCGCGCACAACAGCTGGAAAGCCGCGCCGATGCTCGGTTGCGCTTCCAGCCAGGAAGCGGCACAGCCAGTGCTGAACCCCTCCGACCTGCGTGATGTAGTCGGCCACGTCCAGGAAGCCACCGTCGAAGACGTCGACAACGCGATCCAGTGCGCGATCAGCGCCGCGCCGATCTGGCAGGCCACCCCGCCCACCGAACGCGCCGCGATCCTGGAGCGTGCCGCCGACCTGATGGAAGGCGAGATCCAGCCGCTGATGGGCCTGCTGGCCCGCGAAGCCGGCAAGACCTTCGCCAACGCCATCGCCGAAGTGCGTGAAGCTGTGGACTTCCTGCGTTACTACGCGGTGCAGGCCCGCAACGATTTCACCAATGATGCCCATCGCCCACTGGGCCCGGTGGTATGCATCAGCCCGTGGAACTTCCCGCTCGCGATCTTCAGCGGCCAGGTTGCTGCGGCATTGGCTGCCGGTAACCCGGTCTTGGCAAAGCCTGCCGAACAAACCCCGCTGGTCGCCGCCCAAGCCGTGCGCATCCTGCTCGAAGCCGGTATTCCGGAAGGCGTGCTGCAACTGCTGCCGGGCCAGGGCGAAAGCGTCGGTGCCCGCCTGGTGGGTGATGATCGCGTCAAAGGCGTGATGTTCACCGGTTCCACCGAGGTGGCGCGCCTTCTGCAACGCAATGTCGCCGGGCGCCTGGACGCCCAGGGTCGCCCGATCCCACTGATCGCCGAAACCGGTGGCCAGAACGCAATGATCGTTGACTCGTCGGCACTCACTGAACAGGTGGTGATCGACGTGGTGTCCTCGGCCTTCGACAGCGCCGGCCAACGCTGCTCGGCCCTGCGCGTGCTGTGCCTGCAGGAAGATTCGGCAGACCGCGTGATCGAAATGCTCAAGGGCGCCATGGCTGAATGCCGACTGGGCAACCCTGAGCGTCTGTCGGTGGATATCGGCCCGGTGATCGACGCCGAAGCCAAGGCTGGCATCGAGAAACACATCCAGGCCATGCGCGACAAAGGCCGCACCGTGTACCAGGTGGCGATTGCCGACGGCGAAGAGATCAAGCGCGGCACCTTCGTGACGCCGACCCTGATCGAATTGGAAAGCTTCGACGAGCTGCAACGGGAAATCTTCGGCCCGGTGCTGCACGTGGTGCGCTACAAGCGCAAAGAGATCGACCAACTGATCGGCCAGATCAACGCGTCGGGCTACGGCCTGACCCTGGGCGTGCATACCCGCATCGACGAGACCATCGCCAAGGTGATCGACAACGTCAATGCCGGCAACGTCTACGTCAACCGCAACATTGTGGGTGCCGTGGTCGGCGTGCAACCGTTCGGTGGCGAAGGCCTGTCGGGCACTGGCCCGAAAGCCGGTGGCCCGCTGTACCTGTACCGACTGCTGTCGACTCGTCCTACCGATGCGATCGAGCAGTCCTTCGTACGCGGCGACAAGTTGGCTGCACCCGATGTGCGCCTGCGTGATGCCATGAGCCAAGCGCTGAGCTCTCTGAAGTCCTGGGCCGACAGCCACAAGTTCAGTGAACTGAGCGTGCTGTGCACCCAGTTCGCCGCGCAGTCCCAGAGCGGTATCACCCGCCAACTGGCCGGCCCGACCGGCGAGCGCAACAGCTATGCCATCCTGCCTCGCGAGCACGTGCTGTGCCTGGCTGAGGTGGAAGGTGATCTGCTGACCCAACTGGCGGCGGTACTGGCGGTAGGCGGTTCGGCGGTATGGCCGGAAACCGAGCTGACCAAGGCGTTGTTCCCACGCCTGCCGAAGGATATTCAGGCGAAGATCAAGCGTGTGGCCGACTGGACCAAGGACGACGTGGTATTCGATGCCGTACTGCACCACGGTGATTCCGATCAATTGCGCGCGGTGTGCCAGCAAGTGGCGCAGCGTGGTGGGGCGATTGTTGGGGTGCACGGTATGTCTCAGGGTGAGACGGCCATTGCCCTGGAGCGTTTGGTGATCGAGCGGGCATTGAGCGTCAACACTGCTGCGGCAGGCGGTAATGCCAGCCTGATGACTATCGGTTAAAACCTGTGGGAGGGGGCTTGCTCCCGATAGCGGAGTGTCAGTCAGCACATTGGACACTGACACACTGCTATCGGGAGCAAGCCCCCTCCCACATTGACTGCACTTCAATTACCTGCCTGCGTTTTGCCCTTCCATCACCCAGATCAATCTTGCTATCCAGCCTATATTCACGCGCTTAGACTCAGGCCAAGTCCTCCAAAGGTAAGCCGCCATGTCCGAGTCGCTGCTCAGTTCCCGCAATCTGGCTTTCGAGCTGTATGAAGTCCTCGATGCCGAGGGCCTGACACAGCGCGAGCGGTTTGCCGAACACAATCGCGAAACCTTCGATGCAGCCATTAGCACCGCGCGCAACATCGCCGAAAAGTACTTCGCCCCCCACAACCGCAAGAACGATGAAAACGAACCGCGCTATGAAGACGGCCAGGCCATCCTGATTCCGGAGGTCAAACCCGCCGTAGATGCCTTCCTGGAAGCCGGTTTCCTCAACGCCGCACGCAGTTTCGAAGCCGGTGGCATGCAACTGCCGACACTGTTGTCCCAGGCGTGCTTCGCCCACTTCCAATCGGCCAACGCCGCATCGACCTCCTACCCGTTCCTGACCATGGGCGCCGCCAACCTGATCGAAAGCTTCGGCACCGAAGAGCAGAAACAACGCTTCCTGCAACCGATGATCGAAGGACGTTTCTTCGGAACCATGGCCCTGACCGAGCCCCATGCCGGTTCATCCCTGTCGGATATTCGTACCCGCGCGGAACCTGCGGCTGACGGCAGTTATCGACTCAAGGGCAACAAGATCTTCATCTCCGGCGGCGACCACTCGCTGTCCGAAAACATCGTGCATATGGTGCTGGCCAAGCTGCCCGATGCCCCTGCCGGCGTGAAAGGTATTTCGCTGTTTATCGTGCCTAAGTTCCTGGTCAACGATGACGGAAGCCTGGGCGCTCGCAACGATGTGCTGCTGGCCGGGCTGTTTCACAAGATGGGCTGGCGCGGCACCACGTCCACCGCGCTGAACTTCGGGGATAACGGCAACTGTGTCGGCTATCTGGTGGGCAAGCCCCACCAGGGTTTGAGCTGCATGTTCCAAATGATGAATGAGGCGCGCATCGGCGTGGGCATGGGCGCGGTGATGCTTGGTTACGCCGGCTACCTCTACTCGCTGGACTATGCCCGGGAGCGCCCGCAAGGCCGACTGCCAGACAGCAAAGACCCAAGCACCGCACCGGTGTCGATCATCCAGCATGCCGACATCAAGCGCATGCTGCTGACCCAGAAAGCCTATGTGGAAGGCGCCTTCGACCTCGGCCTGTACGCGGCGCGGCTGTTCGACGACACCACCACCCTGCCCGCCGACGCCGAGCGCAAACAAGCCCACGAACTGCTCGACCTGCTCACGCCTATCGTCAAATCCTGGCCGTCGGAGTTCTGCCTCAAGGCCAACGAACTGGCGATCCAGATCCTCGGCGGCCATGGCTACACCCGCGAATACCCGGTGGAGCAGTACTACCGCGACAACCGCTTGAACCCGATCCACGAAGGCACCCACGGTATCCAGTCCCTCGACTTGCTCGGGCGCAAATTGGCACAGAACGGTGGAGCCGGTTTGAAACAGTTGATTCGCTTGATCGCCGAGACCGGTGCACGGGCGCAGCGGTACCCGTCACTTACGGCACTACGGGAGCCATTGGAGCAACTGGTTAATCGACTACAAAGCGTCACCATTGGCCTGCTGACCGATCTCGCCCAGGGCAAGGTCAACACCAGCCTGGCGAACTCGGCACTGTACTTGAAGGTGTTCGGGCATACGGTGATCGGCTGGCGCTGGCTGGAACAGGCGATCCGCGCCGAAGAAGGGCTGGCCAAGGGCAATGCGGCCGATGTGGCCTTCTATAAGGGCAAGCTCCAGGCCGCCCGATACTTTCTGACGTGGGAAGTACCAGGCTGCCATCATGAACTGGCGATTCTGGAGGCACGCGACGATACGTGCCTGGGGATGCAAGACGACTGGTTCTAGGGCTGCCCGATCACCTTGGAAATCACATCAACCGTGGCGCTGACTTGCTCTTGGTAACGGTCGAGTTCCTGCTGGTGCGCCTGCTGCATTTCGATCTGTTCGGCGCACAGGTTCAGCGCGGCCAATACCAATAATTTGTCACCGATCAGGGTCGGGTACTTTTTTTTGGTCACCGCCAGGGAGGCCTTGAGCATGGTCACGGCATGCATCAGGGTTTGATCTTCGCCGGCCGGCGCCTTGATCGAATAATCCTCTCCGAGAATCGAAACGACCTTTATCCCCTCACTCATGCGCTGACAGGGCCTGCGCTCACACGCTCAACCAGTGCCTGGATGCGAGCGGCGGTGGCGCCGTGCTTTTCTTCCTGCTCCATCAGGTTCAGTTGCAGGCTGTCGTTTTCATCCTTGGCACGGGCCAGTTCGGCCTTGAGGGATTCGTTGCTGCCCAGCAGCTCTTGATTCTGTTGTACGAGGTCGCTGACCAGTTGTTCCAATTGGCTGAGGGATGCTTCTAACATTTTGATTTCTCGGGTATTTAAAAGGGCGGTGACGATAAAGAAAATTCACCTCGGATGCCAGGGTTATCCCCGGCGTACAGCCCGATTATTCAGGGGCCGGGCTGCACTTTCGAGCCTTAGTGACTGCATTTACCCGATCTGGTTCCTGAATCCATCCAACCCCTCGTCAGGTGCGACAAAAGCGCGCAGCCCTTTAAGACTTTAGTCGCATGGCCGATAGCAGATGCACACCTCGTCTCACGGCCGCATGGATCGCGCTTTCCCCCAGGATTCCAGCATGTCACTTCGTAATATGAATATCGCTCCGAGGGCCTTCCTCGGCTTTGCGTTTATTGGCGCCCTGATGTTGTTGCTCGGTGTGTTCGCGCTCAACCAGATGAGCAAGATTCGCGCAGCCGCCGAAGACATCACCTTATCCAGCGTGCCCAGCATTCGCGCCCTCGACGAGTTCACCCAGCTGACCCTGCGCCTGCGCGTGCTGTCCTACCGCTTGCTGACCAACCGCGAGCCCGAAGTACAGCAAAAGACCCTGGAAGCCTTCGATGTGCGCAACCAGCAGATTCGTACCGCCCAGGGCGTCTACGAAAAGCTGATCGAAAGCAGCGAAGAGCGCTCCACCTACAATGAGTACGTGGGTTTGCTGGGCCAGTACCACCAGATTGAAGAGCGCATGAAGAGCCTGTCGCGCGCCAACCAGACTGACGAGTTGCGCACCCTGCTCAACACCGAGCTGCTGAACAACTCCGAGCAAGTCAACGCGGTGCTCAACCGCTTGCTGGAGATCAACAATACGATGGCCAATGACACCAACCAGCAAGCCAAGGACCAATACGACCTGGCTTTTAACCTGGTGGTGGGCCTGCTGGTGGTTGCCACGGCGCTGACCCTGTTGTTCGCCTGGCTGCTGACCCGCAGCATCACGGTGCCTATCGCCCAAGCCCTGGAAGCCGCGGAAGAAGTCGCCGAAGGCAACCTCACGCGCCCGATCACCGTAGACGGCAATGACGAGGCCGGCCGCCTGCTCGCGGCCATGGCAAAGATGCAAAACAAGCTGCGCGACACCCTGCAGCGCATCGCCGGCTCCGCCACGCAGCTGGCCTCCGCTGCCGAGGAGCTGAACGCCGTCACCGACGAAAGCGCCCGCGGCCTGACCCAACAAAACAATGAAATCGAACAAGCCGCCACCGCCGTCAACGAGATGACCAGCGCCGTGGAAGAAGTCGCACGCAATGCGGTGAGCACGTCCGAGGCCTCGCGCAACGCCACCACCTCAGCCGGTGATGGCCGCGATCTGGTGCAGGAAACCGTCACCGCCATCGAACGCATGAGCGCCGACGTGCAAGCCACCGCCTCGCTGATTGGCGACCTGGCCAATGAATCGCGGGATATCGGCAAGGTACTGGACGTGATTCGCGGCCTGGCCGACCAGACCAACCTGCTGGCCCTGAACGCGGCAATTGAAGCCGCACGGGCGGGGGAAGCCGGGCGCGGTTTCGCCGTAGTGGCCGATGAAGTGCGGGCCCTGGCCCACCGCACCCAGCAGTCCACCAGCGAGATCGAGCGCATGATCGGCAGCATCCAGACGGGTACCGAGCATGCGGTGGATTCGATGCGCAACAGCACCGAGCGGGCCGAATCGACGCTGAACATCGCCAAAGGTGCGGGCATGTCGCTGGATACCATCAACACCGCGATTGTCGAGATCAACGAGCGCAACCTGGTTATCGCCAGCGCGGCGGAAGAACAGGCCCAAGTGGCGCGGGAAGTGGACCGCAACCTGGTGAACATTCGCGATCTGTCGGTGCAATCCGCTACGGGCGCCAGCCAGACCAGCGCCGCGAGCAGTGAATTGTCGCGCCTGGCAGTGGACCTGAACGGGATGGTAGGTCGCTTCCGTCTCTAAGTGACTGCACTTGAAAATGTGGGAGGGGGCTTGCCCCCGATTGCGGTATATCAGTCGACTTATCTGTGGCTGACCCACCGCTATCGGGGGCAAGCCCCCTCCCACATTTGCTTCTGCGAAAATTCAGAAAAAGCTTTTTGACAGTGCAGCAATTCAACAGGTTAGAATCCCTGGCACGCAGACTGCATGGTCAGTTTGCACCCCGTCTTCCCTGCTCTGGAGTACTGCCTTTGAATGCGACGACCATCAACAGCCTGTTCTTGATCGGCGCGTTGCTGGTGAGTGCGAGCATTCTGGTGAGCTCCCTTTCGTCCCGCCTGGGTATCCCGATTTTGGTGATCATCCTGGCCGTGGGCATGACCGCCGGCGTCGATGGCGGCGGCATCATTTTCGATAACTACCCGACCGCCTACCTGGTGGGCAACCTCGCCCTGGCCGTGATCCTGCTCGACGGCGGGTTGCGCACACGGGTGGCGAGCTTCCGTGTGGCGCTGTGGCCGGCCTTGTCCCTGGCTACGGTGGGGGTGTTGATTACCACCGGCCTCACGGGCATGGCCGCGGCCTGGCTGTTCGACCTCAATATCATCCAGGGCTTGCTGATTGGCGCCATCGTCGGCTCCACGGACGCTGCAGCGGTGTTCTCGCTGCTGGGCGGCAAAGGGCTCAACGAACGAGTCAGCGCCAGCCTGGAGATCGAATCCGGCAGCAACGACCCGATGGCGGTGTTCCTCACCGTCACCCTGATCGACATGCTCGCCAGCGGCCAGACCGGCCTGCACTGGAGCCTGCTGACGCACCTTATTCGCGAATTCGGCATCGGTGGCCTGGTGGGCCTGGGCGGCGGATGGCTGATGTTGCAATTGGTCAACCGCATCAACCTGGCCAACGGCCTGTACCCGATTTTGGTGATCGCCGGCGGCCTGTTCGTCTTCGCCCTGACCAACGCCCTGCACGGCAGCGGCTTCCTGGCCGTGTACCTGTGCGGCCTGGTAATCGGCAACCGCCCGGTGCGCAGCCGCCATGGCATTTTGCATATGCTCGATGGCATGGCCTGGCTGGCGCAGATCGGCATGTTCCTGGTGCTGGGCCTTTTGGTCACGCCCCATGACCTGCTGCCCATCGCCTTGCCGGCCCTGGGCCTGGCGCTGTGGATGATCCTGTTTGCGCGGCCGTTGTCGGTGATGGTCGGGCTGTTGCCGTTCAAGGCGTTCCACGGACGCGAAAAAGCCTTCATCGCCTGGGTCGGCCTGCGCGGCGCGGTGCCGATCATCCTCGCGGTGTTCCCGCTGATGGCCGGCCTGCCCCACGCGCAGCTGTACTTCAACCTGGCGTTCTTTATCGTGCTGGTGTCGCTGCTGGTGCAGGGCACAAGCCTGCCGTGGGTGGCCAAGCTGCTCAAGGTCACCGTACCGCCGGACCCAGCCCCGATTTCCCGGGCCGCCCTGGAAGTGCACGTCACCAGCGAGTGGGAGCTGTTCGTCTACCGCCTGGGCGCGGAAAAATGGTGCATCGGCGCGGCCCTGCGCGAGCTGAAAATGCCCGAAGGCACGCGCATCGCTGCGCTGTTCAGGGGCCAGCAACTGCTCCATCCGTCGGGTAGTACGGTGCTGGAAGTCGGCGATCTGCTCTGTGTGATCGGCCATGAACACAACCTGCCGGCCCTGGGCAAACTGTTCAGCCAGGCACCCCAACGCGGCCTCGACCTGCGCTTCTTCGGCGACTTCGTTCTCGAGGGCGACGCCCAGCTGGGCGCGGTTTCGGCCCTGTACGGGCTCAAGCTGGAGGGTATCGACCCGGACATGCCATTGAGCCGCTTCATTACCCAGAAGGTCGGCGGCGCACCGGTAGTGGGCGACCAGGTGGAATGGAACAACACCATCTGGACCGTCGCGGTCATGGACGGGAACAAGATTGGCAAAGTCGGCGTCAGATTCCCCGAAGGAAGTCGCCCGGGCCCCGGACTCTTCCTCTAAACTGCGGGGCAATAACGCCCCGATTCTTCACCTTGCAAGACCGGTCTCTATGCCAACCCTGCGCACTTTTCTCGCCACTGCCCTGCTGGGCTTGACCCTTTGTGTCGGCAGCGTATACGCCGCCGACCCGCCCAGCGCCGACGCCATCCAGCAAAACCTGGATAAACTGCCCGATCGCAAGCTGCCCGACGCCGACATGAAGGCGTTGCAGGCGATCCTGCAGCAGACCCTGACCTACCTGGGCAACAAGCAGGATTACGAACAGCGCCTGGCCGACCTCAAGCGCCAGCTGGAAGAGGCTCCGCGCCAGACCACCGAGAACCAACGCGAGCTGACCCGGCTCAAGGCTACCAAGGTCATCCCGGTGGCCCAACGCTATGCCACCCTCCCGGTGCCGCAGCTCGAGCAATTGCTGGTACAACGCACCACCCAGCAAGGCGACCTGCAAAAGGAGCTGGCCGAGGCCAACAGCCTGACCATTGCCGCCCAGACCCGCCCCGAGCGCGCCCAGACCGAAATCAGCAGCAGCCAGACGCGCATCCAGCAGATCAACGCCACGCTCAAACTCGGCAAAGACAATGGCAAGGCTCTCAGCGGCGACCAGCGCAACCAGTTGAACGCTGAACTGGCGGCCCTGAATGCACTGATCCCCCTACGCCGCCAGGAATTGGCCGGCAACAGCCAACTGCAAGACCTGGGCAACAGCCAGCATGACCTGATCCAGGAAAAAACCGCGCGCCTGGAGCAGGAAATCCAGGACCTGCAAACCCTGATCAACCAGAAACGCCTGGCCCAATCCCAACAGACCGTCACCCAACAGTCCATCGAAGCGCAGAAAGCCGGTGGCAGCAGCCTGTTGGCCACGGAAAGCGCGGCGAACCTCAAGCTCTCCGATTACCTGCTCAAAAGCACCGACCGCCTCAACGATCTGACCCAGAAAAACCTGCAGACCAAGCAGCAACTGGACACCGTGACCCAGAGCGATTCGGCCCTGGACGAGCAGATCAACGTGCTCAAGGGCAGCCTGCTGCTGTCCAAGATTCTGTATAAGCAGAAACAGGCCCTGCCACGCCTTACCGTGGACCGCGACCTGGCTGACGATATCGCCAACATTCGCCTCTACCAGTTCGAGGTCAATCAGCAGCGCGAGCTGATCAGTTCTCCTAGTGCCTATGTGGATAAGTTGCTGGCCGACCAGCCGCCGGACGACATCACCCCGCAACTGCGCCGCACTTTGCTGGAACTGGCGATCACTCGCAGCGACCTGCTGGAACGCCTGAGCCGCGAGCTGAGTGCATTGCTCAACGAATCCATCACCCTGCAACTGAACCAGAAACAACTGCTCAGTACAGCTACCACGTTGCGCGCGACCCTCGACGAGCAGATGTTTTGGATCCCCAGCAACAAGCCGCTGGACACCGAGTGGCTGGAAACCGTACCGGCGCACCTGAGCAAACAGATCACTACTCTGCCCTGGGCCTCCAGTGTCAGTGAGTTATATGACGGCCTGACCCAGCGCCCGCTGCTGTTCCTGCCGCTGCTGTTGCTGATTGGCGCGTTGCTGTGGCGCCGCAAGGCCCTGTACCAGCGCCTGAACAAGGTTCACCTGGATATCGGTCACTTCAAGCGCGACAGCCAGTGGCACACGCCCCAGGCCATCCTGATCAATATCCTGCTGGCGATGCCGGTGTCGCTGGGCCTGGCCCTGTGCGGCTACGCCTTGCAGATCGACGCCCGTGGGCAAAACGCCAACCTGGGCGCGGCACTGCTGCAGATCGCCCAGGCCTGGCTGGTCTTCTACACCGCCTATCGCATCCTGGCGCCGGGCGGCGTGGCGGAACTGCACTTCCGCTGGGAAAAGCCCCAGGTTGAATTCCTGCAAGGCTGGGTGCGCAAGCTCGGCCTGGTGGTGCTGGCCCTGGTGGCCGTGGTGGCGATTGCCGAACACCAACCGGCGGCGCTGGCCGACGACGTGCTGGGCATCGCCGTGGTGCTCACCTGCTACGCGCTGATGGCATGGTTGCTGAGCCGCCTGCTGCTCAACAGCCCGACCCACGAAAAGGCCTCGCTGTTTCGCAAGGCCATCGGGCTGCTGTTCACCGCCCTGCCGGTCGCGCTGTTTATTGCCGTGTGCTTTGGTTACTACTACACCGCACTGAAACTCAGCGACCGGCTGATCAACACCCTGTACCTGCTGATGTTCTGGCTGGTGATCGAGGCCACCTTTGTACGCTGGTTAAGCGTCGCCGCCCGGCGTTTGGCCTACGCCCGGGCCCTGGCCAAACGCCAGGCCGCCAAGGACGCCGGTGAAGGCGAAGCCGTGGTGGAAGAGCCGACACTGGACATCGAAAAGGTCAATGAACAATCCTTGCGCCTGATCCGCCTGGCCTTGCTCGGCGGCTTTATCGCGGCGTTGTACTGGGTGTGGTCGGACCTGATCTCGGTATTTTCCTACCTGGATAACGTCACCCTGTACGAATACACCAGCGGCACGGGCGCGAATATCAGCATGGTGCCCATCAGCATCGGCGACCTGCTGGGCGCCTCGATCATCATCGGCATCACCTTCGCGCTGGCGCGCAACCTGCCCGGCCTGCTGGAAGTACTGGTGCTGTCCAAGCTCGACCTGGCCCAGGGCAGCGCCTACGCCACCACCACCTTGCTGTCCTACATCATTGCCGGCGTGGGCTTTGTGACCACGCTCTCCACCCTCGGTGTGAGCTGGGACAAGCTGCAATGGCTGGTGGCCGCGCTCTCGGTGGGCCTCGGTTTCGGTATGCAGGAGATCTTCGCCAACTTCATCTCCGGCATCATGATCCTGTTCGAACGCCCGGTGCGCATTGGCGATACCATCACCATCGGCAACCTGTCGGGGACGGTGAGCAAGATCCGCATTCGCGCCACCACCATCACCGACTTCGACAACAAGGACATCATCGTCCCGAACAAAACCTTCATTACCGGGCAACTGATCAACTGGTCGCTGACCGACACCATCACTCGGGTGACCCTCAAACTCGGGGTGGACTACGGCTCGGACCTGGACCTGGTGAAGGAATTGTTACTCAAAGCCGCACGGGAAAACCCACGGGTGTTGAAAGAGCCCGAACCCCATGTGTACTTCCTCAACTTCGGCGAAAGCACCCTGGACCACGAGTTGCGTATGCACGTACGCGACCTGGGGGACCGCAACCCGGTGCTGGACGAGGTCAACCGCTTTATCAACCGCGAATTCAAGAAACAGCACATCAACATCTCGTTCCGGCAGATGGAGATCTACCTGAAAAACCTTCACGGCCAGGAATACAAACTGGTGCCGGCCGAGGATGAGCGCAAGACCATCGTCGAGCCCGTCGACAAGCCCGACGCACCGGAGCCTCCCGCAGGCAAAGTGGTGGATGCGCCGGAGCCGCCACCGAGCAAACTCGACTAAACGCCCTATCCCCAGCAGAATACTCGGACATTCTGCTGGAGATGGCCGGTGAAAGCCCTCGACGAACTGACCTTCGACAACCGCTTCGCACGCCTGGGCGACGCGTTCTCAACCCACGTATTGCCAGAGCCCCTGGACGAACCGCGCCTGGTGGTGGCAAGCAAGGCCGCCATGGCCCTGCTGGACCTCGACCCGGCCGTGGCCGAAACATCGGTATTTGCCGAACTGTTTGGCGGCCACAAGCTGTGGGCCGAGGCAGAACCGCGGGCGATGGTCTATTCCGGGCATCAGTTCGGCGGCTACACCCCGCAATTGGGCGATGGCCGCGGGCTGCTGCTGGGCGAGGTGTACAACCAGGCCGGCGAGCATTGGGACCTGCACCTCAAGGGCGCCGGGATGACGCCTTATTCACGCATGGGCGACGGGCGTGCGGTGTTGCGCTCTTCGATTCGTGAATTCCTCGCCTCCGAAGCCCTGCATGCGCTGGGCATCCCCAGCAGCCGCGCGCTGTGCGTGATCGGCTCAAGCACCCCGGTATGGCGTGAAAAACAGGAACGCGGCGCCATGGTTCTGCGCCTGGCCCAGAGTCATATCCGCTTCGGGCATTTTGAGTACTTCTACTACACCAAGAAGCCCGAACAGCAGGCCGAGCTGGCCGAGCACGTGCTGAACCTGCATTACCCCGAGTGCCGCGAGCAGCCTGAGCCGTACCTGGCGATGTTCCGCGAAATCGTCGAGCGCAATGCCGAGATGATCGCCAAATGGCAGGCGTATGGCTTTTGCCACGGGGTGATGAACACCGACAATATGTCAATCCTGGGTATCACCTTCGACTTCGGGCCGTTTGCGTTCCTTGACGACTTTGATGCGCACTTCATCTGCAACCATTCGGATCATGAAGGGCGTTACTCATTCAGTAATCAGGTGCCGATCGGGCAGTGGAACCTCAGCGCACTGGCCCAGGCGCTTACGCCGTTTATCAGCGTTGACGCCTTGAAAGAGGCACTTGGCCTGTACTTGCCGTTCTACCAGGCCCACTACCTGGACCTGATGCGCCGCCGACTGGGGCTGACCACTGCCGAAGACGATGACCAAAAGCTGGTGGAGGGCGTGCTCAAGCTGATGCAGAACAGTGGCGTGGACTACACGCTGTTCTTCCGGCGCCTGGGCGATGAGTCCGCGGAGCTTGCAGTGAAGCGGTTGCGCGACGACTTTGTCGACCTGGCTGGGTTCGATGCGTGGGCCGAGCGGTACAAAGCCCGTGTTGCGCGGGATGGGGATTACACTCAGGAGCAGCGCCGTGAGCGCATGCATGCGGTGAACCCGCTGTACATCCTGCGCAACTACCTGGCACAAAACGCCATCGCCGCCGCCGAGGCTGGGGACTACAGCGAAGTGCGGCGGTTGCATGAGATACTGACCAACCCGTTTGAGGAACAAGCAGGGATGGAACAGTATGCGCAGCGGCCGCCGGATTGGGGCAAGCATTTGGAGATCAGTTGTTCATCGTAAGCCCTAAAGACAATGGAATTATTCTGCGGTGAATAGGCTCATCAGATCTGAGGCATACGCTGATGCTCCAGATCATAGGCCTCCACCCAGTCAGAAATGATGTCCAGTAGCCCACCCATTGGATGGTCTTCATCTTCTCCTATGATATCGAGCAGCTCATCAATCGCCTCGACCAGGGCGTCATAATCATCCTCGGTTTGGGGTTTGCGCAGCAGCGTTGCAACGTAAGGCCAATGTTCAATGGCCAGTTTCAAAGCGTCGTTCATGCTTTGTCCTTTTTATCGAGTGTTGATAAACCGCGTCGCCGACACCAGATTGAAGCCAACAGCCGCCCCCAAGGAGCCTCCGATGTCCGAAACTCTTGTAATCCCCTGCCCACATTGCAACGGTCTCAACCGCATCCCCGGCGAGCGCCTGGGTGATGCGCCCAAATGCGGGCGCTGCAAACAGCCGGTTTTGTTGAACAAGCCCTTTGAATTGAAACAAGGCGACTACGCCAGCCAGATCAAGGGCGATTTGCCGTTGCTGGTGGATGTGTGGGCGGCTTGGTGCGGGCCGTGCAAGTCGTTTGCGCCGGTATTTGAGCAGGCCGCCGGGCAGCTTGAAGGCAAGTGCCGGTTGGCGAAGCTGGACAGCGAGGCCAATCAGCAGCTGTCGGCGCAGTTGGGGATTCGTTCGATTCCCAGTTTGATCCTGTTCAAGAATGGCCGCGAAGTGGCGCGCCAGAGTGGGGCGTTTCCGTTGCCGCAGTTGATGAGCTGGTTGCGTAGTCAGGGGGTGTAACCCCCCTTCAGAACACCGCAGGACAGTGTGGGAGGGGGCTTGCTCCCGATAGCAGTGGGCCAGTCAACTTATCAGGTGACTGATACACCGCCATCGGGAGCAAGCCCCCTCCCACATTTTTGACCGTGTTTCAGCTTTGGGGGTAGTGGGGCTTCGCGGTCCATCATCTGGGCGACCAGCATGACGCCCAATTCACTTAACTGGTGAATCGCCAGCGCCACATCGCGATGTTCGCCAGTGAGGTCGTTGGACAAGTTGAGTAATAGCGTGCGCACGGAGGAGAAGGTTTCGTAACTGTTGAGAACTAGAGCTTCGGTGGGCAGGTTGGGCGACACATTGAAAAGACTGATAGACATGCATTTGTTCCCTGATAGGGCCACTACCGTTTCGCTACTAAACGAAGGGTGGCAGCTGTACGCAGGTTAGTAGACCGGGGAACAAAGCAAAGACCGGCGCACCCGAAGGTGCCCTGCATACAGCCACCATCAGATAGGCGATAAACGCCATGCTTTTGGAGCGGTACAAATGCTTTGGTCGGTTGGGCTACTAAACCCGATCACTGAACATTCAGCGACCGGCAAACCTTAGAGACGCCTATCCAGACGCACAAGCCGGCCGATTCTGGCGTAGCTGTAGGCAAGGTTACAAGGCACAAGCCCTATTGCCAGACCGGTCCTACAGCCTCTGTGGGACGATTCATTGGAATACCATCCAAATGTGGGAGGGGGCTTGCCCCCGATAGCGGTGTATCAGCCAAATATGTACTGACTGACGTACCGCAATCGGGAGCAAGCCCCCTCCCACATTGGATCTGTGTGGCACTTGAGATCAGGCGTTTTCCAGCAGGTTGTGCAACTCCACAAACTGCTGGGTCAGCTTGTGCCGAGGGTCCAGGTGGATCAGCGGCTTGCTCTCCTGGTGCGACTCGCGCATGCGCACCGAGCTGGCCAGGTACACCGGCAGCACCGGCAGCCCTTCGGCAATCAGTTCATCCAGGATCTGCTGCGGCAGGCTGGCCCGGGCCTGAAACTGGTTAACCACGATACCTTCCACTTCCAGGCCTTCATTATGGTCTTCCTTCAGTTCTTCGATTTCCGCCAGCAGGCCATACAGGGCCTGGCGCGAAAAGCTGTCGCAATCGAAGGGGATCAGCACACGATCAGCCGCAATCAGCGCAGAAACCGCATAGAAGTTCAACGCGGGTGGCGTATCGAGGTAAATCCGGTCGTAATCCTCGCTCAACTCATCCAGCAGCTTTCGCAGCTTGTTGATCTTGTGCTTGGCTTCGAGCTTGGGCTGCAGGTCTGCCAGCTCGGCGGTGGCGGTGATCACGTGCAGGTTGTCGAACGGCGTTTCGTAGATATCCACCTTGTTCTTCTTGGAAAACGGCCCGGAAGACAGGGTTTGCTTGAAAAAGTCGGCGATTCCCATGGGAATATCGTCGCCGGTCAAGCCGGTGAGGTATTGGGTCGAGTTGGCTTGTGCATCGAGGTCCACCAACAGGGTCCGGTAACCTTCGCTGGCGCTGACGGCCGCCAGGTTGCAGGCGATGCTGGACTTGCCAACCCCGCCTTTCTGATTGAACACCACGCGCCGCATGGAAAAACCTCCGTGTATCAATGAATGCCCGAGTGTAGAGCGCAAAAGCGCCCGTTAGCTACCTCGTTCATCCATGCACTGCTGCATTACCGGTAAGCCTTAGTACATCACGCACAAATGAATAGGAGCGGTCCGACAATCCAAGTCGCCCCCGGGTAAGAGACAATCTGTCATTCCTGCCCACTCATTTGTAATCAGACTTGAACAATTCTTTACCAAAGTTTGCTAGAACCCCACGGCACCGGGATAATGCGCGCCATTCGGCCATCGCTGCCTGTCCCGGTATTCGGGGCTACCGGCCGCACATGGAAGCCCGCAGGGGCGGGATAACTTCTCAGTGATCAACTTCAACATCGCCCAATGGCGCGCCTGGGCTCCTGGCCTGGAGACCGCGGACGACTGGCACGCCTGGTGCCGGGCCCC
Source organism: Pseudomonas synxantha (assembly GCF_900105675.1). Lineage (NCBI taxonomy): Bacteria > Pseudomonadati > Pseudomonadota > Gammaproteobacteria > Pseudomonadales > Pseudomonadaceae > Pseudomonas > Pseudomonas synxantha. The sequence goes on along the minus strand of NZ_LT629786.1, from coordinate 6,664,537 downwards.
GGTGTTGCTGCCTGTCAGTGAAGCCTCGCCGGATGTGTCATTTTTGCCAGCGATGCAACGCCGCCGCCTCAGCCGCCTGGCGCGCATGGCTTTCAGCGTGGGCTGGCCATTGGCCGAGGGTTTGCAGGATTTGCCCCTGGTGTTTATCTCCCGGCACGGCGAAACCCCGCGCACCCTCGATATCCTCAGCGACCTGGCCAACGACCAGCCGCTGTCGCCAACCCAGTTCAGCCTGTCGGTGCACAACGCAGTGATTGGCCTGTGGTCGATCCTGCGCAATGAAACCAGTGAAATGACCGCCCTCGCCGCCGCAGGCGATGGCCTGGAGCACGGCCTGCTCGAAGCCGCCGCACTGCTCAATGAAGGGGCCCCGGAGGTGCTGCTGGTGATCACCGAAGAACAGCCGCCCGAAGCCTACGCGGGTTGGATCGATGACGTGCCGTTCCCTTATGCCCTCGGCCTGTTGCTGACCCCGGGCGACGAGTGGCAGCTGGAACTCACCAGCGCCACTGTCCAACCCTGCACCACCGCCCAGTGGCCCCATGCCCTGAACCTGCTGCGCACCCTGTTGACCGAACAGGGCGCCTGCCAACATGCCTGGAAGAACCGCGTATGGAACTGGCAACGCAAGCCCTGACCGACAAGCCTCGGGACGCCTACTACTGGCGCCTGTTCGCCACCGCCGCGAGCTTTTTCCTGTTCGGCGTGGGCGGGTTGTGCCTGCGTTTGCTGGTGTTTCCGCTGCTTAATTGCCTGCCGGGCGACGCCACGCAGCACCAGAAGCGCGCACGCCACACCATCAGTTGCCTGTTCTGGTTCTTTATCCGCTTGATGAAATCCCTGGGCATCCTCACTTTCAGCGTCGAGGGCGCCGAAAAGCTCGGGCGCCCCGGGCAGATGATCGTCGCCAACCACCCGTCGCTGATCGACGTGGTGTTCCTGATCGGCCTGATGCGCCAGACCAACTGCGTGGTCAAGCAGAGCCTGTTCCAGAACCCTTTCACCCGCGGGCCGGTGCGCGATGCCGGCTATATCAGCAACGACGGCAGCGCCGACATGCTCGATGCGGCTGCCGACGCCCTGCGCGCCGGCCAGACCCTGATCATCTTTCCCGAAGGCACCCGCACCACGCCCGGCGCGGCGCCTGCCTTTCATCGCGGTGGCGCAGCCATTGCCCTGCGCGGTGCGACAATCATCACCCCGGTGGTGATCAAGGTCAGCCCCACGACCCTGACCAAGGCCGAACCCTGGTATCGCATTCCCAAACGTCGATTCCACTTCAGTTTGCGCGTGGGAGCCGATATAGAGCCACAAGCGTTTGCCGCGCTCGGCCCCGCACCCCAGGCTTCACGCAAGCTCAACGATTACCTGCATCACTATTTCATTAAGGAGCTCGCCGAAGATGAGCGACCAACACCGCCTTGAGCACGAGATAAAAGAGCTGATCATCGAGGCCCTGGGCCTGGAAGACATCAGCGCCGACGATATTGGCAGCGATCAGACCCTGTTCGGCGAAGGCCTGGGCCTGGACTCGGTCGACGCCCTGGAATTGGGCCTGGCGATCCAGAAAACCTACGGTATCAAGATCGATGCTGACGCCAAGGACACCCGCAATCATTTCACCAACGTGGCCAGCCTTGCGGCGTTCGTCACGGCCCGACAGGCAGCTTGAGACCGTACCATGCAAACTCGTGACGATATTTTCAACACCCTGCGCGACGCCTTGGTGGAACTGTTTGAGCTGGAACCTGAACGCGTCACCCTTGACGCCAACCTGTACCAGGACCTGGAAATCGACAGCATCGACGCCGTGGACCTGATCGACCACATCAAGCGCCAGACCGGCAAGAAGATCGCCGCCGAAGAGTTCAAGGCCGTACGCACTGTGAACGACGTGGTTGAGGCGGTGTACCGTCTGGTCCAGCCCGCCGCATGAGCCGGCTGATCGGCCTTGGACTGTTGTTGGCGGGGCTGCTGTACCCCTTCGCCGTGTATTACGGCACCGAGCACTTTGCGCCGTGGCAGTTCGGCTTGTTGCTGGGCAGTTTGTGGCTGCTGCGCGCCCTGACGGCTGCGCGGCGCCCGGGCAGCCGCTGGATGGCGGCGACGGTGATCCTGTTCTGCCTGCTGCTGGCCTGGTTCGATAACCCGCAGTGGCTGCGCTGGTACCCAAGCCTGGTCAGCGCGTTCATGTTGGCGCTGTTCGGCCTGAGCCTGAAATACGGCCCGCCGATGGTCGAGCGCTTGGCACGCATGACTGACCCGCAGCTGCCGCCGAAGGCAATCGTGTATACCCGCCAGGTCACCGTGGTGTGGAGTGCATTTTTTCTGTGTAATGGCTTGCTCGCCGCCGCACTCACGCTGTGGGCGCCGCTGAGCTGGTGGACGTTGTACAACGGCTTGATCGCCTACGGGCTGATGGCGCTGTTGTTTGCCGTGGAATGGCTGGTACGACAAAGGCTTCGAGGCCGCGTATGAATGGGTTGAAACTTGAGCACTTGTTGCTTGAGCCGCTGCAACAGCGCTCGGTCACCACCGAGCCTGACATGAACCACGCCCAACTGTGGGAAGCGTCACTGCGCCTGGCGGCCGGCCTGCAGGCGCGAGGCATCCGGCGCCTGGCCGTGTACCTGGAAGACGCCGGCGTCCTGGCGGTTGCCTTGCTGGGCGCCTGGCGCGCCGGTGCCAGCGTGTTGCTGCCCGCCGACCTGCAACCCCAGACCCGCCAACGCTGGGCGCCTGCCGTTGACGCCTGGCTGACCGAAGCCGCTGACCTCGAGGCGCTGTACCAGGCGCCACTGAGCCCTGCGGTTCTTGATCTGGACAGCTGCCAACTGAGCCTGTGTACCTCCGGCTCCAGCGGTGAGCCCAAGCGCATCGACAAATCCCTGCGCCAACTGGCCAATGAAGTCCAGGCGCTGGAAGCCCTGTGGGGGGCGGACCTCAAAGACGCCTGCATCATCGGCAGCGTCGCTACCCAGCACATCTACGGCTTGCTGTTTCGCGTGCTGTGGCCGCTGTGCGCCGGCCGCAGCTTTGTGCGCCAGCAACTGGCATTTCCCGAGGACATGCAGCGCGCCAGCCGCGAGCACCCACAATTTGCCTGGGTTGCCAGCCCGGCGCTGCTCAAGCGCATGGGCGACAATCTCGACTGGGCGGCACTGAGCCAAGTAGCGCGAGTGTTTTCCTCCGGCGGTGCTTTGCCGGTTGAAGCCGCCGGCAGCCTATACGACCGCTTGCAGCAATGGCCGACGGAAATTCTCGGCAGTTCGGAAACCGGCGGCATCGCCTGGCGCCAGGGCGCGCAACCCTGGCAGCCGTTTGCCGATGTGCAACTGAGCCAGGATGCCGACGGCGCGCTGCGCATCGCATCAAAATACCTGCCCGAAGGGCATGTGGAGCAGACCGCCGACGCCGCACGCATCCATGCCGATGGCCGTTTCGAATTGCTGGGCCGTCTGGACCGCATCGTCAAGCTGGAAGAAAAACGCATCTCCCTGCCGATGCTGGAACAAGCGCTGATGACCCACCCCTGGGTTGCGGAAACCCGCCTGGGCGTGGTGCAGGAAAACCGCGCCTCCCTCGGTGCCCTGGTGGTACTCAGCGCGGCTGGCCTGCACGCCCTGCGCAACCAGGGCCGGCGCACGCTCACCCAAACCCTGCGCCAGCACCTGGGCCAACATTGCGAAGCCCTGGCTCTGCCCCGGCGCTGGCGATTGCTGCGCCAATTGCCGCTGAACAGCCAGGGCAAGCTGCCCCAGGCCGACATCGAAGCACTTCTGCTGGCTCCCCGGCCAAAAGCCCCCGAAGTGCTGGAGCAGGTCGAAGCCGATGGCGAATGGACCGTGCAACTGAGCGTTCCGCCGGACCTGGCCTATTTCAGCGGGCACTTCCCGGTGACGCCTGTGCTGCCAGGCGTGGTGCAGGTGGAGTGGGCATTCAACCTGGGCCAGCAACTGCTGGAGTTGCCGGGCACATTCGCCGGGATGGAAGTGCTCAAGTTCCAGCAACTGGTGCGTCCAGGCGATCAAATCGAACTGCACCTGCGCTTTGACCGGGAACGCCGCAAGCTGTACTTCGCCTACCGCAACGGCATCGCTGCCTGTTCCAGCGGACGGATAGTGCTGGAGGCTGCACATGCATAACCCTTGCGCCCTGATCCCGGTCTACAACCACGAAGCCGCCGTGCCCGCGGTGGTCCGCAGCCTGCTCGACAGCGGCCTGCCCTGCCTGCTGGTCGACGATGGCAGCAGCCCGGCCTGCGCAGCGGTGCTGGCGCAACTGGCGACGCTGGACAGCGTCACCCTGCTGACCCTGCCCAGCAACCAAGGCAAAGGCGGCGCGGTCATGGCCGGTTTCCGGGAAGCGGCGCGCCTGGGCTACACCCACGCCCTGCAAGTGGATGCCGACGGCCAGCATGACTTGCGTGAGGTCGAGACCTTTATCGATACCTCCCGCCGGCACCCCAACGCGATCATCTGCGGCTACCCCGAATACGACGACAGCGTGCCCAAAGGCCGCTTGTATGCGCGCTACCTGACCCACGTGTGGGTGTGGATCAACACCCTGTCGTTGCAGATCCGCGACTCCATGTGCGGCTTTCGCGTGTACCCGCTGGCGCCGACACTGGCCTTGATGGACTCGGCTTATATCGGCACGCACATGGATTTCGACTCCGACATCCTGGTGCGCCTGGCCTGGCGCAACCAACCGATGCGCTGGCTGCCGACCCAGGTGCACTACCCGGCTGACGGCTTGTCGCACTTTCGCTTGTTCCGCGACAACGTTCGCATCAGCGCTATGCATACGCGGCTGTTTTTCGGCATGTTGGTGCGTGCGCCGATGATCCTGTGGCGACGGTGGCAGGCATGAGCGACAGCACCAAGCACTGGGCCGATCGCGAGGAACGTGGCAGCTTCTGGTTGATGAAATTCACCGCGGTCGCGGCAAAAATCCTCGGTCGTCGTTTGTTGAGCCCGTTGTTGTACAGCATCGTTTTTTACTTCTTCCTGTTCGGCCGCACCGCCCGCCACAGCGCCTGGCAATACCAGCAGCGCCTGGCCGAATGGAGTGGGCGCAATGAGCTGCATCCCACCCACAGGAAAGTCTTCGGCCAGTTCATGGCCTTCGCCGATTCGCTGCTGGACAAGCTCGATGTGTGGAACGGCAAGCTAAGCCTGGAGCAGATCGACATCGACGACCCGGCGCAATTGCGCGGGCAACTGCGCGGCGAACGCGGGCAGATGCTGGTGGGCGCGCACCTGGGCAACCTCGAAGTGTGCCGCGCCCTGGCGGAGATCGGTGAGCAGGTGACCATGAACGTGCTGGTGCACACCAAGCACGCCGAGCGTTTTAACCGCCTGTTGGGCGAGGCCGGCGCCACCCATTTGCGCCTGATCCAGGTCAGCGAACTGGACCCGGCCACGATGCTCTTGCTCAGTCAACGCCTGGACGACGGCGAGTGGCTGGCGATTGCCGGCGACCGCATACCCCTGCACGACGGGCGCACGGTGCGCGTGGACTTTCTCGGCCATGCCGCCGCCTTCCCCCAAGGCCCGTGGCTGCTGGCCGGCCTGCTCAAATGCCCGGTGAACCTGCTGATGTGCCTCAAACACCAAGGCCGCTATCGCCTGACCATCGAGCCTTTCGCGCCGTTGATCGAATGGAAGCGCAGCACCCGCGAGCAAGTGATTGCCGAGTGGACCGCACGCTACGCCGCACGCCTGGCCCAGTTTTGCCTGCAAGCGCCCCAACAATGGTTCAACTTTTACCCTTTCTGGAAGACCGATGACGACGCATCTTGAGCCGGTAACCTTTGGCGAACGCCCTTTGCGCATCGAAGACGTGCTGGCCCTGGCCAACCGTCAGGTGCCCACGCAATTGCAAGATGACGTGGCGTATCGCCAACGCATCGCCAAGGGCGCGCAGTTCCTCGACTCGCTGCTGGACAAGGAAGGCGTGATCTACGGCGTGACAACCGGCTACGGCGATTCCTGCGTGGTGGCGGTGCCGCTGGAACATGTCGAGGCGCTGCCCCGTCATCTGTACACCTTTCATGGGTGCGGGTTGGGCAAGTTGCTCGATGCCCAGGCGACCCGGGCGGTACTGGCGGCGCGTTTGCAGTCGCTGTGTCACGGCGTGTCCGGGGTACGCGTGGAATTGCTGGAGCGCCTGCACGCCTTCCTCAAACACGACGTACTGCCGCTGATCCCGGAAGAGGGTTCGGTGGGTGCCAGCGGCGACTTGACGCCGCTGTCCTACGTGGCCGCGACCTTGTCCGGCGAACGTGAAGTGCTGTTCCGAGGCGAACGTCGCCAGGCGGCCGAAGTGCATCGCGAACTGGGCTGGGAGCCGCTGGTATTGCGGCCCAAGGAAGCCCTGGCGTTAATGAACGGCACCGCGGTAATGACCGGCATTGCTTGTCTGGCCTTCGCCCGCGCCGACTACCTGCTGCACCTGGCCACGCGCATCACCGCGCTGAATGTGGTGGCGCTGCAAGGCAACCCGGAGCACTTCGACGAGCGCCTGTTCGCCGCCAAGCCGCACCCGGGGCAGATGCAGGTTGCCGCATGGCTGCGCAACGACCTGGCGATTGATGCGCCAACGGCGCCATTGCATCGCCTGCAGGATCGCTACTCCTTGCGTTGCGCCCCCCACGTGCTCGGTGTGCTGGCCGACAGCCTGAACTGGCTGCGCTCATTTATCGAGATCGAGCTCAACAGCGCCAACGACAACCCAATCATCGACGCCGAAGCAGAGCGCGTGCTGCACGGCGGGCATTTCTACGGCGGGCATATCGCCTTTGCCATGGACAGCCTCAAGACCCTGGTGGCCAACGTCGCCGACCTGCTTGACCGCCAACTCGCGCTGCTGGTGGACGTGCGTTACAACCACGGCCTGCCGAGCAACCTATCAGGCGCCCCGGCTGACCGAGCGATGATCAACCACGGCTTCAAGGCCGTGCAGATCGGTACCAGCGCCTGGACCGCCGAAGCCTTGAAAAACACCATGCCGGCCAGCGTGTTCTCACGCTCCACCGAGTGCCACAACCAGGACAAGGTCAGCATGGGCACCATCGCCGCCCGCGACGCCATCCGTGTGCTGGAGCTGACCGAACAGGTCGCCGCCGCTACCCTGCTCGCTGCCAACCAGGGCGTGTGGCTGCGCGCGCAGGCCGAGGATGCACGACCGCTGCCACCGGCATTGGCCGCGATGCACGCAGAGCTGGCCAAGGACTTCCCGCCAGTCATCGAAGACCGCGCCCTGGAAGGCGAACTGCGCCTGTGCCTGCAACGCATCGCCGAGCAACACTGGGGGCTGCATGCGTAGTCAGGGTGTGTTGCACAGCGACACTGAAATCCTCGTGCCGTTTTTCGATATCGACACCATGAACGTGGTTTGGCACGGGCATTACGTGAAGTACCTGGAAGTGGCGCGCTGTGCGTTGCTGGACAAGATCGGCCATAACTACACGGCGATGCTCGAGTCCGGCTACGCCTGGCCGGTGATCGACATGCAGCTACGCTATGTACGTGGCGCCACCTTCGGCCAGACCCTCAATGTGCGCGCCAGCCTGGTGGAGTGGGAGAATCGTTTGAAGGTCAACTACCTGATCACTGACCTGGCCAGCGGCGAGCGCTTGACCCGCGCCAGCACCGTGCAGGTGGCGGTGGAAATCGCCAGCCGCGAGATGCAGCTGGCCTCGCCCAGAGTATTCACCGACGCCGTAGAGAGAGCTTTGAAATGAGATCCCCTGTGGGAGTGGGCTTGCCCGCGATGGACGTTAACGATAACGCGCGCCAACTGACACTGCGCAGCGCCCTCAGGTTTTTCGCGAGCAAGCTCGCTCCTACAGGGGTCGCGTTGTTGCTGAGCTTCAATGCCCAGGCTTTCGACTTGCAGCAGTTGAGCGACCAGCTTGCAAAACCTTCCGTCATCCACGGCAACTTCATCCAGGAAAAACACCTGCGCGCCCTGCCCCAGCCACTCGTCAGCAAAGGCACCTTCGTGCTCGCCAAGGACCATGGCCTGCTGTGGCTGCTCAAAACCCCGCTGCAACAGGACTACCGCATCAACGCCCAAGGCATAGCCCGGCGTGACGCCAACGGCTGGCAACCGCTGCCGAACAAGAGCGCCGGCGCCGAGCAGAATCGCCTGTTCCTCGCGGTGCTGCAGGGCGACAGCAGCGGCTTGCAGCGTGACTTCGAACTGCAACTGCAAGGCCCGGCCCAGCAATGGAAGCTCACCCTGATCCCGCGCTCGCTGCTGCTCAAGCAAGTGTTCACCCGGATCAATATCGACGGCGGCGAGCTGGTGCACACCATCGAACTGCTGGAAACCCAGGGCGACAGCACCGTGCTGCGCATGCAGGACAGCACGGCCAGCCAACCCTTGAGCGCAGCGGAGCAACACGACTTTGCCCAGTGAGCGCCTGCTGCCGCGCCTGTTCCTGATCCTGCTGGTGGCCGTGCTGGCCCTGGCCGGCTGGCAGTGGCGCCATGGCGCGCCGTTGTCGGCCAACCTGATGGAGCTGGTGCCCGGCAGCACGCCGGACGCCCTTGAACAGCAAGCCGAACAGCGCATGCAGGAGCCGCTCAACCGCGAAATGCTGGTGTTGGTCGGGCATGCCGACCGCCAGCAAGCACTGGCCTTGGCACAACAATTGGGCGAGCGCTGGCAGGCCAGCGGCTTGTTTGAAAAAGTGCAGTGGAACCTGCAGGCCGACCTGCCAGCACTGCGCGAGCAACTGCTGCGCGGGCGCTTGTCGATGCTCTCGGCCAAGGACCGCGAGCAGTTGATTGAGCAACCCGACGCCTTCATCCAGCAACGGGTGCAAGCGCTGTTCGATCCCTTCACCGGCTTCAGCCTGGTGCCGAGCCAGGACGACTGGCTGGGCCTGACCGGGCGCATTCAGAACAGCCAACCGCAACACGGCTCGGTGCAACTGGATATCGGCAGCGGCGCCTTGATCGCCGACGCCGACGGCAAAAGCTGGGTGCTGCTGCGGGCGCGCACCACCGGCAATGCCTTCGATATGCAATTGCCGCTGCAAGTGGCGGACCTGCTCCAGGCCAGTCGCGCACAAGCTGACGAGCAAGGCGCGCAGCTGCTCGCCGCCAGCGGCTTGCTCTATGCCGCCAACGGGCAACGCCAGGCCACCCGGGAAATCACCTGGGTCGGCGGCGGTGCGACCGTCGGCATCCTGCTGTTGCTGCTGCTGGCATTCCGACGCTGGCGCGTATTGCTGGCGTTTGTGCCGGTGCTGGTGGGCATGCTGTTTGGCGCGGTGGCCTGCGTGGCGCTGTTCGGGCATATGCATGTGATGACCCTGGTGCTGGGTTCCAGCCTGATCGGCGTGGCGGTGGATTACCCACTGCACTACCTGTCGAAAAGCTGGAGCCTGCAACCCTGGCGCAGTTGGCCGGCGTTGCGCCTGACCCTGCCGGGGCTGAGCCTGAGCCTGGCCACCAGTTGCATCGGCTACCTGGCATTGGCCTGGACACCGTTCCCGGCCCTGACGCAAATCGCGGTGTTCTCCGCCGCCGGGCTAGTTGGTGCTTATTTGTGCGCCGTGTGCCTGTTGCCGGCGTTGCTCAAGGGTGTGGAACTGCGCCCGGCGCAATGGCCGCTGCGCATCGCCGAAAGTCTTTGGCAGATGCGTACGGCGCTGATCAAGCACGTGCCCAGTTCAGTGCTGCTGGTGTGGGTACTGTTGTTCTGCGCCGGGGGCCTGTGGCAACTGAACAGCAAGAACGATATCCGCCAATGGATCGGCGCGCCGCCGCAATTGCTCCAGGAAGCCCAGGCCGTAGCGCGCATCACCGGGTTCCAGCCGACCAGCCAGTTTTTCCTGGTGCGGGCCGACAATCAGCAGCAGTTGCTGGAACGCCAAGTCGCCTTGGGTAAACGCCTGGATCAGTTGGTGAATATGGACAAGCTCCAGGGTTACCTGGCGCTCAATCAATTGGTGAGTCTCCCTGACGAGCAGCAACAACTGCGGGACGCCCTGAACAATCTGGCGCAACACTGGCAGCCGCTGCTGGACCTGGGTGTGCCCGCCAGCGCCCTGCAAGCCGAAGTCGCGCAGTTGCAGGCGCTGCCCACCGCCGACATCGACGCTGCGCTGCAAGGCCCACTTGCCGAACCCTGGCGCACGCTGTGGCTCGGCCCGGTCGACGGCGGCGTGGCGGCCATGGTCAGCCTGCAAGGCTTGAACAACCCGGCGCTGCTGCGGGTGCAGGCACTGGACTTGCCCGGTGTGCAATTGGTCGATCGCCTGGGCGACTTGAACCGGGTTTTTGCTGACACGCAAATCAGCGCCGCCGAATTGAAGTTGATGTCCTGCGTGCTGATTGTGCTGTTGCTGATTGCACCCTTTGGTTTTGGCGGTGCCTTGCGTATCGTCGCCCTGCCGCTGCTGGCCGCGCTGTGCAGCCTGGCCAGCCTCGGCTGGCTGGGCCAGCCACTGACCCTGTTCAGCCTGTTCGGCCTGTTGCTGGTGACGGCCATCAGCGTTGACTATGCGATTTTGATGCGCGAGCAGATCGGCGGCCCGGCTGTCAGCCTGTTGGGGACGCTGCTGGCAGCACTGACGACTTGGTTGTCGTTCGGCCTGCTGGCAGTCTCCAGTACACCGGCGGTGAGTAATTTCGGCCTGTCGGTCAGCCTCGGCCTGGCGTTCAGCTTTATGCTGGCGCCCTGGGCCGGGCAGCAGAAACACACCTTATGAATGCGATTATCGCCCATGCGGCAAGGAGCCCTCGTGCCCATAGTTGAAATGGAACGTCGCCAGGTGGTGGTGATCGGTGCCGGGCCTTCCGGTGCTATCGCGGCCGCGCTGTTAAAGCGCAAAGGGCATGATGTATTGATCATCGAGCGCGAGCATTTCCCGCGCTTTTCGATTGGCGAAAGCCTGCTGTCGCACTGTATCGACTTTATCGAAGAAGCGGGCATGCTCGACGCCGTACAAGCGGCGGGCTTCCAGGTAAAAACCGGCGCTGCCTTCGCCTGGGGCGAGCGCTACAGTGCGTTTGATTTTGGTGACACGTTCAGCAACGGCAAGCCCACCACTTACCAGGTGCAACGCGGCGAGTTCGACAAATTGCTGGCCGATCAGGCGGCGTTGCAGGGCGTGGACATCCGCTATGGCCACACCATTGTCGGCGTGGATTTCTCCGGCGAGTGCCGCTACCTGCATGTGCGCCGACAGAACGGCAGCGAGTACCACATCAAGGCCAAGTTCGTGCTCGACGCCAGCGGCTATGGTCGCGTGCTGCCGCGTCTGCTGGACCTTGAAGCACCGTCGAACTTTCCGCTGCGCCAGGCCGTGTTTACCCACGTCGAAGACCACATCGCACACCCAGGCTTCGATCGCACCAAGATCCTCGTCACCACCCATCCAACCCAGCGCGATATCTGGTTCTGGACCATCCCGTTCAGCAATGGCCGCTGCTCAGTGGGCGTGGTTGCGGCCAAGGCGCATTTCGATGGCCGCGACAGCGACCTCGACGCCTGTCTGCGCAGCTTCATCGACGAAACGCCAAGCCTGTCCGGCGTGCTCAGCAATGCCGTATGGGACACCCCGGCGCGCAGCATCGGTGGTTACTCGGCCAACGTCAAAACCCTGCACGGCCCGGGCTTTGCGCTGCTGGGCAATGCGGCGGAATTCCTCGACCCGGTGTTCTCTTCGGGCGTGACCATCGCCATGCGTTCGGCGAGCATGGCCGCTGCGGTCCTGCATCGTCAGCTCAACGGTGAGACTGTCGACTGGCAAAGCGAATTCGCCGAGCCCTTGAAACGTGGTGTCGACACCTTCCGCTGCTACGTCGAAGGCTGGTATGCCGGCACATTCCAGGACGTGATTTTCCATCCTGGCAGCTCACCGGAGATTCGCCGCATGATCAGCGCGATCCTGGCCGGCTACGCCTGGGATGAGCGCAACCCGTTTGTCAGCGAACCGAAGCGGCGGTTGCGGATGTTGTCGGATATTTGTGCGAGTGAAGTGGTATGAGCAGTCCTGCCGTTGGAAAAAACTACCTGAGCAAGAATTACGTCGAAGAAACCAGGTTCGGCTTCTGGTTCCTGCGCAGCCATACCTGGCAGCATCACGTCTTGCGCGTGGCGATCAATGACCTGCGCAGCCTGTTCAGCGAGCCGCTGCCGTTGGCGCCGGTATTACTCGACGCCGGTTGCGGCCAGGGTAAATCCTTCAGGTTGCTGCAGGAGGTGTTTGCGCCCTCACGCCTGATCGGCCTGGATGCTGACCCCCACAGTCTCGAACTGAGCCGCGAAGAAGCCGAGCGCCAGGGCATGGCTGTCGAGTTGATCGGCAGCGACTGCGCCACCCTAAAGGTACCGGATGCCAGCGTGGATATCGTGTTCTGCCACCAGACCTTTCACCACTTGGTCGAGCAACATCGCGCGCTCAAGGAGTTTTATCGGGTGCTCAAGCCGGGCGGTTATCTGCTGTTTGCCGAATCCACCGAAGCCTATATCGACACCTGGGTGATTCGCTGGCTGTTCCGCCACCCGATGCATGTGCAGAAAAGCGCCGAGCAATACCTGGAGATGCTCCGCGAGCAGGGCTTTGAATTTGCCCCGCAAAATGTCTCGTACCCCTACCTGTGGTGGAGCCGCTCCAGCGACTTCGGCCTGCTGGAGCGCTGGGGCCTGCGCAAGGCGCCGCCGGTAGGCCAGCGCGAGGAAACCCTGGTCAACTGCGTAGCGCGTAAACCTTTGGAGAATGCTGCCCCATGATGCGCCTGCTGTTGATCGGTTGCGTATTGCTGCTGAGCGCCTGCGCCAGCCAGGCACCACTGCCGGAAAGAATGCCAACCCTGGCCTTGCCGATGCAATTACACGTGCAACGCCTTGCGGACGGCCAGAGCCAGGATTGGTTGCTGGTGATCCAACGCGAAGGCAGCGCGATTCGCTGGTCGATGATGGACCCACTGGGCATTCCCCTGGCCCGGCAAAAGCTGGTCGATGGCCAATGGCAGGCCGACGGTTTGCTGCCACCCAATCCCCAGGCCCGGGAGTTGTTCGCCGCGCTGCTGTTTGCCCTGACCTCGGCCGATGAAGTGCCGGCGCTGTATCCGCACGCCCAGGCCATGGACTTGACGCGCACGCTGCCGGGCCATTGGCAGATCGTCTATCAGTCCTCCGAGGTGTTCAGCGTGAACATGGCGGGCCAGCCGTTGCGTTATCGCATTACTCCGCTGGGCCTCAAACGATGACCGCTTACCTCAATGCCCTCGGCGTGATCTGCGCCCTTGGCCGCGGCCAGGCCGAAGTCAGCCGCAGGCTGTTTGCCGGCGACTGCTCGGGCATGCGCGCCGAAGGCGGTTGGGTGCCGGAGCGCGTGGTGCCGGTGGCGGCCGTGCACGGCGAGCTGGCGCCCCTGCCGGTGACGCTGGGCCAACAGAGCAGCCGCAATAACCAGTTGCTGTTGGAAGCGGCATTGCAGATCGAAGCTCAGCTGCGCCAGGCGATCCAAACCTACGGGCCTTCGCGGGTTGGCATTGTGCTCGGCACCAGCACCTCAGGCATCGATGAGGCCAGCCGCGGCATTGCCCACTACCTGCGCGACCAGCAATTCCCCGCCGACTACGACTACCAGCAACAGGAACTCAGCGCCCCGGCGAATTTCCTCGCCGACTGGCTGCAACTGAGCGGCCCGGCCTATGTGATTTCTACCGCCTGCACCTCCAGCGCCCGGGCACTGATGAGTGCCCAGCGCCTGCTGGATCTCGGCATCTGCGATGCGGTGATCTGCGGCGGCGTGGACAGCCTGTGCAAGCTGACACTGAACGGTTTCACCGCATTGGAGGCGGTCTCCAGCGAGCGCTGCAATCCGTTCTCGGTGAACCGCAACGGCATCAATATCGGTGAAGCGGCGGTGCTGTTCCTGATGAGCCGCGAGCCGGCACCGATCGCCTTGCTGGGCAGCGGAGCCAGTTGCGATGCCCACCATATCTCCGCGCCGGAGCCCAGCGGCAAGGGCGCGCTGCAAGCGATGCGCAAGGCCCTGGCCAACGCAAAGCTGGCTCCCGAGCAGATCGGCTACCTGAACCTGCACGGCACCGCCACCCAACACAACGACGCCATGGAAAGCCTGGCGGTCGCCAGCCTGTTCCCCGATGGCGTAGCCTGCTCGTCGACCAAACCCATGACCGGTCACACCCTCGGCGCTGCCGGAGCCCTGGAAGCGGCGTTTTGCTGGTTGAGCCTGAGCCACGGCTTGCTGCCACCCCACGTATGGGACGGCCAAGCCGATCCGGCGCTGCCCGCCTTGCAATGGACACGCAGCGGCGACACCTTGAAAAAAACCTGCCTGATGAGCAACTCGTTTGCCTTCGGAGGCAACAACGTCAGCCTGATAATTGCAGAGGCCCCATGATCGATTGGCCACTTGCCGAACTACTGCCCCATGCGGGCGACATGATCCTGATCGACCAGGTGCTGTCGTTCGATGAAGAGCAGGTCCGCACCCGCGTCACCGTCAAGCCCGGCGGCCTGTTCAACCGCCCTGACGGCAGCCTGCCGGCCTGGGTCGGCCTGGAGTTGATGGCGCAAAGCGTCGCCGCCTATGCCGGCTGCCGTGCGCGCCAGCAAGGCCAGGCGGTAGAGCTGGGCTTCCTGTTGGGCACGCGTAAATTCGAGTGCAACGTGGAGCACTTTCCCGCCGGCGCCGAGCTGAATATCCACGGCCTGCGTTCCCTGGAAGACGACAACGGCATGGGTGTGTTCGAATGCCACCTCACCGGCGACGGTATCCAGGCCAGCGCCCGCTTGAACGTATTTCGACCGCCCCAGGCGGCCAACTATCTAGATGAATCGAAGGACCAAACGCCATGACTGAATCCGTACTGGTCACCGGCTCCAGCCGTGGCATCGGCCGCGCCATTGCCCTGCGCCTGGCCCAGGCCGGCCATGACATCGTGCTGCATTGCCGCAGTGGTCGCGCCGAAGCCGACGCCGTGCAGGTCGAGATCGAGGCCCTGGGGCGCAAGGCGCGGGTGCTGCAATTCGACGTGTCCGACCGCGCCAATTGCAAGGCCATCCTTGAAGCCGATGTGGAGCAACATGGCGCCTACTACGGCGTGGTGCTCAATGCTGGCCTGACCCGCGACGGCGCGTTCCCGGCGCTGTCGGAAGACGACTGGGACGTAGTGATGCGCACCAACCTTGATGGTTTCTACAACGTGCTGCACCCGGTAATGATGCCGATGATCCGCCGCCGCGCCGCCGGGCGCATCGTGTGTATCACGTCGGTCTCCGGGTTGATCGGCAACCGCGGCCAGGTCAACTACAGCGCTTCAAAAGCCGGCCTGATCGGCGCGGCCAAGGCACTGGCCATCGAGTTGGGCAAGCGCAAGATCACCGTCAACTGCGTGGCGCCCGGGTTGATCGATACTGCGATGCTGGATGAAAACGTCCCCGTTGAAGAACTGATGAAAATGATCCCCGCGCAACGCATGGGGACCCCGGAAGAAGTCGCCGGCGCAGTGAATTTCCTGATGTCGGCCGAAGCCAGCTATATCACGCGCCAGGTGCTGGCCGTGAACGGAGGCCTGTGCTGATGAAGCGCGTCGTCGTCACTGGCATGGCCGGCATGACCTCCCTGGGCAGCGACTGGGGGACCATTGCCGCCAACTTTCGCGCCAACCGCAGTGGCATCCGGCGCATGGATGAGTGGGACCGCTTTACCGAATTGAACACGCGCCTGGCCGGGCCCATTGATGATTTCGTCGTGCCCGCCCACTGGACCCGCAAGCAGCTGCGCAGCATGGGCCGCGTCTCGCGCCTGGCAGTGTGGGCGGCGGAACAGGCGTTGCACGACGCCGGTCTGCTCGGTGACGAGTCGATCAAGGACGGGCGCATGGGCGTGGCCTGTGGCTCGTCCACCGGCAGCACCGATGAGATCAAGGCCTTCGGCAATATGCTGCTCAACTCGGTGGCCGAAGGGCTCAACGCCAACTCCTATGTGCGCATGATGCCCCACACCACAGCGGCGAATATCAGCATCTTCTTTGGCCTCACCGGGCGTTTGATCCCCACGTCCAGCGCCTGCACCAGCGGCAGCCAGGGCATCGGCTACGCCTACGAGGCGATCAAGTTCGGGCGGCTGCCCTTGATGCTCGCCGGTGGCGCCGAAGAGCTCTGCCCCACCGAAGCCATGGTGTTCGATGCGCTCTACGCCACCAGCCTGAAGAACGACGCACCGCAAACCAGCCCACGCCCCTACGACAGCGGCCGCGATGGCCTGGTGATCGGCGAAGGCGGCGGCATGCTGGTGCTCGAGGAGCTGGAACATGCCCTGGCGCGGGGTGCGCACATCCACGCCGAGCTGGTCGGTTTTGGCAGCAACGCCGACGGCCAGCACACCACCCGCCCGGAGCAGAAAACCATGCGCCGCGCCATGGAACTGGCCCTGGAAGATGCCGGGCTTGAACCGTCCGCCATTGGCTACGTCAACGGCCATGGCACCGCCACCGACCAGGGCGACATCGCCGAAACCCTAGCCACCAGCAGCCTGTTCGGCAGCCGCATGCCGATCAGCTCGCAGAAGAGTTTCCTCGGCCACACCCTGGGTGCCTGCGGCGCGCTGGAGTCGTGGTTCAGCATCGAAATGATGAACCGCGACGAGTACGTGCACACCTTCAACCTGGACTCGGTCGACCCGCAATGCGGCGAGCTCGATTACCTGCAAGGGGGCTTTCGGCAGATGCACAACGACTATGTGATGAACAACAACTTCGCTTTCGGCGGCGTCAACACCTCGTTGATCTTCCGCCGCTGGTCCTGACTTTTAATCGATTGGAGAAAACGGAATGTCTTCCCTGCTACGCGCGACCCTGATCACCCTGGCCCTGCTGACCACCGCCGGTTGCACCAGCAAGCCGGTGCTCAACACCCAACATGAGTTGCCGGCCACCAGCCAGGTCAGCGAAGAAAAGATGAAACAAGCCATCGTCGCCGCCCTGCAGAAACGTGAGTGGACCGTGCAACGCCTGAGCCCGCAGCTGGTGCAGGCCGAGATCACCGTGCGCGGCCAGTTCTATGCCGCCATCGATATCCGCTACACCCGTAACAACTACGCCATCACCTACCGCGACAGCCGCGACCTGGGCTACAAGGACGGCAAGATCCATCGCAACTACAACCGTTGGATAAGCATGCTGGATAGGGACATCCTGGCAGGGTTGCGCTCGACCGGGATGCAGTAAGGCCAGAAACGACAAAGGGCGCCTTTAGGCGCCCTCTTCACAAACAGGTTGGCTTGTCATCGCCGCTTCCTGCCTGGCTCTGCGGTGGCTGGTTGCCCAGGACCCTCAGAGTCTCACAAGCCCCTTTTCGGGAACTCGGCCAGTATGCCTGAAAGCAGGTTACCTGCAATCGGTGGCAAAACGCCGTCCATCTATATCCCGCTTTATCGCAACCCAAGCGCACTGCGCACCGCCGCTTTTATCGCCAAAAATTGGTCATTGGTGAGTTCGGCTATTTTGTAAGTTCGTTTGCCATGACGATCTTTACTTTTGATTCGGTCCAGTCGACCCAAGCTGACTGTCGCGACGATGTCGCATTTAGCCCAGCAGACCGGGCTCGCTCCCTGAAGGTGGCTATCAAGCCGCAAATGGTGTTCCAACACCTGCTGTGGAGCGGTAGTACTCAGAGGTACCACCGTTACGAGCAGCTTATTCGTCCGGTGTTTGCGTATCACAATAACAGGTCGAATCTTGATGATTTCCGGAACCTCATAGCCACGAAAATCACAAATCAACACGCTGCCCTCCTTGGGCTGATAGAGAAGTGCCATCCATATCCACTCGCCTGAAAAAGAATGATTTTGCGCAAGTTTCTGGCGAATAACTAAGCCGGTTGCGTTACCTGATATGTGACCCCGCCTACACCAATACCTGACGCGTCAACAACTCCACAAACCCCTTCGCCATCGGCGTTTGCACGCCCTTGCGCTGTACCAGCCACACCGCCGTCATCGCCTCTGGGTCGAGCAGCGTGCGATAGACCACGCCATCAATGCGAATACGCTGGTAAGACGCCGGCAACACCGACACGCCCAACCCCGCCGCCACCAGGCCGATGATGGTCATCGCCTCCCCCGCTTCCTGGGCAAAATGCGGGCTGAACCCGGCGTCGCGGGCCAGGTTGAGCAGTTGGGCATACAGGCCGCTGCCGTAGGTGCGTGGGAAAAACACAAAGGGCTCCTGCGCCAATTGCGCCAGGTGCAAGCCGCGCTCGCTGCCTTCCACCAAGGGATGGCCGGCGTTCAAGACCGCGACCAGCGGCTCGCGCATCAACTCGACCACGCTCAGCGAATCGGGCAATGGCAAAGGTCGCATCAGCCCGACCTGGATCGACTCATCCACCAGCGACTCGGCCACCTCGGTGCTGCTCATCTCTTGCAAGTTGAGGTGCACGGCCGGGAAAGCCTGGCGAAACGCAAAGATCGCCTGGGGAATGCTGGAATTGAACGGTGCGGAAGACGTGAAGCCGATCTTCAATTCCCCGAGCTCTCCCGATTGCGCCCTGCGCGCCACGTCCGCCGCCTTGTCGACCTGGGCCAGTACCAGTCGCGCCTCTTGCAGGAACAGCCGCCCTGCCTCGCTCAGCTCGACCCGACGATTGGTGCGCTCAAATAGCCGCGCACCCACCTCTTGTTCCAGCGCCTGGATCTGTTGGCTCAGGGGCGGTTGCGAGATACCCAGCACCTGCGCGGCGCGACCAAAATGCAGTTCTTCGGCGACGGCGATGAAGTACCGCAGATGACGTAATTCCATGTATCCCTCATTAGGTCGTAAAACCTATCAAACAGGTCGAACAATATATTGGAAAGAATCATTAGGCAGCTATATTCTTTTTTGCATTGCCGGTCCTGGCAGCCCTTCCTCCCCGAGGTCTCCGTGAATTCTGCTGTTGCTCCACTCACCCAACAAACGCCCCCCTCCGCCCTCGACGAAGTGGTGGCGCAGCTCAATGACGAATACATCGAAAAAGGCACGCCGATGTTCATGCGCACGGTGCTGGCGCTGTTCTCCGGTGGGTTTGCCACCTTTGCCCTGTTGTATTGCGTACAGCCGATGATGCCGGCGCTGTCCCACGAGTTTTCCATCAATGCGGCGCAAAGCAGCCTGATTCTATCGGTGGCGACCGCGATGCTTGCCTGCGGCCTGCTGGTCACCGGGCCAATTTCCGACAGGCTGGGGCGCAAGCCGGTGATGGTCGCCGCGTTGTTCTGCGCCGCACTCGCCACCATCGCCAGCGGTCTGATGCCGACCTGGGAGGGGATTCTGCTGATGCGGGCGTTGGTGGGCCTGTCCCTGAGCGGCCTGGCCGCCGTGGCGATGACCTACCTCAGCGAAGAGATCCACCCGCAGCACATCGGCCTGGCCATGGGTTTGTACATCGGCGGCAACGCGATTGGAGGCATGAGTGGGCGCCTGATCATCGGCGTGTTGATCGACTTCGTCAGCTGGCACACCGCAATGCTGATCATCGGTGCCCTGGCGCTTATCGCCGCCACGGTGTTCTGGAAGATCCTCCCTGAATCGCGCAACTTCCGCGCAAGCAGCCTCAAGCCGCGTAGCCTGGTGGATGGTTTTGTCATGCACTTCAAGGACGCGGGCCTGCCGTGGCTGTTCCTCGAAGCCTTCCTGCTGATGGGCGCGTTCGTGACGATGTTCAACTACATCGGTTATCGCTTGCTGGCTTCGCCCTACGAGCTGAGCCAGGCGTTGGTGGGCCTGCTGTCGCTGGTGTACCTCTCGGGTATCTACAGCTCGGCCAAGATCGGCTCCCTGGCCGACCGCCTTGGCCGCCGCCGCGTGCTGTGGGGCACCATCGTGTTGATGCTTTCGGGGATGTTACTGACGCTGTTCACGCCGCTGTGGCTGGTAGTGCCGGGCATGCTGGTGTTCACCTTCGGCTTCTTCGGCGCGCATTCGGTGGCCAGCAGCTGGATCGGCCGCCGCGCGGTGAAAGCCAAGGGGCAGGCGTCGTCGCTTTACCTGTTCTGTTACTACGTGGGATCGAGTATTGCCGGGACGGCGGGCGGGTTCTTCTGGCACTTTGCCGGATGGAACGGGATTGGCGGGTTTATCGTGGCGCTGCTGATTGGCGCGTTGCTGGTGGCGTTGAAGCTGGCGAAGTTGCCGCCGTTGGGGCAGGTCTGAAGGTTTCTGGCTTTTAATGTGGGAGGGGGCAAGCCCCCTCCCACATTTTTGCTGTGTGCTTTATTCGTGGTATTGCGCCGACAGTTCATGCACCGCACGCAGGAATGCACCCGCATGTTCCGGATTCACTTCCGGCGTGATGCCATGGCCGAGGTTGAACACGTGACCGGTGCCCTTGCCATAGCTGGCCAGGATGCGCCCGACTTCGGTGCGGATCGCTTCAGGGTTAGCGTACAGCACGGTCGGGTCCATGTTGCCTTGCAGTGCAACCTGGCTGCCAACGCGGCGGCGGGCTTCGCCGATATCGCAGGTCCAGTCCAGGCCCAGGGCATCGGCACCGGCGTCTGCGATGCTTTCCAGCCACAGGCCGCCGCCCTTGGTGAACATGATCACCGGCACCTTGCGGCCTTCGTGTTCGCGGATCAGGCCGCTGACGATCTTGCGCATGTAAGCCAGGGAGAATTCCTGGTACGCCGCCGCCGACAGGTTGCCACCCCAGGTATCGAAGATCTGCACCGCTTGGGCGCCGGCCATGATCTGGCCGTTGAGGTACGAGGTGACCGACTGCGCGAGCTTGTCCAGCAGCAGGTGCATGGCTTGCGGGTTGTCGTAGAGCATGGCCTTGGTCTTGCGGAAGTCTTTCGACGAGCCGCCTTCGACCATGTAGGTGGCCAGGGTCCAGGGGCTACCGGAGAAGCCGATCAGCGGCACGCGGCCGTTCAGCTCGCGGCGGATGGTGCTGACCGCATCCATCACATAGCCGAGGTCTTTGTGCGGATCAGGAATCGGCAGGGCTTCGATATCGGCCAGGGTGCTGACGACTTTCCTGAAGCGCGGGCCTTCGCCGGTTTCGAAATACAGGCCCTGGCCCATGGCGTCGGGGATGGTGAGGATGTCGGAAAAGAGGATGGCCGCGTCCAGTTGTGGGTAGCGATCCAGCGGCTGCATCGTGACTTCACAGGCGAACGCAGGATTCATGCACAGGCTCATGAAGTCGCCGGCGTGGGCGCGACTGGCGCGGTATTCCGGCAGGTAGCGACCGGCTTGACGCATCATCCACACGGGGGTGACGTCTACAGGTTGCTTGAGCAGGGCACGAAGGAAACGGTCGTTCTTGAGGGCAGTCATGTCGGCATCCGCAAAAAAAGTGCGGGCATTTTCTCAGAGCGCGACGCAAAAGGCACGGAATGCGCCGTGCCTTTTGTCTATCGGGTCAATTTGTCGCGGTAGCTTGCACAGAGCGCAAAACAAATGTGGGAGGGGGCTTGCTCCCGATTGCGGTGCGTCAGTCAATGAATCTGGTGACTGATACACCGCTATCGGGGGCAAGTCGAATCGTCGCACCGCCCCTCCCACAGTTTGATCCCATTTCAATTCAGGATCGGGGTCAGACTTGCAGGTAGTCCAGGATGCCTTCGGCGGCGTTGCGGCCTTCGAAAATCGCTGTCACTACCAGGTCAGACCCTCGCACCATATCGCCACCGGCGAAGATTTTCGGGTTGCTGGTCTGGTGCTTGTACTGGCCTTGTTCCGGGGCGACGACGCGGCCCTGGCTGTCGGTCTGGATCTCGAACTGCTCGAACCATGGCGCCGGGCTTGGGCGGAAGCCGAAAGCGATGACCACGGCGTCGGCCGGGATGATCTCTTCGGAGCCCGGGATCGGCTCAGGGCTGCGACGGCCACGGGCATCCGGCTCGCCGAGACGGGTCTCGACCACCTTCACGCCTTCGACACGGTCTTCACCGACGATGGCAATCGGCTGGCGGTTGTAGAGGAATTTCACTCCTTCTTCCTTGGCGTTCTTCACCTCTTTGCGCGAGCCGGGCATGTTGGCCTCGTCACGGCGATAGGCACAGGTCACCGACTTGGCGCCCTGGCGGATCGACGTACGGTTGCAGTCCATCGCGGTGTCGCCACCGCCAAGCACCACGACCTTCTTGCCTTTCATGTCGACGAAATCTTCCGGCGACTTTTCAAAGCCCAGGTTGCGGTTGACGTTGGCGATCAGGAAGTCGAGCGCGTCATATACGCCCGGCAGGTCTTCACCGGCGAAGCCGCCCTTCATGTAAGTGTAGGTGCCCATGCCCATGAACACCGCATCGTATTCGGCGAGCAGTTGCTCCATGGTGATGTCTTTGCCGACTTCGGTATTGAGCCGGAACTCGATACCCATACCGGTGAAGACTTCACGACGGTGACTCAGTACGGTTTTTTCCAGCTTGAACTCGGGAATACCGAAGGTCAGCAGGCCACCGATTTCCGGGTTCTTGTCGAAGACCACCGGGGTCACGCCACCACGCACCAATACGTCGGCACAGCCCAGGCCCGCCGGGCCCGCGCCGATGATCGCAACGCGCTTGCCGGTCGGCTTGACCTTGGACATGTCCGGGCGCCAGCCCATGGCGAACGCAGTATCGGTGATGTACTTCTCCACCGAACCGATGGTCACCGCGCCGAAGCCGTCGTTGAGGGTGCACGCCCCCTCGCACAGACGGTCCTGCGGGCACACCCGGCCGCAGACTTCCGGCAGGGTATTGGTCTGGTGCGACAGCTCGGCGGCAGCGAGGATGTTGCCCTCGGCCACCAGCTTGAGCCAGTTGGGAATGAAGTTGTGCACCGGGCACTTCCACTCGCAATACGGGTTACCGCACCCCAGGCAGCGGTGAGCCTGGTCGGCCGATTGCTGGGGTTTGAACGGTTCGTAGATTTCCACGAACTCTTTCTTGCGTTGACGCAACAGTTTCTTCTTCGGATCTTTGCGCCCGACATCGATGAACTGGAAGTCGTTATTCAGACGTTCAGCCATGTTAAAACCTCATCAAACTGTTCAGGCGCATATCACTGCGGGTTGGCACGGATGCTGGAGAGCAAGGATTTCAGGTTGGCAGCCTTGGGCTTGACCAGCCAGAAACGACGCAGGTAATCATCGAGGTTCTCGGCGAGTTCACGACCCCATTCGCTGCCGGTTTCCTCGACGTACTCATCCAGCACGTGCTGCAAGTGGTTCCGGTAGGACTCCATGGCTTCACCGCTGATCCGCTGGATCTCGACCAACTCGTGGTTGACCTTGTCGACGAAGGTGTTGTCCTGGTCGAGCACGTAGGCGAAACCGCCGGTCATGCCCGAACCGAAGTTGTAACCGGTCTTGCCCAGTACCGCGACAAAGCCGCCGGTCATGTACTCGCAGCAGTGATCGCCAGTGCCTTCCACCACGGTGTGGGCACCGGAGTTACGCACGGCGAAGCGCTCACCGGCGGTGCCGGCGGCGAACAGCTTACCTCCGGTGGCGCCGTACAAGCAGGTGTTGCCGATAATGGCACTGTCCTGGGTCTTGTAGACGCTGCCGGCCGGCGGAACGATGACCAGCTTGCCACCGGTCATGCCCTTGCCCACGTAGTCGTTGGCGTCGCCTTCCAGGTACATGTGCAGGCCGCCGGCGTTCCACACGCCGAAGCTCTGGCCCGCCGTGCCTTTGAAGCGGAAGGTGATCGGCGCTTTCGCCATGCCTTGGTTACCGTGCTTGCGCGCGATTTCGCCGGAGATGCGTGCGCCGATGGACCGGTCGCAGTTGCAGATATCCAGGGCAAATTCGCCACCACTGGCGTCATTGATCGCACTGCCCGCCATGTCGACCATCTTCTCGGCCAACAGGCCTTTGTCGAACGGCGGGTTGCGGTCCACCTGGCAGAATTGTGGCTTGTCTGCCGGAATGTGATCGCTGCCCAACAGCGGCGTCAGGTCCAGGTGTTGTTGCTTGGCGGTCTGGCCTTCGAGGATATCCAGCAGGTCGGTACGCCCGATCAGCTCTTCGAGGGAACGCACGCCCAGCTTGGCCAGCCACTCACGGGTTTCTTCGGCGACGTAGGTGAAGAAGTTCACCACCATGTCGACGGTGCCGATGTAGTGATCCTTGCGCAGCTTCTCGTTCTGGGTCGCTACGCCAGTGGCGCAGTTATTCAGGTGGCAGATGCGCAAATACTTGCAGCCCAGGGCGATCATTGGCGCGGTGCCGAAGCCGAAGCTTTCGGCGCCGAGGATCGCCGCCTTGATCACGTCGAGGCCAGTTTTAAGGCCGCCGTCGGTCTGTACCCGCACTTTGCCGCGCAGGTCGTTGCCACGCAGGGTCTGGTGGGTTTCGGCCAGGCCGAGTTCCCATGGCGCGCCGGCGTACTTGATGGAGGTCAGCGGCGAAGCGCCGGTACCGCCGTCGTAGCCGGAGATAGTGATCAGGTCGGCATAGGCCTTGGCCACGCCGGCAGCAATGGTACCGACGCCAGCTTCCGCCACCAGCTTCACCGAGACCAGGGCCTGCGGGTTGACTTGTTTCAAGTCGAAAATCAGCTGCGACAAGTCTTCGATTGAATAGATGTCGTGGTGCGGCGGTGGAGAGATCAGCGTCACGCCCGGCACCGCATAACGCAGCTTGGCGATCAGACCGTTGACCTTGCCGCCTGGCAACTGGCCGCCTTCACCAGGCTTGGCGCCCTGGGCCACCTTGATCTGCAGCACTTCGGCGTTGACCAGGTATTCCGGGGTAACGCCGAAACGGCCAGTGGCGACCTGTTTTATTTTTGAGCTCTTGATGGTGCCGTAGCGCGCCGGATCTTCGCCGCCTTCACCGGAGTTGGAACGCGCACCCAGGCGGTTCATGGCCTCGGCCAGCGCCTCGTGGGCCTCGGGCGACAAGGCACCCAGGGAAATACCGGCAGAGTCGAAGCGCTTGAGGATCGATTCCAGCGGCTCGACTTCGCTGATGTCCATCGGCGTGTCCAACGTCTTCACCTTGAACAGGTCGCGGATCATCGATACCGGGCGGTTATCCACCAGGCTCGTGTATTCCTTGAACTTGGCGTAGTCGCCCTGCTGCACGGCGGCTTGCAAAGTGCTGACCACGTCCGGGTTGTAGGCGTGGTATTCGCCACCGTGCACAAACTTGAGCAAGCCACCTTGCTGGATCGGCTTGCGTGCACTCCAGGCCTCCAACGCCAAGGCTTTCTGCTCGGCTTCGAGGTCGACGAAACGTGCGCCCTTGATGCGGCTCGGCACACCACGAAAGCTCAGCTCGCAGACTTCTTCTGACAGGCCAATGGCTTCGAACAGTTGCGCGCCACGGTACGAGGTGACTGTGGAGATGCCCATCTTCGACAGGATCTTCAGCAGGCCTTTGGTGATGCCTTTACGGTAGTTCTTGAACACCTCATAGAGATCGCCCAGGACTTCACCGGTACGGATCAGGTCGCCGAGCACTTCGTACGCCAGGAACGGATACACCGCCGACGCGCCGAAACCGATCAGCACTGCAAAGTGATGCGGATCGCGGGCGGTAGCGGTCTCAACGAGGATGTTGGAGTCGCAACGCAGGCCCTTTTCGGTCAGACGGTGGTGCACCGCGCCGGTGGCGAGCGAAGCATGGATCGGCAGCTTGCCTGGTGCGATATGGCGGTCGGTCAGCACGATCTGGGTACGCCCGGCGCGCACGGCTTCTTCGGCCTGATCGGCGACGTTACGCACCGCAGCTTCAAGGCCGAGGCTTTCGTCGTAGTTCAGGTCAATGATCTGGCGGTCGAAACCTGGACGCTCCAGGGTCATCAGCGAGCGCCATTTGGCCGGGGAGATGACCGGCGAGCTGAGGATCACGCGGGAAGCGTGCTCAGGCGACTCCTGGAAGATGTTGCGCTCGGCACCGAGGCACACTTCCAAGGACATCACGATGGCTTCGCGCAGCGGGTCGATCGGCGGGTTGGTGACCTGGGCGAACTGCTGGCGGAAATAGTCATACGGGGTGCGCACGCGCTGGGACAGCACGGCCATCGGCGTGTCGTCGCCCATGGAGCCGACGGCCTCGTAGCCTTGTTCGCCAAGCGGACGCAGCACCTGGTCGCGCTCTTCGAACGTGACCTGGTACATCTTCATGTACTGCTTGAGCTGGTCGATGTCGTAGAAAGCCGAACCGTGGTCGTTGTCTTCCATGGTCGCCTGGATGCGCAGGGCGTTCTTGCGCAGCCATTGCTTGTACGGGTGACGAGACTTCAAGCGGTTGTCGATGGCGTCGGTGTCGAGGATCTGCCCGGTCTCGGTGTCCACGGCCAGGATCTGGCCCGGGCCGACGCGGCCTTTGGCGATCACATCTTCCGGCTTGTAGTTCCACACGCCGATTTCCGACGCCAGGGTGATGAAGCCGTTGGTGGTGGTAACCCAACGTGCCGGGCGCAGGCCGTTACGGTCGAGCAGGCACACCGCGTAGCGACCGTCGGTCATGACCACGCCGGCCGGGCCGTCCCAGGGTTCCATGTGCATCGAGTTGTATTCGTAGAACGCCCGCAGGTCCGGGTCCATGGTCTCGACGTTCTGCCACGCAGGCGGAATGATCATACGCACGCCACGGAACAGGTCGATACCACCGGTGACCATCAGTTCGAGCATGTTGTCCATGCTGGAGGAGTCGGAACCCACGCGGTTGACCAGCGGGCCAAGCTCTTCCAGGTCCATCAGATCGTTGGCGAACTTGGTGCGACGGGCCACGGCCCAGTTGCGGTTGCCGGTGATGGTGTTGATCTCGCCGTTGTGGGCGAGGAAGCGGAACGGCTGAGCCAACGGCCATTTCGGCAGGGTGTTGGTGGAGAAGCGCTGGTGGAACACGCAGATCGCGGTTTGCAGGCGCTCATCGCTGAGGTCCGGATAAAAGGCGGTGAGATCCGCCGGCATCATCAGGCCTTTGTAAATGATGGTCTTGTGGGAAAAGCTGCAGATGTAGTGATCGGTATCGGCAGCATTGAGCACCGACGAACGGCGACGCGAAGTGAACAGCTTGATCGCCATGTCCTGATCGCTCAGGCCGTCGCCTGCTATGAACACTTGTTCGATCTGTGGCAGACGTTCCAGGGCAAGGCGGCCGAGCACGCTGGTGTCGATTGGCACTTTGCGCCAGCCGACCAGTTGCAGGCCGGCGGCGGCGATTTCGCGGTTCATGTTCTCGCGAGCGGCTTCGGCCTTGACCGGGTCCTGGTTGAAAAACACCATGCCCACGGCGTACTGCTTGGGCAGGTCGGCGGCGAAATGCTCTTTGGCGACAGCGCGCAGGAATTGGTCGGGTTTTTGAATCAGCAAGCCACAACCGTCACCGGTCTTGCCGTCGGCGTTGATCCCACCGCGGTGGGTCATGCAGGTCAGGGCCTCGATGGCCGTTTGCAAAAGGGTATGACTGGGCTCGCCCTGCATATGGGCTATCAGGCCGAAACCGCAGTTATCCTTGAATTCATCGGGTTGGTACAGACCTGCTTTCATAGACACTTTCTCACCAGGCTGCCTCTTATACCGAGGCAAATTTCTTTTCAATTCAACCGGTTACCTTCCACGTCGAACGTACGCCGACTTAGCGGGGGCAAAAGGGAGGTCATTGTACACACCGACACAGACGCCCACAAATTTAGCGACGAAATGTCGCAAATCTATGTCGCATTTATGAAAGGTTTAAAGCGATATGCTGTGCTAGTCAAAACTTTTTTAATTCTGACCGCTACGACTCAAAAGCCACTGTGACGCAGACACCACAAAGCGCGCGGCCTGGAGGGGCTGCACGCCTTGCGATCTTTTTTGAGGTGCCGGGAGGGCGGCCTGGGTAAGGCCGCCGGATCTTCAGCGAGTTGTTGCCAGTTCTTGTTGAACGCTGGCAACAGTGCGAGGCCAAGGTTTACCAGCCTGGACCTTCGCTGGCAAGGCTTTGATGGCCGAATCAGCTGCGGCGCGGCTTGGGAAGCTGCCATAGGTGATCACGTAGAGAGGCTTGCCGTTGAGCACTTTCTTGAAATAACGGTACTGGCCGCCCTGCTCTTTGACGAACGCCTGGGCGTTGGCCTCGGAGCTGGTGCCGAGGATTTGCACCACGAAGTTGCCGGTAGGCTGGCTGCTGTACCAGCTGCTGCCGGCGGCGCCGGCCTTGGCCACGGTGGCCGCGGGTTTTTCAGCAGGCTTGGCCGCAGGTGCGGGTGCCGGCTTGGCAACTGGGGCTGCGGGCTTGGCTGTCGCAACCGTCGGCGCCGGAGTCGGCTTGGCAACTGGCGCTACCGGCGCGGCAGGCGCTACCGGGGTTGCTGGCGTGCCAGCCGGTACGCCGGCAGGCGGCGCGGTGGTGGTCACGGTCGGCGGCGTGGCACTAGAGCCTTCCACCGGCACACCATCGTCGCCTTCGGAAATGCCACCGGCTTCTTCGGCGAGCGGGCCACGCATTACAGGCTGACCAACCATCGGCAGGTTGGTCGGTTGGCCGGAGTTGGCGAACTCGACGTTTGGCGTGGGCTTACCCAGTGGCAACTGCGCCTGCTCAGTTGGCGCGCCGGTCGTTGTCGGTGCTTTATTGCGACCCGGGATCAACCAGGCGGCGGCAACAGCGACCACGACAACGGCGGAAATAGCCAATACGTGCTTCTTAGGCATAGTGAACCCCATCTTTGGACGCTTGACCGCTGAGCGGCTGGCAATCATGGCTTCGATCATTGCATCGCGGGCAACCTGGTTGATGTTGCCAGGCCAGCCATCGGAGCTTTCGTGAATATCAGAGATCTGCGCAGCGGAGAAAAGTTCGATACCCGCCCCGGCGCCTTCAAGGCGTTGAGCCAGGTATTCGCGGGTTTCTTCCTCTTCGTAGGGCTGCAGCTCAATGACGTGGAACAGTTCCTGATCACCGCTGATCTGCTCCAGATCGGCGATCAACGACGACTCGCCAAACAGGAACACATGCGGGCGACCTTCCGGCGTGCCCGCAGCAAGCGCCAGCAGCGCTTCGAGGGCAGATTCGTCAAGCTGCTCGGCGTCGTCCACCAGCAGATAGACTTCCTGGCCGGTCAGGCCCAGTTGCACCACCTGCTTGAGAATCGCGTTTGGCTCGGCATTGGCCACGTCCAGCGCCTGGGCCACCTGGCGCAGCACGCCTGCAGCATCGCCGGCGCCACGGGCCGAGACCACCACACTCTGCACCGATTGCTTGTTAGTGCTGGCGACCAGCGCCTGGCGCAGCAAGGTCTTGCCGCTGCCCAGCGGGCCGGTGACCACCAGCAGCAGCTGGCTGTAGCGTGCCAGGTGGTGCAGTTGCCCCAGCACGGGCTTGCGCTGGGCCGGGAAGAATTTGAAGCCAGGCACCCGTGGAGCGAAAGGGTCATGGCTCAAGTGATAATGGCCGAGGAACGCCTCGTCGGCATGCAAACTAGTCATCGGGATCTTATTAACCTTTAAGCTGGGCCAGGGCGCGGTAATCCGCTCCCAGCGTGGCCTGTAAAATCTCTTTCGGATAATCGTCGGTCACCACTGCCTCGCCCATGTGGCGCAACAGCACCAGTCGCAGTCGACCGTCGATCACTTTCTTGTCTATTGCCATATGTTCGAGGAAATCGGCCTCGGTCATCTCCGTCGGCGGGATGACCGGCAAACCGGCTCGCTGGAACAGGCGGATGCCACGATCGCGCTCCTGGGCGCTGATCCAGCCCAGGCGCTGCGACATTTCCAATGCCATCACAGTGCCAGCCGCTACGGCTTCCCCATGCAACCACACACCATAGCCCATGTGCGTTTCGATCGCATGGCCGAAGGTATGGCCCAGGTTCAGGGTGGCGCGTACGCCAGACTCCCGTTCGTCGGCATTCACCACCAGCGCCTTGGCGGCGCAGGAGCGGGAAATCGCTTCGGTCAGGGCCACCTGGTCGAGTGCGCGCAGGGCATCAACGTGTTCTTCGAGCCAGGTCAGGAAGGGCTCGTCGCAGATCAGCCCGTACTTGATGACTTCCGCCAGGCCCGCCGACAGCTCCCGCGGCGGCAAGGTGTTGAGGGTGGTGGTATCGATCAGCACGGCTTGGGGCTGGTAGAAAGCACCGACCATGTTCTTGCCCAGCGGATGGTTGATACCGGTCTTGCCGCCCACCGACGAATCGACCTGGGACAACAGGGTGGTCGGCACCTGGATAAAGTCCACGCCGCGCTGGTAACAGGCCGCGGCAAAACCGGCCATGTCGCCGATCACACCGCCGCCCAGGGCGACCACGGTAGTTCGACGGTCATGACGCGCAGTCAGCAGGCCATCAAAAATCAGTTGCAGGGTTTCCCAGTTCTTGTGGGCTTCGCCGTCAGGCAACACCACAGAGATCACCGAATACGCCACAAGGCTGCGGCTCAGACGCTCAAGATACAACGGCGCGACCGTTTCGTTGGAGATGATCGCCACCTGCCGACCGGCAATATGCGGTGCAAGCAGCTCGGGCCGGTCCAAAAGACCTTCGCCAATGTGGATCGGGTAGCTGCGCTCGCCTAGATCGACCTTAAGTGTCTGCATGTGTCCCCGCGTTGAAGATATATTGACGACCGGCAGCGCCGTGACCCGACACCACTTGATAGCTCTACGCCACACCTCGCAAGGTTATGGCGCGCCGCCGAGAATAGCGCATTTCGGGCCAGGCTTTAACGGGGTGGCAGCCGCTGCAGGCGCTCAAGAATATCGAGCACCACCATTCGCGGTGGCCGTTCATCGGTTTCCACCACCAGATCGGCGATTTCCCGATACAGCGGATCGCGTAGTGCAAGCAGGTCCCGCAAGGTTTTCGCCGGGTCAGCAGTGCGCAGCAACGGGCGATTGCGATCACGGGCGGTGCGGCCTACCTGCTGCTCGACCGACGCATGCAAATACACCACCCGACCACCGGCATGCAGCGCACGACGGTTTTCATCGCGCATCACTGCGCCACCGCCGGTCGCCAACACCACGCCGTCGCAGCCGCACAGCTCGGCAATCATCGCCTGCTCACGGTCGCGAAAACCCAGCTCGCCTTCCTTATCGAAGATCCATGGGATATTGGCACCCGTGCGCAATTCAATTTCCTTATCGGAGTCTTTGAATGGCAGGCGCAGCTCTTTGGCCAGCAAACGGCCGATGGTGCTCTTTCCAGCCCCCATCGGTCCTACAAGAATCAAATTTCGCACAGAATCAACGACTCACAGCAATCGCCTGGTTATTCATAATACGCGGAGTCAGGAATACCAGCAGCTCGGATTTTTTCTCCGCCACCACATCGCGTCGGAAAAGGCGGCCAAGATACGGTACATCGCCCAAAAATGGCACTTTATCTACCACTTTGCTTTGGGTATTGGAGAAAACCCCGCCGATGACAATAGTCTCGCCATCCCGAACCAGCACCTTGGCGTTGACTTCGTTTTTCTTGATCGGCGGCACGTCATTGAGCCGGTTCAGGTAGTCGGGCTCGTCCTTGGTGACCTTGACCGCCATGATCACATGGTCATCGGGGGTGATTTGCGGCGTGACCTCCAGTGAAAGGGACGCTTCCTTGAAGGACACCGAGGTAGCGCCCTGGGAGGTGGACTCCTGGTAGGGAATCTCGGTGCCTTTGAGTATGCGCGCAGTCTCTTTATCGGACGTGACAACCTTGGGCTGCGAAACGATTTCGCC
Organism: Pseudomonas synxantha; assembly: GCF_900105675.1. Classification (NCBI taxonomy): domain Bacteria; kingdom Pseudomonadati; phylum Pseudomonadota; class Gammaproteobacteria; order Pseudomonadales; family Pseudomonadaceae; genus Pseudomonas; species Pseudomonas synxantha. The sequence continues at coordinate 6,632,899 of NZ_LT629786.1, read as the reverse complement.
GTTGCCGCTTTTCTCCATCGCCGTCAGTTCGAGATCCAGCAACAGGTTGTCGGTGATGTAGGCGATACCCAGCCCCGACGTACCGGTCAGCGACCCCAGGTCGACGAAGGGTGAACTGGGCGGGCTTTGCGGGGGCTCGGCGCCGTCCGCCAGGGGCTTGGAAATACCTCCGGCGCCCCAGTTGCCGCGGCTGAGCCGCCCACCCCAGCGCACGCCCAGGCTTTTGTCGTAGTCGACATTGGCCTCGACGATCCGCGCCTCGATCATCACCTGGCGTACCGGAATATCCAACTGCGCCACGATGCGCCGCAGCTCTTCCAGCCGTTCGCCGGTCTGGTAGGCGATGATGTTGTTGGTGCGGTCATCCACCGCCACCGAGCCGCGTTCATCCGTGGCGCCCTCAAAACCGGTCACCGACTGGAACAGCTTGGCCAGGTCCGCAGCCTTGGCGTAATTGACCTGCAATAACTCCCGACGCAACGGTGCCAGCTCGGCCATCTGCTTGCGCGACTCCAGCACCAGCAGTTCGCGAGCGGCCAATTCATCGGCGGGCGCCACCAGCAACACGCCGGCCTTCACCCGTTTGTCCAGGCCCTTGGTTTGCAGCACCAGATCCAGCGCCTGGTCCCAGGGCACGTCCTTGAGCCGCAGGGTGATCGAGCCCTGCACCTCGTCGCTGGTCACCAGGTTGAGCCCGGCGACATCGGCGATTTGCTGCAATACCGCCCGCAGGTCGATGTCCTGAAAATTGAGGGTCAATTTTTCGCCCGTATAGCTGACCGGCAAGGCACTGTCAGGCGGCGGCAGGCGGATCAGGTCCGGGCGATTGGGCACAGCGGCAGCCATCGGTGCCGTGAACGCTATCCATAGCGCCACACCGAAGGACGAGAAAGTCCTTTTCATTGTTTGATTCCGTTATGAGTTGACGTTCAGCACCAGGGTTCGCGGGCGTTCCAGCCATGCGCCCTGGTCATCGGGGAACAGCTCGACCAGTTCGATATAACCGTCTTGGATGGCCGTGACCTGGCCATGGTCCGGCCCAAGGTAATCACCGACCGCCAGGCGATGCACCAATGATCCCGCACGCAGCAAGGCGAAAGCCTGCACGCCATTGGACAGTGTGCCGACCATTTCGAACTGATCGATGGTCATGCCCTCCAGCAGCCCCCGTGGCCGGGTGAGATCCGGCGAAAGCGCCGGCCGACCGGGCACGCGGGCGGCCTGCAAGGTGGGCGACAGGAACGGATCGCGCAGGGTTGAAGGGTCATAGACAAATCGCGGGCCCGACTCGAACGTCTGGCGGGCCTTGCCGCTTGGCGTGGCGCCCCGATAGGTCTTGGCCAACATATCGAGACGCAGCAAGGCGCCCTCAGGCCGAAGCGTGACATCCTGCACGGTGATGACCCGAAGCAGCCCACCCAAGGCACTGACGAACGCCGCCAGGTCGTGGTAGGCCCCGATCGCGCCCATCTGCATAGGTTGTTCGGTGTAGAGCTGCCGAGGCTCCTCATCCAGCACCCTAATGCCCTCGACCCATACACCATTGGCAACCGCCAACCGGGCAACATCTTCGAGCAAGGCAGGCACTTCGGACTCTGCGGGCAACTGCCGCAGAAGGCTCACGACCTTATCCTCCATCACGCGCAAATGATCGGCACGCGCCTCCAGACTGGTAGCCAATCCTGTTTTTTCTGCAAGCTGCTGTTGCAGTGCATGCCCCCGAACCTCGAGCGCCTGCAGCTGCTCCCGCGACGGGCCCAGGTACAAAGCCTCACCCACCAGCAGCACCAGGCCGGCCAGCGCAAAGCCGAGCAGGATCCGGCAGGGCAAGGGCCATTTGGCAGCGTTGTGGGAAAGCGTGGAAACGTCGAGCCTGGGCAGGCTCATGGTTGCGCCTCGACGGTTTCCCCCTGGCGCACCATTAGCTGAAATTCACTTTCGCCGCGCTCGCCTTCGGCCTGCACGCGCTGCAGACGAGTCGCGTGAGCCCCTTGCGTGGCCTCGAGCCGACGCATCAGCTGGGCGATATCCTGGTGGCTTTCAGCACTGCCGCGGATGCTGATGGTATCGCCGTTCGCCACCACCTCATGCAGATGTACGCCCTCGGGCACTGCGCGAGCCAACTGATCGAACAGCCGGGCACCGGAAGAACGGGCGTCGTGCAGATCCTGCACAACCTTCATGCGTTCGGCCAACTGCTGGCTGCGCTCCTGCAGGTCGTCAATGGTCCTGATCCGTGAATCCTGTACGGCAATGTCCTCACCCAGGCGATTGTTGCGACTTACCTGCCGATCTATCGCCTGGTCGATCACCTGATCAGCCAACCAGACTGCAGCCAGTGCCAGGCAGGCAAACGCCAGCATCAGCATCAGGAAATATCTACGCCTGCGTTCCGCCAGCGCCTGGCGCCAAGGCAAAAGATTGATTCGTATCATCCAGCGAAACTCCTCAGGGCCAACCCGCAAGCCACTCCCATCTCCTGGGCATCCACGGCCCATTGTGCGCCATCGACTCGATGAGCCGGCGCGAAGCTGGCAAAATCCTGACGGCAAGCGCGCTCCAATGCAAACTCTTCCACATCTACCACCTGCAGCACCAGCCCCGCCAGAGCCAAAACCGCTTCACGCGCCTCGACTTGCTCGCGCAGGCACGCTGCCAACATCACTTCGACCCATTGCTCCCCCTGGGCCGACGGGCTCCGGACCTGAAAATCGATGGCCACTTCATCCAATGGATAGGGAATAAACTGGTCGGCTTCCATCTGGATCTTCCAGGCCATTTCCTCGTCGCTGAGGCCTGCATCCATTTCGATCAACCGCGTGATAACCGAAGGGCCCGCCACCGCCACGGCGGCGCTCCGGGCTGAGGGCCGCAGGCGCGATAATGCCTGCTGCAATGCCCGCCCCACGCCTTCGACGTCCAACAGGGCACCATCGACCACCGCATGGGTCGGCAGCGCCTGGGTCACGTAGCCCTGGACGCTGAAAACGCCCGCTGAACGGCCCAGCTCGATCAACCTGATGCTGCTGTCATTGATATCGACCCCCAGGACGGTGTCGACTTTTCGCCTGAAAAATCCCTTTTCCATAAAACTCCCCAAAACTTTCCCTGTCATACCGGCTGTCGTATCGTCTGATTGCTGCCAGGCACCTTGCATCCGGTCGGCTTGTTCAAGGCACGCGAATGACGCCCCAAGCTGAAAAATGCTTTAATGCCCAGCGTTTTTTCCCGCTTTTTATCTGCTGCCCGGGTCGATCCATCGTTAGCCATGCATGCCCCGACGCGTAACTCATTCTTTTCTCTGGAAATCCAAAAGCCTTGATTCGTCTGCTGAAGTTTTTCGGGTACTCCATTGTCGCCATCGTCTGCGGGCTGCTGCTCGTACTCAGCGGGGCCTACCTCTACCTTAGTCCGGGTTTGCCTTCCGTAGAGGCCCTCAGAAGTATCCAGTTGCAGATTCCTTTGCGGGTTTACAGCAGCGACGAAAAACTGATCGCGGAGTTCGGCGAAATGCGCCGTACACCGATCCGTTTCGCCGATATTCCGCCCAATTTCATCAGCGCCTTGCTGTCTGCCGAAGACGACAATTTCGCCAACCACTACGGTGTCGACCCCAGCAGCCTGGTGCGTGCGGCCACGCAGCTGGTAAAAAGCGGACACATTCAATCCGGCGGCAGCACCATTACCATGCAGGTGGCGAAGAACTTCTTCCTTACCAGCGAGCGCAGTTTTTCCCGCAAGGCCACCGAGATCCTGCTGGCACTGCAGATCGAACGTCAGCTGACCAAGGACGAAATCCTCGAGCTGTATGTCAACAAGATCTACCTGGGCAACCGCGCCTACGGCATCGAGGCCGCCTCCCAGGTCTACTATGGCAAGTCGATTCGTGACGCCAGCCTGGCGCAGATGGCCATGATTGCCGGCCTGCCCAAGGCCCCATCGCGCTTTAACCCGCTGGCCAACCCGGCGCGCAGCAAAGAGCGGCGCGACTGGATCCTGGGGCGCATGTACAAGCTGGGCAAGATAGACCAGGCCGCCTACGAAAGCGCTGTAGCCGAGCCACTGAACGCCAGTTATCACGTGCCGACGCCGGAAGTGAATGCGCCGTATATCGCCGAAATGGCGCGTGCCGAGATGGTTGGCCGCTATGGCAGCGACGCCTATACCGAAGGCTTCCGAGTGACCACGACGGTTCCAAGCAACTTGCAGGAAATCGCCAACAACTCGGTGCATGAAGGCCTGATCACCTATGACCAGCGCCACGGCTACCGCGGTCCGGAATCGCGCCTGCCCGGCAAGACCCTGAGCGCGTGGACCACCGAATTGAGCAAGCAGCGCTCCATCAGCGGCCTGGACCCGGCCATCGTCACCCAGGTGACAAAAGACGGCATCCAGGTGCTGACCCGTACCGGCGAAGCGCATGTGGCGTGGGACAGCATGAAGTGGGCGCGACCATTCCTGAATACCAACAGCATGGGGCCGATGCCCAAGCAGCCGTCCGACGTGGCCCAGGTGGGCGATTTGATCCGCGTGCAACGCCAGAAGGATGACAGCCTCAAGTTCAGCCAGGTGCCGGTCGCCCAAGGCGCCCTGGTGTCCCTGGACCCGCAGAACGGTGCGATCCGTGCACTGGTCGGCGGTTTTGCCTTCGAGCAGAGCAACTACAACCGCGCCACCCAGGCCAAGCGCCAGCCGGGTTCGAGCTTCAAGCCATTCGTCTACAGCGCCGCGCTGGACAACGGCTACACCGCCGCCAGCCTGGTCAACGACGCGCCGATCGTGTTTGTCGATGAATACCTGGACAAGGTCTGGCGCCCGAAGAATGACACCAACACCTTCCTCGGCCCGATCCGTATCCGCGAAGCGCTGTACAAGTCGCGCAACCTGGTGTCGATTCGCCTGTTGCAGGCAATGGGCGTGGGCAAGACCATCGACTACATGACGCGCTTTGGCTTCGCCAAGTCCGACCTGCCGCCAAACCTGTCCCTGGCCCTGGGCACCGCGACTCTCACGCCGATGGAGATCGCCACCGGCTGGAGTACCTTTGCCAACGGCGGCTACAAGATCACGCCGTACCTGATCGACAAGATCGAGAGCCGCAATGGCGACATGCTGTTTACCGCCAACCCACCGCGGGTGCCGGGTGACGTGGTCAATGGCGTGGCAGCGACCGATGGCCTTGCGGCACCGAGTAATGGCGGCATCACCATTGAGCCAACCCCAGGCACGACGCCTGCGGCAACCGCCCCCGCGACCACCGAACCGCAAGCCCCGGCAGTCGCCGAGCGCATCGTGGATGGCCGTACCACCTATATTCTCAACAGCATCCTGCAAGACGTGATCAAGAAGGGCACCGGCCGCCGCGCACTGGCCCTGGGCCGCGCAGATATTGCCGGCAAGACCGGTACTACCAACGAATCCAAGGACGCCTGGTTCTCTGGCTATAACGGCGACTACGTGACCACTGTGTGGACCGGTTACGACCAGCCTGAAAGCCTGGGCCGCCGCGAGTTTGGCGGCACCGTCGCCCTGCCGATCTGGATGAGTTACATGGGCGCCGCGCTGAAGGACAAGCCACTGCACACCCAGCCCGAACCGGAAGGCATCCTCAGCCTGCGCATCGACCCGGTGAGTGGCCGCGCCGCGTCGCCAAGCACGCCGAATGCCTACTTCGAGCTGTTCAAAAGCGAAGACACGCCGCCGTCGGTCAACGAGCTGGGCAACGGGGTTGTACCAGGCAGCCCGCTGCCGGCGGATGAAGGCGCGCCGATCGATTTGTTCTGACCCGATCCAAGACGCAACATAGATCCAAATGTGGGAGGGGGCTTGCTCCCGATGGCGGACTGTCAGTCAATGAATATGGCGACTGATACACCGCCATCGGGAGCAAGCCCCCTCCCACATTTGACCTCTATAGGCTTCAAGAGAATTGCCATAAAAAAAGCCCCGACTCATTCGAGCCGGGGCTTTTTGTTGGTGCGCTACAACAGCTTAGCCGTTGAACACATCATCCACGCTTTGCAGCGGGTAGTTCTTAGGATACGGCAGCGTCGCCACGCCGGTCTCGATGGCAGCCTTGGCCACGGCATCGGAGATCAGGGTGATCAGGCGCTTATCCATTGGCTTCGGAATGATGTACTCACGACCGAATTCCAGCTTGGCACCACCGTAGGCGTCGCAGACGTCCTGAGGCACTGGCAGCTTGGCCAGTTCACGCAGGGCGTTGGCGGCGGCCACTTTCATTTCTTCGTTGATGCGCTTGGCGCGTACGTCCAGGGCACCACGGAAGATGAACGGGAAGCCCAGGACGTTGTTGACCTGGTTCGGGTAGTCCGAACGACCGGTGGCCATGATCACGTCGCTGCGGGTGGCGTGGGCCAGCTCTGGCGAGATTTCCGGATCCGGGTTGGAGCAGGCGAACACGATCGGGTTCGGTGCCATGGACTTCAGGCCTTCGGCGCTCAGCAGGTTCGGGCCAGACAGGCCGACGAACACGTCGGCACCGTCGAGGGCGTCAGCCAGGGTGCGCTTGGAGGACGGATGGGCAAACATCGCCTTGTACTGGTTCAGGTCGGTACGCTCGGACTGGATCACGCCCTTGCTGTCGACCATGTAGATGTTTTCCAGCTTGGCGCCCATGCTGATGATCAGCTTCATGCAGGAAATGGCCGCAGCGCCGGCGCCCAGGCAGACGATCTTCGCCTCGCCCAGGGTTTTGCCAGCGATTTCCAGGGCGTTGATCATGCCGGCTGCGGTAACGATGGCGGTGCCGTGCTGGTCATCGTGGAATACCGGAATGTCGCACTGCTCGATCAGGGCCTTTTCGATCTCGAAGCACTCAGGTGCCTTGATGTCTTCCAGGTTGATGCCACCAAAGGTGATGGAAATACGCTTGACCGTGTCGATGAAAGCCTGCGGGCTCTCGGAATCGACTTCGATGTCGAAAACGTCGATGCCGGCAAAGCGCTTGAACAGCACGCCTTTACCTTCCATGACTGGCTTGGACGCCAATGGACCGAGGTTACCCAGGCCAAGGATCGCGGTGCCATCGGAAATCACTGCAACCAGGTTGCCCTTGCCGGTGTACTTGTACGCCAGTTCTGGGTCACGGGCGATTTCACGTACGGGCTCGGCAACACCAGGGCTGTAGGCCAGCGACAGGTCGCGAGCAGTGGCAGTGGCTTTGGTGAGCTCTACACTCAGCTTTCCTGGACGAGGATGGGCATGGTATTCGAGAGCGGCAGTTTTCAAATCAGACATATCGGCATTCCGCTTTTACTGTTGGTCGACGGACCGCCGAGGATACGCGTGTCGTAAAGTCCCTACAAGACTGGGCAGTCACAGGTGTCAAGGGCCCTGGGCTACGACTTTTGGCCAAGAGCCACGGGATACAAGGGCTCAACTGTTCACAATCGAAATAAAAAATGTCTACAATTTTTTATTCAAGACGCTGATTTCAGCATGCTGGGGTCGGTCAGTGGCAACAGCCAGCGTGACTGGCCTTTTTTCAGGCCGCCGCGTCGGGAGCGATCCTGCACCCAGCCACGCGCCTCGATGGTGCGGCCTTGCAGACCATTGAGCAGGGTCGCGTCGAAACGACTGGTCAGATTGGGTGCAATGCGTAATACCAGTGAACCCTGCAACTCAATCCAGATTCCGCCGCGATTGCGCTCGATCTTGCTGACCCGGCCAGTGACCAGGGCAAACCCGGACTGCTTGAGTTGCGCCACGGTCTGCACCGGCGATTGGCGCCACAGGCCGAGCCGCGCTTGGCGGGCGCTGTTTTCGGCGGCCTGCTGGCAGGCGACCAAGTCCACATTCGGCGCCACGCCCACCTGAAAACCCAGGCCCTCGGCCAACAATTGCGCCTCCAGGTTCTCACCGTTGGCGCCGTAAAGGTGGGCCAGGGTACGACCGTAGTGATCCCTGCCCTCGCGCCCCGGCACCAGACCGACACGCCCATCACTGGCCTGTACCAGGGCCTGTAGACGCTGGCGGGCGGCGACGGCAAATGGCTCGTCAGTGCGACCCTTCCTGCCGGTTTCCGGCGCATTGAGGCCGATCATGCGCACGCTGCGGCCATCCTTGAGGCGCACGGTGTCGCCGTCCACCACCCGCTGCACCTGGACATGCGCCACAGAGGCCGGTGCGGGGCAGAATGCTTCGGCCCGGACGGTCGCCAGCCAAATCCCAGGCACAAAAAAGGCGCCCACAAGGGACGCCTTTTTCAACAGCTGGCAAAAGCCCATAAGGCTCTTGAACCTTACTCTGCTGGAGTAGCAGCAGGCTTCTTGCCGAAAGCACCAAAGCGATCTGCGAAGCGCTGTACACGGCCGCCGGTGTCCAGAGTTTTCTGCTTACCGGTGTAGAACGGGTGGCACTCGTTGCATACGTCAGTACCCAGTGGCTTGCACAGGTTCGAACGGGTTTCGAACTTGTTGCCGCAGCTGCAGGTGACTTCGATGGTTTCGTACGCTGGATGGATATCGGCTTTCATGGCACTTCCTCGGGCTAGCGTGCCGCCACTCGACACTATTGTCGAATACCGCACGTAATTAGGCCGCGGATTCTACCAGACCTTTTTAAACGCGCAAGCGGCGCTTCTGGTCGAACCCCCCTTTCATCAGAAAACCGTGGCATACCCAAGCCCTCCCCTCTCTGCTAGGCTCGCGCCCCTGCACCACCGCCCGCCTTTATGAGACCCCTCGCGTGCCCGACGCCATTTTGCGCCTAGCCCTGCCCTCGCCCCTGCGCCGCCTGTTCGATTACCGGGCTCCGGCCGGCGTGCTGCGGGCGCAGTTGCAGCCGGGCATGCGTGTGCGTGTGCCGTTCGGGCGGCGGGAGATGATCGGCATCCTGGTGGAAGTTACCGATCACAGCGAAGTGCCCGCCGAAAAGCTCAAGCCCGCCATAGCCATCCTCGACACCACGCCACCGCTGCCGCCCGAGCTGTTCAAGCTGTGCCTGTGGACCGCGCAGTATTACCAGCACAGCTTGGGCGACACCTTGAGCTGGGCTTTGCCGGTGCTGCTGCGCCAGGGCGAACTGGCCGAAGCGCGACAAGAACGTTTCTGGTCAATGGCGCCCGGTGCACGCCTGGACGACCCGCGTATCGCCCGCGCCCCGCGCCAGCGTGAAGCCCTGGCCACACTGGCCCAGCACCCCCATGGCGTCGCCCATCAGCTGTTAAGCAAGCTGATGCTGAGCAAAGACAGCCTCGACCTGCTGTTGGCCAAGGGCCTGGTGCAGGTGGAAATCCGCAAGCACGCCCCGGACCCGCGCCACGAACACTGGCTGGCCCAACCGGAATTGCCACTGAACCCCGAGCAACGCGCCGCGTATGAGGCGATTCGCGCTGGGTTCGACAGCTTCCATGCGTTCCTGCTGGCCGGCGTCACCGGCAGTGGCAAGACCGAAGTGTATCTGCAACTGATCCGCGAAACCCTGCAGGCCGGCAAGCAGGCACTGGTGCTGATACCCGAAATCAACCTGGGCCCACAGACCCTGGCGCGTTTCGAACAGCGCTTCAACGCCCGCATCGCCCTGGTGCACTCGGCGGTCAATGACCGTGAGCGCCTGGAGTCGTGGCTGGCGGCGCGGGACGGTGAAGCCGACATCATCATAGGCACCCGTTCGGCGCTGTTCACCCCGATGAAGAACCCCGGGCTGATCATCATCGACGAGGAACACGACGGCTCCTATAAACAACAGGAAGGCCTGCGCTACCACGCCCGCGACCTGGCACTGGTGCGCGCACGCCAGGAAGACATCCCGATTGTGCTGGGCTCGGCCACGCCGTCCCTGGAAAGCCTGCACAACGCCTACACCGGCCGCTACGGGCTGCTACGCCTGAATGATCGCGCCGGCGGTGCCAAGCAGCCACGCTTCCTGCGCCTGGACGTAAAGAGCCGCCCGCTGGACAGTGGTATCTCCGGCCCGATGCAACAGGCCATCGGCCAGACCCTTGCCGCAGGCCAACAGGTGTTGGTGTTTCTCAATCGCCGTGGCTTTGCCCCGACGCTGCTGTGCCATGACTGCGGTTGGATGTCCGGGTGCGAACGCTGCGATGCACGCATGACCGTGCACCAGCGCTATGGCGAACTGCGCTGCCACCACTGCGGCCATGTGGAACGGGTGCCGCGCCATTGTCCGCAGTGCGGCAAGGTGGACCTGCGTCCAGTAGGGGCTGGCACCGAGCGCGCCGAGGAGCGCCTGGGCATTCTGTTTCCGGATTACCCGGTGCTGCGGGTCGACCGCGACAGCACCTCGCGCAAAGACGCGATGAACCAGTTGTTTGCCACCATTCAGAAAGGCCAACCGTGCATCCTGGTGGGCACGCAAATGCTTGCCAAAGGGCATCACTTCCCGCGGGTGACCCTGGTGTCGATCCTGGACGCCGACGGCGGGTTGTTCTCCGGGGATTTCCGCGCCAGCGAACGCATGGCGCAGTTGATCGTGCAGGTGGCAGGGCGCGCCGGACGGGCCGAAGAGCCGGGCAGGGTGATTATCCAGACGCACCTGGCCGACCATCCATTGCTGATTCAACTGACGGAACAAGGCTACTTTGCCTTCGCCGAGCAGGCCTTGAGTGAACGCCGCGCCGCTGGCCTGCCGCCCTTTGCACACCTAGCATTGTTGCGTGCCGAGGCGCATAAACCGGGACAAGCCGAAGGTTTCCTGGATGAAGCATGCAGTGCCGCCGAGGGTTTGCTGGGTGAATTGAGTCTGAGCGGCATCGAATTGCTCGGGCCGGTACCCGCCCCCATGGAGCGTCGCGCCGGACGTTATCGCGCTCAGCTACTCTTGCAGGCAACCTCCCGTGCGCCGCTGCATCGGCTATTAAGTCGCTGGATGCTTGAGCTGGAGCAAATACCCAGCGGCCGACAAGTGCGATGGTCACTGGATGTAGACCCGGTAGATTTGTATTGACAGGCAAGCCACCATCCACATTTTGAAATGTGAACACCTTCAAATGTGGGAGGGGGCTTGCCCGCGATGAGGCCCGCAGGTCCGCCATCTAGTCTGAACGGTTGGCAAGCTCGCCCTCGCCACGGATAATGCCCAGTTTTTCCACCTGCGCATCGCGCGCCGCCGCTTGCGGTCGAAAGAGAACACCATGAAAGACACCATTCGCCAGCTGATCCAACAAGCCCTCACCCAACTCGTCAACGAAGGTGTGTTGCCTGAAGGCCTGTCGCCGGCGATCCAGGTGGAGAACACCCGCGACAAGACCCACGGCGACTTCGCCAGCAACATCGCGATGATGCTGTCCAAGCCGGCCGGTATGAAACCCCGCGACCTGGCGGAAAAAATCATTGCCGCGCTGCCGGCTGACGCCAGTGTGACCAAGGCCGAGATCGCCGGCCCGGGCTTTATCAACTTCTTCCAGAACACCCAGGCCCTGGCTTCGCGCCTGGACGCCGCCCTGGCCGATGCCAACATCGGTGCGCACAAGGCTGGTGCTGCCCAGCGCGTGGTCATTGACCTGTCGGCGCCGAACCTGGCCAAGGAGATGCACGTTGGCCACCTGCGCTCCACCATCATTGGCGACGGCGTGGCCCGGGTGCTGGAATTCCTCGGCGATACGGTGATCCGCCAGAACCATGTGGGCGACTGGGGCACCCAGTTCGGCATGCTGATGGCCTACCTGCAGGAAAACCCGATCACCAGCAACGAGCTGGCCGACCTGGAAAACTTCTACCGCGCCGCCAAGAAGCGTTTCGACGAATCCGAAGAATTCGCCGACCGCGCCCGCGGCCTGGTGGTCAAACTGCAAGCGGGCGATGAGGAGTGCCTGGCGCTGTGGAACCGCTTCCGGGAAATTTCCCTGTCCCACTGCCAGGAAATCTACGAGCTGCTCAACGTGAAGTTGACCATGGCCGACGTGATGGGTGAAAGCGCCTACAACGACGACCTGATCAACGTAGTCAACGACCTCAAGGCCAAGGGCCTGCTGGTGGAGAGCAACGGCGCACAGTGCGTGTTCCTCGAAGAATTCAAGACCGCCGACGGCGAGCCGCTGCCGGTGATCATCGTCAAGGCCGATGGCGGCTACCTCTATGCCACCACCGACCTGGCCGCCGTGCGCTATCGCAGCGGCGTGCTCAAGGCCGACCGTGCGCTGTACTTCGTTGACCAGCGCCAGGCCCTGCACTTCCAGCAAGTGTTCGAAGTGGCCCGCCGCGCCGGTTTCGTCACCCACCCGATGCATATGGAACACATGGGTTTCGGTACCATGAACGGCGCCGACGGCCGCCCGTTCAAGACCCGCGACGGCGGTACCGTGAAGCTGATCGACCTGCTCACCGAAGCCCAGGAACGCGCCTACAACCTGGTGAAGGAAAAGAACCCGGAGCTGGCCGAGGCCGACCTGCGCAACATCGCCCGCGTGGTGGGTATTGGCGCGGTGAAATATGCCGACCTGTCCAAACACCGCACCAGCGACTACAGCTTCAACTTCGAGCTGATGCTCAACTTCGAAGGCAACACCGCACCGTACCTGCTGTACGCCTACACCCGCGTGGCGGGCGTGTTCCGCAAGCTGGGCAAGGACTTCAGCGAAGTCGAAGGCCAGATCGTGCTGGATGCCGCCCATGAGGAGGAACTGGCCGCCAAGTTGGCGCAGTTCGGCGAAGTGCTCAACAGCGTCGGCGAGAAAGGCACACCGCATATCCTGTGCACCTATTTGTACGAAGTGGCCGGGTTGTTCTCCAGTTTTTACGAGAACTGCCCGATCCTGACCGCCGACAACGAAGCCCAGAAACAAAGTCGCCTGCGCCTCGCCGCCCTGGCTGGACGCACCCTCAAGCAAGGCCTGGAACTCTTGGGCCTGGAAACTCTGGAGCGTATGTAAGTTGGCTGCCAAGAAAAAACCTGCACCCAAGCGCGGCGCCAGCCGCTACCAGGCCCCGGCGAAGCAGCCGATTCCGGGCTGGCTGTGGATGGCTATCGGCCTCACGGTCGGCGCATTCATCGTATTTTTGATGAAGCTCGAACCTGGCCAGGGCGATGACGTCAAGCGCGTCAAACAGGAGCAGCAGAAGGCCACGAAAATCGCCGAGGCCAACAAGACCGCACCGAGCCCGACTGCACCGGTGAAGCCGAAGTACGACTTCTACACCCTGCTGCCGGAATCGGAAGTGATCGTGCCTCCTGATGCCGTGCCGGAGAAGACCCTGCCGACGCCGCAAGTGCCAACCACGCCGGTGACACCTGCCGAAGCCGCGAAAATCGACACCGCCCGCGCCCAGGCCGCGCTGGCCGGGATCACGCCGCCGCCACCACCGCCGGTCGCTGCCACCAAGGCCGCGCCGGTGACCAAGTTCTTCCTGCAGGCGGGCTCGTTCCCGAAACAGGCGGATGCGGACCGGGTGCGGGCGCAGATCATCCTGTTGGGCCAGTCGGTGACGGTGGAGTCCGGCACGGTGAAGGAAGCAACCTGGTATCGCGTACTGGTAGGGCCGTTCAGCAACCGCGAACAACTGACCGTGGCACAGAAACAATTGGCCGGCGCCGGGTTCAGCAACCTGTTGTTACAACAGCGCCAGAGTCGCTGATTCGGGGTCAACACAAATCAAAAATGTGGGAGGGGGCTTGCCCCCGATAGCGGAGTGTCAGTCAACATATTCATTGGCTGACAGCGCGCCATCGGGAGCAAGCCCCCTCCCACATTTGGTTTTGCGGTGTGCTTGAATGGGTGTCAGACCAGTAAACACCACTCGTCCGCGCACCCGTCCTACGGTTGAAATCCCCACCGCCACCCCCATATGAGTTTCCATCAGGGCATTTTCGCCCCGCTGCGTGGAGACTCTCCCCTTGACCACCATCGTTTCAGTACGTCGCCACGGCAAAGTTGTCATGGGCGGCGACGGCCAGGTTTCCCTGGGCAATACCGTAATGAAAGGCAACGCGAAGAAAGTGCGTCGCCTGTACCACGGCCAGGTGCTTGCCGGCTTCGCAGGCGCTACCGCCGACGCCTTTACCCTCTTCGAACGCTTCGAAGGCCAGCTTGAGAAACACCAGGGCCACCTGGTGCGCGCCGCTGTCGAACTGGCCAAGGAATGGCGCACCGACCGCTCCCTCAGCCGCCTTGAAGCCATGCTCGCCGTCGCCAACAAAGACGCTTCCCTGATCATCACCGGCAATGGCGACGTGGTAGAACCTGAGCACGGCCTGATCGCCATGGGTTCCGGCGGTGGCTACGCCCAGGCTGCAGCCAGTGCGTTGCTGAAGAAAACCGACCTGTCGGCCCGGGAAATCGTCGAGACCGCCCTGGGCATCGCCGGCGATATCTGCGTGTTCACCAACCACAACCAGACCATTGAGGAGCAGGACCTCGCCGAGTAAGCCTTGGGCTTATTCTCGCTTGAGGCCGCCAAACAACTATGTCCATGACTCCCCGCGAAATCGTCCATGAACTCAATCGCCATATCATCGGCCAGGACGATGCCAAGCGCGCCGTTGCCATCGCCCTGCGTAACCGCTGGCGCCGCATGCAACTGCCGGAAGAACTGCGCGTTGAAGTAACGCCCAAGAACATCCTGATGATCGGCCCGACCGGTGTCGGTAAAACCGAAATTGCCCGACGCCTGGCCAAGTTGGCCAATGCGCCGTTCATCAAGGTGGAAGCGACCAAATTCACCGAAGTCGGCTATGTGGGCCGCGATGTCGAGTCGATCATTCGTGACCTGGCCGACGCTGCCCTGAAAATGCTGCGCGAACAGGAAGTGACCAAGGTCAGCCACCGCGCAGAAGACGCCGCTGAAGAACGTATCCTCGATGCCCTGCTGCCACCGGCACGCATGGGTTTCAACGAAGACGCCGCACCGTCCTCGGATTCCAACACCCGCCAGCTGTTCCGCAAGCGCCTGCGTGAAGGCCAGCTGGATGACAAGGAAATCGAGATCGAAGTGGCCGAAGTGTCCGGTGTGGATATTTCCGCTCCGCCGGGCATGGAAGAAATGACCAGCCAGTTGCAGAACCTGTTCGCCAACATGGGCAAGGGCAAGAAGAAAAGCCGCAAGCTCAAGGTCAAGGAAGCGCTCAAGCTGGTGCGCGACGAAGAAGCCGGGCGCCTGGTCAATGAGGAAGAACTCAAGGCCAAGGCACTGGAAGCTGTCGAGCAGCATGGCATCGTGTTTATCGATGAGATCGATAAGGTGGCCAAGCGCGGTAACTCCGGCGGCGTCGATGTCTCCCGTGAAGGCGTGCAGCGCGACCTGCTGCCGCTGATCGAGGGTTGCACGGTCAACACCAAGCTGGGCATGGTCAAGACCGACCACATCCTGTTTATCGCCTCCGGCGCCTTCCACCTGAGCAAACCAAGCGACCTGGTGCCCGAGCTGCAAGGCCGCCTGCCGATTCGCGTGGAACTCAAGGCACTGACCCCGGGCGACTTCGAGCGCATCCTCAGCGAGCCTCACGCATCGCTCACCGAGCAATACCGTGAGCTGCTGAAAACCGAAGGCCTGGGTATCGAGTTCCAAGCCGACGGCATCAAGCGTTTGGCGGAAATCGCCTGGCAGGTCAACGAGAAGACCGAGAACATCGGTGCCCGTCGCCTGCATACCCTGCTTGAGCGCCTGCTTGAGGAAGTGTCGTTCAGTGCCGGTGACATGGCCGGTGCGCAGAATGGCGAAGCGATCAAGATCGATGCTGACTACGTCAACAGCCACCTGGGCGAATTGGCGCAGAACGAAGACTTGTCTCGTTATATCCTGTAAGCCTCACACAGAACTGCTTTGCTTCAAATGTGGGAGGGGGCTTGCCCCCGATGGCGGTGTTTCAGTATCAGATGAGCTGACTGACACACCGTCATCGGGGGCAAGCCCCCTCCCACATTTTTAAGCCGGTTTATTCAGGAGTACCTCATATGGCCAAGTTTCCGACTGCTGTAAACCTGCACAAAACCTCCAACACCCTCGGCCTCACTTACAGCCCAGACGAGGTTTATCATCTGCCCGCCGAATTCCTGCGGGTGCACTCGCCTTCCGCTGAGGTGCAGGGCCACGGCAAACCCATCCTGCAATTCGGCAAGCTCAACGTCAGGTTGAACAAGGTCGAACCGGCCGGCCAGTACGCACTGAAATTGACCTTCGACGACGGCCATGACAGTGGACTGTTCACCTGGGACTACCTCTACCAACTGGCCGTACGTCAGGACGCACTGTGGAGCGACTACCTGGCCGAGCTCAAAGCGGCCGGAAAAACCCGCGACCCGAACCAGTCGGTCGTGCGGCTAATGCTCTAGCCCAGGCGTCTTGCTCTTTAGAGGGCATTTTCTAATTTCATCTGCTTGAATGCCCTGTCGCGAGGCCAATGATCGGCCCGCTTGCGAAAAAAAATAAACTCGGGTAACCAATGGAACTGGCAAGTTCCCTGCATTTGACGATGCGGTATCAACGGTCACCCGGGTCGCAGTACCAGGCTGGTGTCGTGTATCGAAATTGGGTGCGCAGCAATCGCCGGTACTCGTCTTTCGGACAACGGAGCGTCGTAGATGAGTAACAAGAATAACGATGACTTGAAACGCCAGGCCTCGGAAAACACCCTGGGGCTGAACCCGATCATCGCGTTACGCAAAAAGGATCTATTGGCCTCGGCCAGGATGGTGCTGACCCAAGCCATCAAGCAACCGTTGCACAGCGTCAAGCACGTCGCCCACTTTGGCGTCGAATTGAAGAATGTGATGTTCGGCAAATCCCCCCTGGCGCCCGAGGGCGACGACCGTCGCTTCAACGACCCGGCCTGGAGCCAGAACCCGCTCTACAAACGCTACTTGCAGACTTACCTGGCGTGGCGCAAGGAACTCCACGACTGGATCGACGACAGCAGCCTGTCGGCACAGGACATCAGCCGCGGCCACTTCGTGATCAACCTGATGACCGAAGCCATGGCCCCCACCAACAGCGCGGCCAACCCGGCAGCGGTCAAGCGTTTCTTTGAAACCGGCGGTAAAAGCCTGCTCGACGGTTTGTCCCACCTGGCCAAGGACATGGTGCATAACGGCGGAATGCCGAGCCAGGTCAACATGGGCGCCTTTGAAGTCGGCAAGACGTTGGGCACCAGCGAAGGCGCGGTGGTGTTTCGCAACGATGTGCTGGAGCTTATCCAGTACAAGCCCACCACCGAGCAAGTACACGAGCGCCCACTGCTGGTGGTGCCGCCGCAGATCAACAAGTTCTACATATTCGACCTGTGCCCGGATAAGAGCCTGGCGCGCTTCTGCCTGCGCAATGGGCAGCAGACGTTTATCGTCAGCTGGCGCAACCCCACCAAGGCCCAGCGCGAGTGGGGCCTGTCGACTTATATCGAGGCGCTCAAGGAAGCGGTCGATGTGGTCACGGCGATTACCGGCAGTGAGGACGTGAATATGCTCGCGGCCTGTTCCGGAGGCATCACCTGCACAGCACTGCTGGGCCACTACGCGGCGCTGGGCGAGAAGAAGGTCAACGCCCTGACCCTGCTGGTGAGCGTACTGGACACCACCCTGGACACCCAGGTGGCGCTGTTTGTCGACGAGCAGACCCTCGAAGCAGCCAAGCGCCATTCGTACCAGGCCGGTGTGCTGGAAGGCCGCGATATGGCCAAGGTGTTCGCCTGGATGCGCCCCAACGACCTGATCTGGAACTACTGGGTCAATAATTACCTGCTGGGCAACGAGCCGCCGGTGTTCGACATCCTGTTCTGGAACAACGACACCACGCGCTTGCCAGCTGCATTCCATGGCGACCTGATCGAACTGTTCAAGAACAACCCACTGGTACGCGCCAACGCGCTGGAGGTGTGCGGCACGCCCATCGACCTCAAGCAGGTCACCGCCGATGTCTACGCACTGGCGGGCACCAATGATCACATCACGCCGTGGCAGTCCTGCTACAAGTCGGCGCAGTTGTTTGGCGGCCAGGTCGAGTTTGTGCTGTCCAGCAGCGGGCATATCCAGAGCATCCTCAACCCACCGGGCAACCCCAAGGCGCGCTACCAGACCAGCGAGGGTTTGTCGGGCAGCGCGCTGGAGTGGCAGGAGAACGCCACCAAGCACACCGATTCGTGGTGGCTGCACTGGCAGGCGTGGCAGGCGCAGCGGGCGGGCAAATTGAAGAAAGCACCGGCGACATTAGGAAATAAAATCTATGCCGCAGCCGAAGCGGCGCCAGGTACCTATGTACATGAGCGGTAGATTGGAATGAGATCCAAATGTGGGAGGGGCTTGCTCCCGATAGGGATGGATCAGTGTCAGGTGTGCTCAATGACACACCGCTATCGGGAGCAAGCCCCCTCCCACATTTTGACTGTATTCCTCCTGTAACACTTCACAGGGCTTGAGCATGCCGCAACCGTTCATCTTCCGTACCATCGACCTGGATGGCCAGACCATTCGCACGGCGGTACGCCCGGGCAAGCCGCACTTGACGCCGCTGCTGATCTTCAATGGCATCGGCGCCAACCTTGAGCTGGTGTTCCCGTTCGTCCAGGCCCTGGACCCGGACCTGGAAGTGATCGCCTTCGACGTGCCCGGTGTCGGTGGCTCATCGACGCCGAACCGGCCTTATCGCTTTCCGGGCCTGGCCAAACTCACCGCACGCATGCTCGATTACCTGGACTACGGCCAGGTGAACGCCGTGGGCGTGTCCTGGGGCGGCGCCCTGGCGCAGCAGTTTGCCTATGACTATCCGGAACGCTGCAAGAAGCTGATCCTGGCGGCCACGGCAGCTGGCGCCTTTATGGTGCCGGGCAAACCCAAAGTGCTGTGGTTGATGGCCAGCCCCCGGCGTTATATCCAACCCTCCCATGTGGTGCGCATCGCGCCGATGATTTATGGCGGCTCGTTCCGCCGCGATTCGAACCTGGCCGCCGAACATGCGAGCAAAGTGCGCTCGGCCGGCAAGCTGGGTTACTACTGGCAGCTGTTCGCCGGGGTGGGCTGGACCAGCATTCATTGGCTGCACAAAATCCGCCAGCCCACCCTGGTGCTGGCCGGGGACGATGACCCGCTGATCCCGCTGATCAACATGCGCATGCTGGCCTGGCGCATCCCGAATGCGCAGTTGCACATTATCGATGACGGCCATCTGTTCCTGATCACCCGGGCCGAAGCCGTGGCGCCGATCATCATGAAATTTCTCGAGGAGGAGCGCCTGCGCGCTGTGATACATCCGCGACCGGCGGTGTGAAGGACCACACCACCGCGCAACTTGCCAGGAACCAGCTATGGTTCTGGATTGGCGTGCCTGCTTGATGACTTGACCAAGGAGTGTTGAATCATGCGAGAAAGACCCGTGACGACCCCGGCGCCCATCCCTGCTGCGTTCATCAACGCGCAAAACGCGATCACCGGCCTCAGGGGGCGCGATCTGCTGTCGACCCTACGCAGCGTGGCTGCCCATGGTTTGCGTAACCCCGTACATACCGCCCGCCATGTCTTGGCGCTAGGCGGTCAATTGGGCCGCGTGCTGCTGGGCGAAACCGTGCAGGAACCCAACCCCAGGGACGCGCGTTTCATCGATCCCACCTGGACGCTCAACCCGCTGTACCGGCGCAGCTTACAGGCCTATCTGAGTTGGCAGAAACAGACACGGCACTGGATCGATGACAGCACCCTGAGCGCCGATGACCGTGCCCGCGCACATTTCGCCTTTTCCCTGCTCAACGATGCAGTCTCCCCCTCCAACACCCTGCTTAACCCGCTGGCGATCAAGGAGCTGCTCAACTCCGGTGGCAACAGCGTGGTGCGCGGCGTGAGCAACCTGTTCGAAGACCTGTTGCACAACAATGGCCTGCCGCGCCAAGTCAGCAAGCATGCCTTCGAAGTGGGCAAGACAGTGGCGACCACGCCCGGCTCGGTGGTGTTTCGCAACGAGCTGCTGGAGTTGATCCAGTACAAGCCCATGAGCGAAAAACAGTACGCCAAGCCGCTGCTGGTGGTGCCGCCGCAAATCAACAAGTACTACATCTTCGACCTGAGCCCGGCCAACAGTTTTGTGCAATACGCCCTGAAAAACGGGCTGCAGACGTTCATGGTCAGTTGGCGCAACCCGGATGTGCGTCATCGCGAATGGGGCCTCTCCACCTACGTGGCAGCGCTTGAAGAAGCGCTCAACGTCTGCCGGGCGATCAGCGGCGCCCGCGAGGTCAACCTGATGGGCGCCTGCGCCGGTGGCCTGACCATAGCTGCCCTGCAAGGCCACCTGCAAGCCAAGCGCCAGTTGCGGCGCGTCTCCAGCGCCAGCTACCTGGTGAGCCTGCTGGACAGCCAGATAGACAGCCCCGCGACCTTGTTTGCCGACGAACAGACCCTGGAAGCCGCCAAGCGCCGTTCCTACCAGCAAGGCGTGCTGGACGGCCGCGACATGGCCAAGGTGTTTGCCTGGATGCGCCCCAACGACCTGATCTGGAGCTACTGGATCAACAATTACCTGTTGGGCAAGGAGCCGCCGGCCTTCGACATTCTGTACTGGAACAACGACAACACACGCCTGCCTGCCGCCTTGCACGGCGACCTGCTGGACTTCTTCAAGCACAACCCGCTGAGCCATCCCGGCGGGCTGGAAGTGTGTGGCACCCCCATCGACCTACGCAAAGTCACGGTGGACAGTTTCAGCGTGGCCGGGATCAACGACCACATCACGCCCTGGGACGCGGTGTATCGCTCAACCCAGTTGCTGGGCGGCGCGCGTCGCTTTGTGCTGTCCAATAGCGGGCATATCCAAAGCATCCTCAACCCGCCGGGCAACCCCAAGGCCAACTACGTCGAAAACCTCAAGCTGAGCAGCGACCCTCGCGCCTGGTACTACGACGCCCAGCACGTCGAAGGCAGTTGGTGGCCGCAGTGGCTGGCGTGGGTCCAGGAGCGCTCCGGCGTACAGCGCGAGACCCTCACCGCCCTGGGCAACCAGAATTACCCACCGATGGAAGCAGCCCCAGGCACTTACGTGCGGGTGCGCTGAGCTCAACGATCAGATTAAGAAGACCGGATGAAGACTCGCGACCGTATCCTTGAATGTGCCCTGCAGTTGTTCAATCACAAGGGCGAACCGAACGTGTCGACCATGGAGGTAGCCAATGAAATGGGGATCAGCCCCGGCAACCTCTACTACCACTTCCACGGCAAGGAGCCGCTGGTGCTCGGGCTGTTCGAGCGTTTTCAAGGCGAGTTGGCGCCCTTGCTCGACCCTCCTGCCGACGCGCAACTGGAGGCTGAGGATTACTGGCTGTTCCTGCACCTGATTGTCGAGCGCATGGCTCACTACCGGTTTCTGTTCCAGGACCTGTCGAACCTGGCCGGGCGCCTGCCGAAGCTGGCCAAGGGAATTCGCCACCTGCTCACGGCGCTTAAACGCACACTGGCCTCTTTGCTTGCGCGATTGAAAGCCTCAGGGCAGTTGGTCAGCGGCACCCAGGCGTTGGGGCAACTGGTGGAGCAGATCACCCTCACGCTGCTGTTTTCCCTGGACTATCAGCGCATTCTCGACCGTGAGGGCGAGGTGCAGGTGGTGGTCTATCAGATCATGATGCTGGTGGCGCCGCATCTGTTGCCGACGGCGCGGCAAGCGACCGAGCGGTTTGCACTCAAGTATCTGGATACCACGGAGTGAACGTGGGGTATTGATAAGCCCACCATAAAAAAACCCGACCTCTGCAGGTCGGGCATTTTTTTGTCCTGGAAAGATCAGGACTGACTGGATGTCGGCGGGGTTGCCGAAGCAGCAGTCGGGGTCGCAACAGCAGGAGTCGGGGCGGACACCGAGTTGGCTGTCGAAGCGGTTGATGCCGCAGCGGCAGGTTTTGGTGCTGCTGGTTTTTTTGCTGCCGCTGGCTTCTTGTTGGCGGCGGCCACGGGTTTTGCGGCCGGCTTAGCTGCTGCTGGTTTGGCGGCTGGCTTCGCAGCAGATGGCTTGGCAGCAGACTTAGCAACTGCAGCTTTCGCGACAGGCTTTGCAGCAGCCTTGGCAGCCGGTTTAGCCGCAGGTTTCGCGGCGGCTTTAGCGGCCACCGGCTTAGCGGCAGGCTTGGTGGCCGGTTTGGCGGCAGCTGTTTTAGCGGCTGGCTTGGCGGCGGCTTTGGCTGGAGCCTTGGCCGCAGGTTTGGCAGCCGGTTTGGCGGCAGCTTTAGCCAGAGGCTTGGCAGCCGTTTTAGCAGCGGGCTTTGCAGCAGCTGTTTTAACCGCAGGTTTTGCAGCAGGCTTGGCCGCCGCCGTCTTCGCTGGAGCCACTTTGGCGCCCGTCAGTTTTTCGATTTGCTTGGTCAGGGTATCGACCTTGCTGTGCAGCGTTTTCAACTCAGCCTTGCTCGGCACGCCCAGTCGCGAAATAGCACTGTTGAGGCGCTTGTCGAAAGTCTCTTCCAACTTGCCCCACGTATCCGAAATGCTCGACTTGGCGGAACCCGCATTGGCCTTGGCAGCGTCCACTTTTTTACCAACGGTGCTCTTGGTCAACTTCTCGGCCTTTTCGCCGTCTTTAACCAAGGTCTCGAAGAGTTTGCTGCCGTCACTGTCGATCTTCGAGTACACGCCTAAACCAGCGAGCCAGATTTTGCGGGAATATTCTTCAACTTTCCCGACCCACGAGCTGCCTTCTTTCTGAGTAGTCTTTTTAACAGCCATCCCGATGTCTCCTTAGTGTTTACGCGCGACACGTTCGAGCAATGCCGTCAGCTCTTCGAGCTTAGCAGAGAGTGTCTCCACGTCATGTTTAGACGCAATGCCGATCCGATTCAAGGCACTGCCGACACGAGTATCAAAAGCTTTTTCAACTTTATCCAGTTGAACTTCAACCAGGCCTTTGACGCTGGAGACGTCACTCCTTACTTGGTCAATCTGACTGTTGGCAGCATCAAGTTGTTCAACTACAACTTTTTTACCTTTACTTTCAACAAGTTGACCACTCTTAACCAGCTCCTTGAAGTACTCGCCGCCCTCGCTGCCAACCTTGGCATAGGCACCAAGACCTGCCAGCCAAATCTTGCGGGCATAGCTTTTAACCTCACTCAGGGTAGTGGTCTGAACGTCGATTTTTTTCTGCAAAATAACTTTAGCCATGGTGCACCTCACACAAAATAGGGGGGAGGACCGCCCGCAGGAGTTGAGGGCTTGGGCACAAAGTAGGGTTTAAAATTAGAATCGGCACCCTAAGAACATCAGGCTCAGGCCAGGGCTTTATCCAGGGCTTTCTCGATTTCGGACTTGATCGTACCGCTCATGGTCGACATCAACAGGCCCAGTTCCACATCGATACGCAGTGAATCATCGGCCACTGCCACCGTGCCTTTGACCCCGGAGCGCGTGAGCTTGAGGGTATCGCCAGACCACGAGGACTCCACGCCATATTTATCCTCGAGTTTGCGCGCCAATTGCTCGGCCTTTGCCCGCGCCTGTTCTTTTCCCAGGGAATGTTCACGTTCAACGGTAATACGGGCCATTGCAATGACTCCTCTTTATAACGACTCAGAACACCCGCCATGCGGCAAAAGGTCTCGGTGAGCGCCTATCTTACCTGCAGCCTTGCCAAGACAAAGCAGGCCTTGGGGATTATCATGTCCCGCATTCTCTTTTGGTGACAGCGATATGACTGATCAGCGCAAAGGCAGCGATGCCGAACCCACCACTCACTTCGGCTTCAAGAACGTCCCGGAAAGCCAGAAAGCGGAAAAAGTCGCTGAGGTGTTCCACTCCGTGGCGGCCAAGTACGACCTGATGAACGACGTGCTCTCCGGCGGCATGCACCGCCTGTGGAAGCGCTTCACCATCGAGCTGTCGGGCGTACGCACCGGCAACCGCGTGCTGGACATCGCCGGGGGTACGGGTGACCTGGCGGCCAAGTTCTCCAAGCTGGTTGGCCCGACCGGCCAGGTGGTGTTGGCCGATATCAACGGTTCGATGCTCAAGGTTGGCCGCGATCGCCTGCTGGACAAAGGCGTGGCCGGCAATATCGAGTTCGTCCAGGCCGATGCCGAGAAGCTGCCGTTCCCCGACAACCATTTCGACTGCGTGACCATCGCCTTCGGCCTGCGCAACGTCACCCATAAAGAAGACGCGATCCGCTCGATGCTGCGCGTCCTCAAGCCGGGTGGCCGCCTGTTGGTGCTGGAGTTCTCCAAGCCGACCAACGCGCTGATGTCCAAGGTCTACGACACCTACTCGTTCGCCTTCATGCCGCTGATGGGCAAGTTGATCACCAACGACGCCGAGAGCTACCGCTACCTGGCCGAGTCGATCCGCATGCACCCAGACCAGGAGACCCTGAAGTCGATGATGGTGGAAGCCGGTTTCGACCGCGTGACCTACCACAACATGACCTCGGGCATCGTCGCCCTGCACCGCGGCATCAAGCCCTGATGTTGCTTCAAGGCCTTCTCGCCAGCGTTGAACACGGCCTTAACCGTGTGCTGCGCCTGGACAGCACCGCCCTGGCGCGGCTCGCGCACTTGAACGGCAAAGTCATTGCCGTCGACTGCCGCAGCCCCGCCGTGCAGCTGTTTATCCTGCCCAGCGATGAAGGACTGCTGCTCGCCACCCAATGGGCCGCCGAAGCTGACTGCACCTTGCGTGCACCGGCCTCCAGCCTGTTGCACCTGGCTTTGAGCCGCAACAAGACCGCCATCCTCCACAGCCCCGAGGTGGAGCTGGAAGGCGACAGTGCGGTGCTGATGGACCTGGCCGCTGTGCTGCAGGACCTGGAGCTGGACTGGCAATACGAACTGTCGCGCTGGATCGGCCCCGTGGCCACCCAGCTGATCAGCGGACACCTGCGCAGCCGCACGCGTTGGTACCAGCAGGGGTTCGCCAGCCTCAACCAGAACCTCGCCGAATACCTGAGCGAAGAATCGCGCACCCTGGTCGGGCAACGGGAAGCGCAAGCGCGCTTTCGTGAGCTCGACAAGGCCAAAATCGACCTGGAACGCCTCGAGGCCCGCTTCGAACGCCTGAGCCGTTCCCTTGATCCAAGCGATAACGCATGAAGCTGCTCGCCGTCCGCCGTTTGTTTCGTATCCAGCGCGTCGTTATCCGCTACCGCCTCGATGACCTGCTGTTTGCCCTGCCCCTGCCGTGGTTCTTGCTGGCGGTGCGTTACGTGCTGCCGTGGCGCTGGTTGCCGCGCAAGCAGCTGGAGCTGAGCCGTGGTGCGCGCCTGCGCCTGGCGCTGCAGGACCTGGGGCCGATCTTTATCAAGTTCGGGCAGATCCTCTCGACACGCCGCGACCTGCTGCCCGAAGACATCGCCGACGAGCTGATGCTGCTGCAGGACCGCGTGCCGCCGTTCGATTCGCAGCAGTCCATGGCGCTGATCGAAGCACAGCTGGGCAAGAAGATCAGCGAAGTGTTCAGCCGCTTCGACGTCGAGCCCCTGGCCTCGGCTTCGGTCGCACAAGTGCACGCCGCGCAGCTCAAAACCGGCGAAGAAGTGGTGGTGAAGGTGATTCGCCCGGGCCTCAAGCCGATCATCGGCCAGGACCTGGCGTGGCTGTTTATCCTCGCCCG
Organism: Pseudomonas synxantha; assembly: GCF_900105675.1. Taxonomy (NCBI): domain Bacteria; kingdom Pseudomonadati; phylum Pseudomonadota; class Gammaproteobacteria; order Pseudomonadales; family Pseudomonadaceae; genus Pseudomonas; species Pseudomonas synxantha. Next base: position 6,607,422 of record NZ_LT629786.1, on the reverse strand, counting down.
CGCCGCCGAACGCTTCTCCGCCGACGCACGCCTGCTGCACCCGGTAGATGTGGTCGTCGACTACGAAAAAACCATCTACGACGAACTCGACCTTTTGCGCGAAGCGGCCAACGCCAGCCAATTGCGACGCAACTTCGAAGGCTCGCAACTGCTGTACGTGCCGCAAGTGTATTGGGACTGGTGCCGGCCGAAAGTGCTGGTGATGGAGCGCATCTACGGCGTGCAGGTTACCGACCTCGCTACCCTTGCCGACCAGCGCACCGACATGAAGATGCTTGCCGAGCGCGGTGTGGAGATCTTCTTCACCCAGGTATTCCGCGACAGCTTCTTTCATGCCGACATGCACCCGGGCAACATCTTCGTCAGCACCGTCAACCCGTGGAGCCCGCAGTACATCGCCATCGACTGCGGCATCGTCGGAAGCCTGACCCCGGAAGACCAGGACTACCTGGCACGCAATCTGTTTGCCTTCTTCAAGCGCGACTATCGCCGCGTGGCGCAGTTGCACATTGATTCGGGCTGGGTGCCGGCGGAAACCAAGCTCAACGAATTCGAGGCAGCGATCCGTACGGTGTGCGAACCGATCTTTGAAAAACCGTTAAAGGATATTTCCTTTGGCCAGGTGCTGATGCGCCTGTTCCAGACCGCGCGGCGCTTCAATATGGAAGTGCAGCCGCAGCTGGTGCTGTTGCAGAAGACCTTGCTGAACATCGAGGGCCTGGGCCGCCAGCTGTACCCGGACCTCGACCTGTGGAACACCGCGCAGCCGTTCCTTGAACGCTGGATGCGCGAGCGGATGAGCCCGAAGACCATGCTGGGCAACCTGCACAGCCAGTTCGAACAGCTACCGCACCTGGCCAACATGACCCGCGACCTGCTCGAGCGCATGTCCCAGCCCCATGCCAAAGACCCCGAGCCGCCGTGGCGCAAACGCAAAGACGACTGGTTCCTGCGCCTGCTGGGCGCCGCGCACCTGATAGGCGGCGCGATGCTGGCGGTTGGCGGTCCATTGAACCAACTGGGCCACTGGCCGGCCGGTATCATGGTAGCCGTGGGCGTTTATCTGATCGTGCGTCGATAGCCAATCCGGTTATACACTGTCGCAAATTGCCGGAGCCGAAGATGAAAGACTGGCTGGACGAGATCAAGTGGGACAGTGACGGCCTGGTGCCGGCCATTGCCCAGGACTACAAGACCGGGCGCGTGCTGATGATGGCCTGGATGAACCGCGAGGCCCTGAGCCTCACTGCCACTGAGCAGCGCGCCATCTATTGGTCACGTTCGCGTGGCAAACTGTGGCGCAAGGGCGAAGAGTCCGGGCACGTGCAGGTCCTGCATGAGATGCGCCTGGACTGCGACGCCGACGTGGTGATCCTGATGGTCGACCAGATCGGTGGTATCGCTTGCCATACCGGGCGCCACAGCTGCTTTTATCGCGTGTTCGAGAACGGCGAATGGAAAGTCGTGGAACCGGTGCTCAAAGACCCGCACGCCATTTATCCCGCAGGACATTGAACATGAGCGATACCCTGAACCGTGTGGCCCAGGTGCTGGAAGACCGCAAAGGCGCGGATGCCGACAGCTCCTATGTCGCCAGCCTGTACCACAAGGGTCTGAACAAGATTCTGGAAAAACTCGGCGAGGAATCCGTCGAGACCATCATTGCGGCCAAGGACGCGCAAATCAGCGGTGATTGCAGCGATGTAATCTATGAGACCGCCGACTTGTGGTTCCATAGCCTGGTCATGCTCGCCCAACTGGGGCAGCATCCACAGGCCGTGCTGGATGAACTGGACCGTCGCTTCGGCCTGTCCGGGCACGCCGAGAAGGCCTCGCGCCCGTCCGCCTGAATAACTAAGACTTGAGGATTTGCAGCATGGGCATTTTTGACTGGAAACACTGGATCGTTATTCTGGTGGTGGTTGTTCTGGTGTTCGGCACCAAAAAACTGAAAAACCTCGGCACCGACGTCGGTGAGTCGATCAAGGGCTTTCGTAAAGCCATGAACGACGACGAAAAACCAGCCGAGCCAACGGTAAACCCGGTGCCCCCGGCCCAGCCTGTACACCCGCAGGCCACCCAGCCGATCACCGAACGTCGCACCTTCGACGTGCAGGCTGAAAAAGTCCAAGAGACGACCCGCAAAGACTCGTGAGCACTGACTAATGTTTGGTATCAGCTTCTCTGAACTGCTGCTCGTCGGCCTGGTGGCCCTGCTGGTACTGGGGCCGGAACGCCTGCCCGGCGCCGCACGCACCGCCGGCCTGTGGATCGGGCGCCTGAAACGCAGTTTCAACGCGATCAAACAGGAGGTTGAACGGGAAATCGGTGCCGACGAGATCCGCCGACAATTGCACAACGAACATATCCTGTCGTTGGAGCAGGAGGCACGCAAGATTCTCTCCCCGGTGCAAGAACCGGCCAAGCCGGCTACACCACCGGTGGCCGATCACAGTATCGCGCCCGCCCCCGCTGCCGAGCCCGCTCCGACAGAGCCCGCGCCGACGCCCGTTGCGTCGCCCGCGCCCCATGACCCTACATTGCCGCCGCGAGCCCCATGAGCGCTGATAAACCGGAAAACGACCAGCACATGCCGCTGGTCTCGCACCTCTCCGAGCTGCGTACCCGCCTGCTGCGTTGCGTAGCGGCAATCTTCATCATTTTTGCCGGGTTGTTCGCCTTTACCCAGCAGATCTACACCTTCGTTTCCACGCCGTTGCGCCAGTACCTGCCCGTCGGCGCGACAATGATCGCCACCGATGTGTCGTCGCCGTTCCTGACGCCGTTGAAGTTGACCATGATGGTCTCGCTGTTCCTGGCGATCCCGGTGATCCTGCATCAGATCTGGGGCTTTATCGCCCCGGGCCTGTACAAGCATGAAAAGCGCATCGCCGTGCCATTGCTGGTGTCGAGCATCCTGCTGTTCTACACCGGCATGGCCTTCGCGTACTTCCTGGTGTTTCCGCTGATCTTCAAGTTCTTCGCCGCTGCCACCCCGGCCGGTGTGGAGATGATGACCGACATCACCAGCTACCTCGACTTCGTGATGACACTGTTCTTCGCCTTCGGCGTCGCTTTCGAAATCCCCGTGGCCGTGGTGTTGCTGGTATGGATCGGCGTAGTCGACGTCAAGTACCTGAAGAAGATCCGCCCGTACGTGATCATCGGCTGCTTCGTGGTCGGCATGATCCTCACGCCGCCGGATATCTTCTCCCAGACCTTGTTGGCCGTACCGATGTGGATGCTGTTCGAAGTGGGCATCCTGTTCAGCGGCTTGATCAGCAAGCGTGGCGAACACCCGGATAATCAGGCTGCCGACGACGACCAGCCGCCAGCGACCCAGCCGTGAACCTGCTGCTGCTTCTCGATGCCGACTTTATCGCGGCGGACCGGGTGGTGCTGCGTGATCGGCGTCTGGTGCATATGCAGGAAGTCCACCGCGCCGTTGTGGGTGACTACCTGCGTGTGGGCCACATTGGTGGACTGATGGGCAATGCCCAACTGCTGCGCCTGGACGTCGGTGAAGCCGAGCTGCAAGTCAGCTTCGATCAATCGCCGCCGTCCAAACTGCCCCTGACCCTGCTGCTGGCCCTGCCCCGCCCGAAAATGCTGCGCCGAGTGCTGCAAACGGTGGCGGCCATGGGCGTGCCGAAGGTAGTGCTGGTCAACAGCTATCGGGTGGAAAAAAGCTTCTGGCAGACCCCCTTCCTAGAGCCTGAGGCGGTGCGCGAGCAACTCATCCTCGGCTTGGAACAGGCGCGGGACACGGTACTGCCCGAGATCATTATCGAGAAGCGCTTCAAGCCGTTTGTCGAAGATCGCCTGCCGGCCATGGTTGAAGGCACCCTGGGCCTGATCGGCCATCCCGGTGATTACCCTGCGTGTCCCCGTGGGCTGGATGAGCCTGTCACCCTGGCGATCGGTCCGGAAGGTGGTTGGATCCCCTATGAGGTGGAGCTGTTGGCTAAAGCCGGTTTGCAACCGGTGCAGCTAGGTGCACGCATCCTGCGGGTTGAAACCGCTGTCACCGCACTGCTCGCCCGACTGTTCTGACATCACATCCAAAAACACCACAGCCTAAATGTGGGAGGGGGCTTGCCCCCGATAGCGGTGTATCAATCACTGAATGTGGTGACTGACACTCTGCCATCGGGGGCAAGCTCCCTCCCACATTGGATCTCTGGCGCTACAGAATCCTATGCCCATGCCGATAGCCTCTGGATAAGTCCAAGCCTTGTTCCAGGGGAGTTCGCAGCATGTATCGTTGGTTAGCCGAGAAACTGGGGAATGTCAGCGTCAACCGCAAGCTGAGCGTCGGCTTTGGCCTGGTGTTGATCCTGACGCTGTTGATCACCTTTACCGGCTGGACCGGCCTGGGTGACGTGATCAGTCGCGGCGACAAGCTGGGCTTCATCTCCAGCCTCAACGGCCTGACCAAAGACCTGCGCCTGGCGCGCCTGGACTTCGAAATGCGCCGCGGCGAACAAGGCACCGACGCGGTCAACGGCCTGCTCGCCCAATTGGACAGCGGCTTGAAAACCGCCGCCGAGCTGATTGAGCAACCCGACGATAAAGCCTTGGTCGAACAACAGCTGGAAGCCTTGAACCAGTATAAAAAAGCTTTCACCGCCATGGTCCAGGCGGGCCTCAAGCGTGAGGGCGCGCGCAGCAAGCTCGGCGATACCGCCGACAACGCCGTGGCCAAGATCAACGAAGTTGAAAAAGCCCTGCTGCAAGGCGACAGCGTCATCCAATTCAATAGCGTCGTCGACCTGAGCAAGCTGATCCAGCAAGCGCGCTTCCAGGTACGCGGCTACACCTACAGCGGCAAGGTCGAAGCCGAGCAGCCGGCCCTGGACGCCATCGACAATGCCCTGAAGAAAGTCACTGAACTCGAAGGACAGGTGCCGGCGCAGTACCAGGCCAACCTGCAAGAAGCAGGTGTTTCACTGCAAGCCTACCGCGCTGCAGTCAGCCAGTATCGTGACGCCCAGGTGGCCAGTGCGGCGGCGTTGAAAATCATGACCGCCCAAGGCGATATCCTGCTGGGCCACAGCGACAAACTCACCACATCGCAAACCGCCGTGCGAGATCACGATGCCGCCCAGGCCAAATATTGGCTATTGCTCGCCACCGTGCTGGCGCTGATCTTCGGCGTGCTCGCTGCCTGGGCCATTACTCGCCAGATCGTCATTCCCCTGAACCAGACCCTCAAAGTCGCCGAGCGCGTGGCCTCCGGCGATCTGAGCCACAATCTGGATTCCGCCCGTCAGGACGAACTGGGCCAGTTGCAACGCGCCATGCAGAGCATGACCGTGGGCCTGCGCGAGTTGATCGGCGGTATCAGCGAGGGTGTCACCCAGATCGCCAGCGCGGCCGAACAGTTGTCCGCGGTGACCGAGCAGACCAGCGCCGGGGTCAATAGCCAGAAAGTCGAGACCGACCAGGTGGCTACCGCCATGAACGAAATGGCCGCCACTGTGCAGGAAGTGGCGCGCAATGCCGAGGAGGCGTCCGAAGCCGCCGTGGCCGCCGACCAGCAGGCCCGTGAAGGCGACCAGGTGGTCGGTGAAGCCATCGCCCAGATCGAACGCCTGGCGACCGAGGTCGGCAACTCAACGGTCGCCATGGGCGACCTGAAGCGCGAAAGCGACAAGATCGGCAGCGTGCTCGACGTGATCAAGTCCGTGGCCCAGCAAACCAACCTGCTGGCCCTCAACGCAGCCATTGAAGCGGCGCGTGCCGGTGAGGCCGGACGCGGCTTTGCCGTGGTGGCCGATGAGGTGCGCAGCCTGGCCCAGCGCACGCAGAAGTCCACTGAGGAGATCGAAGAGTTGATCGTCGGCCTGCAAAGCGGCACACAGCAGGTAGCGGCCATCATGGACAACAGCCGTGGGCTGACCGAAAGCAGCGTTGAGCTGACGCGCCGGGCCGGGAATGCGTTGGGCAATATCACCCGCACCGTCTCAACCATCCAGGCGATGAACTCACAGATTGCCACCGCCGCCGAGCAACAAAGTGCGGTAGCCGAAGAGATCAACCGCAGCGTGCTGAATGTGCGCGATATCTCCGAGCAAACGGCGGCAGCCAGCGAAGAGACCGCCGCCTCGAGTACCGAACTGGCGCGCCTGGGCACTCATCTGCAAGCCTTGGTCGGCCGCTTCCGGGTCTGACCTGATCCCACCCTGGTGGCGGCCCGTCCTGGGCCGCCTGCAACTTATGAAATTTCCTACACGTCTTTCAGGTCAATTCTTACGCGCCCTATGCCGAAAAGATTTAGCGTTCTCACTCCTCCTGACCTGCGTCAGCCGGGGTGCGAAGCGCTCTCTTTTCTGATGGAGGTGCATCATGTTTCGACCACTGACCCGCGTATTAGGCAACACCAGCGTCACCCTCAAACTCATCCTTGGCTTCGGCCTGGTACTGGCGCTGTGCATGGCTGTCGCCCTGACGGGATGGCAGGCCCTGAACGCCTCGCTGTTTCGCGCTCAAACCTTGACCACCCTTTCGCGCCTCGCCGTGACCGGCGAAGAATTGCGCGCCGACCGGATTGTGTACCGCGTCGTGAATGACCCGGCGAGCTTTGACAAGCTCGGCCGGCACATGGAGAAAATCGACGGTTATCTGGTCGAGTTGGCCGACCGCCTGAAAATCCCCATGCACCTGCAACAAGTCCAAGACTCCAGTCGTCTCGGCGCACGCTTCAAGACGGCACTGGCAGGTCTGCCCAATCTGATGGAACAACGCGAGCAAGCGCAGAAACGGCTCGCCAGCAGCTCCGTGACCGCCAGTGACACCCTTGGACAACTGTCCAGCGACTTGCCCGACCAGAATGACGAGAAAGCCCTGGACAGCGTCGAGAACCTGCGCCAAGCCATGGAGGCAGCCGAAGACCGCGCCAAGTCCCCCGCCTGGGCCGCTGACACACTGCAGCTCTACACTCAAGCGGTGGACGCTGCGCTCAAAACCCTCGACAGCGCCCAGTCTGCCGTGACGGCGTTGCCGGTCGACAGCACCGCGCTGAACAGCGCCCTGCTCGATTACCGCGCCCAGCTCGATCACCTGAAAGACACGCAGCTCACCGTTGAAAACACGCAGAATCAACTGGAGCAATGGCTGGACCAACTGCTGTCACAAAGTGACCGGCTGAGCGAGGAACAGACTCTGCAACGCGATAAGGAGGCCGACCTGGCGCGCCTGCTGATGCTCTACGTAACCGGCGCAGCGTTACTGCTCGGCGCCCTTGCTGCCTGGTTGATCGCAGGCCAGATCGTCAGGCCGCTGCGCCAGGCACTGCAAACTGCCAACCGCATCGCCGAGGGTGACCTGAGCCACGACATCACCACGTCACGACGCGATGAACTGGGCCAATTGCAGCGCAGCATCGGCCAGATGACCCTGAACCTGCGCACCCTGATCGGTGGCATAAACGACAGCGCCCGCCAGATCGCCAGTGCCGCCGAGCAATTGTCGACAGTCACTGAGCAAACCCGCGCCGGGGTCAATGGCCAGAAACTGGAGACCGAACAAGTCGCCACCGCCATGAACGAAATGCTCGCCACCTCCCAAGAGGTCGCACGCCATGCCGAACAAGCCTCGATTGCCGCCACCGAGGCTGATCAACAAGCGGGCGTGGGCGACCAGGTGGTGGCCGAGGCGATTACCCATATCGAGCACCTCGCCGAGCAAATGAACCGCTCAAGCGAGGCGATGCAAGGCCTGCAACAGGAAAGCCAGAAGATCGGCAGCGTGCTGGAGGTGATCAAGTCGGTGTCCGAGCAGACCAACCTGTTGGCCCTCAACGCCGCTATCGAAGCGGCACGCGCGGGTGAGGCAGGTCGCGGTTTCGCCGTGGTCGCCGACGAGGTGCGCACCCTGGCCCAGCGTACCCAACAATCAGCCGAGGAAATCGAAGGGTTGATCGAGGGGCTGCAGCGGGGCACACAACACACTGCCGACATCATGGACAACAGCCTCAGCCTGACCGACAACAGCGTGGAACTGACGCGTCGCGCAGGTCAGGCGCTGGCCAGCATCACCCGCACGGTCTCGGTGATCCAGGAAATGAACCCGCAGATTGCCGCGGCGGCCGAGGAGCAAAGCGCAGTAGCCGAGGAGATCAATCGCAGCGTACTGAAGGTCAAGGAAGCGTCGGAGCAAACCTCGACGGCCAGTGAGCAGACGGCGGCGGCCAGTGTTGAACTGGCACGCCTGGGCTCCGAGCTGGCGCGTTCGGTAGGCCGCTTCAAGGTCTGAGCGGCTACAGCACCTGGCGCAGGAAGGCTTGTGCCCGTGGGTCCTGGGGAGCGGCGAAGAAGGCGGCGGGCGCGGCATCTTCCAGCAGTTTGCCGTTGTCGAAAAACAGCACCCGATCCGCCACTTCCCGGGCAAAGCCCATCTCGTGGGTGACGCAGACCATGGTCATGCCTTCCAGGGCCAGGGTCTTCATCACGTCCAGCACTTCACCGACCATTTCCGGGTCGAGGGCCGAGGTGGGCTCGTCAAACAGCATCACCTTGGGCTCCATGGCCAGGGCCCGGGCAATCGCGACCCGCTGCTGCTGGCCGCCAGACAGCCGTGACGGAAACTCATGGGCCTTCTGTGCGATACCGACCTTTTCCAGCAGGGCCAGGGCCTTGGCCTCGCGCTCTTGCTTGCCGCGCTTGCGTACGACCTTTTGCGCCAGGCACAGGTTTTCCAGCACGGTCATGTGCGGGAACAGGTTGAAATGCTGGAACACCATGCCAACTTCGCGCCGGTAGGCATTCACATCGGTCTTAGGGTCGGCCAGTTGCAGGCCGTCGATGCTCACCGAGCCCGAGTCGAATTCTTCCAAACCATTGAGGCAGCGCAGGAAGGTGGACTTGCCGGAGCCGGACGGGCCGATCACCACCAGCACTTCGCCCTTGGCGACCTGGGTGGTGACATGATCCACCGCGCGCACCACGTGCCCACGGGTATCGAAGACTTTTACCAGATCGCGCACTTCAATCACTTTGGGCGAGCCTCCGCTCAAGCCGGCTGGCCATTTTCGACAGCGGCAGGTTGATCAGCAGGTAAAGGCCTGCCACACAGAACAGGATCTCAAACGGCGAGAACGAGGTGGTGATTACCTCGCGGCCACTCTTGAGCAACTCGGTAATCGCGATCACCGACACCAGCGACGTGTCTTTTACCAGGCTGATAAATTGCCCGGCCAGGGGCGGCAGCACGCGCTTGAAGGCTTGCGGCAACACCACATGGCGCATCGACTGGCTGGCGCTCAATCCCAGGGAACGCGCCGCTTCGTCCTGGCCACGGGTGATGGACTGCACCCCGGCGCGGACGATTTCCGCCACGTAGGCGCCGGTGAACAACGACAGCGCGGCGATCCCGGCAAACTCCCGGGACAGGTTGAGTACCGTGCCGATAAAGAAATAGAAAATGAAGATCTGCACCAGCAACGGCGTACCGCGCACCAGTTCGACGTAGATCGTCGACAGGTCGCGCAAGGTCGGGTTTTTGGAGAGCCGGCACAATCCGGTCGCCAAGCCAATGGCCAAGCCTAGGACGCCGGACACCACCGACAGCCACAACGTGGTCCACAAGCCCCACATCAACGGCCCGAGCGCCCACTGGCGAGTCACGCCGACCACATCGCCTTCAGCCACATCGTCGCCGCGGGCCACTTGCAGGCTGTTGTCGGCAACCGTGAGCTTTTGCTCGCCCCCCGCGTCATTGCGCAGGGTGACTTCGGCCATGTCGCCTTTGCGCACCAACTCGACCACGGTGGACATATCCGCAGCGCGCTGGGAGGTCTCGGCTTGATAGGCAAAGTATTGCGGAACGCGGTTCCAGCGCCACTCGTAGGACATCAGCGAGGTGGCGTAGTACAAGGCGCCAGCCAGGCCGACCAGCACGACCACGGTGAGCAGGTGCCAGGGCCATTGGGCTTTTTTCTGTTTCATTTCACTTTCCGGATATGTGTTGCCTGATAGGTCGCCATCGGGGGTCAAGCCCCCTCCCACACTTGATGTGTAAATACAGTCAAATGTGGGAGCTGGCTTGCCTGCGATGCAGGCAACTCGGTGTCAGGCCTTATTCCATGTCCTTGAGCCACTCGGAGCTCTTGAACCACTTGTCATGGATGCGATCGTAGGTGCCGTCGTTCTTGATCTGGTGCAGGAAGTTGTTGATGAAGTTGATGCTGTCGTAGTCACCCTTCTTCAAACCGAACGCCAGGGGCTCGAAGGTGAAGGGCTCCTCCAGGAACACCAGCTTGCCGTTGCCGACTTTCTTCTCGGCGACCACGTTGTACGGCGCGTCATATACAAAGGCATCGGCCTTGCCGTTGACCACGTCCAGCACACCCTCTTGCTCGTTGTCATAGCCGTGGTACTTGGCCTTGGAGATCAGCTTCTTGGCCACCATTTCACCGGTGGTACCGAGCTTGGAGGTCAGGCGGTATTTCTCGTCGTTCAGGTCTTTGTAGGACTTGATCGTGCCTTCCAGCTCCTTGCGGATCAGCAGGGTCTGGCCGACCACGATGAAGGGTTCGCTGAAGTTCAGGCGCAGGTTGCGCTCCTGGGTCAGGGTCATGCCGCTGCCGATCATGTCGAACTTGCCGGTCAGGAAGGCCGGGATGATGCCGTCATAGCCTGTAGAAACCAGCTCGAGCTTGACCCCCATGGACTTGGCCATGGCCTTGAGGATGTCGACTTCGAAACCGATGATCTCACCGCGCTTGTCGGTCATTTCAAAGGGCATGTAGGTCGGGTCCATGCCGACTTTCAGCGTGCCGCGCTTGACCGCATCGTCGATGGCACCGGCCTGTGCCGCAGTGGCAGCGACCAGCGCAGTGACGCCGAGCAGCAGCATCGAAAGATACTTTTTCATCAACAAGTCCCCTGAACGATTCTTATAAGGTCGGCGCGCAAAGGGCTGCGCCATTTCGGGGTGCGATCCTAACCCACTCGTTGTCTGTCACAAAGGTTTCACGGGTAAATCATATCGGCGCATGTCGGAAAACCCCGGCGGCGTTGCAGTTCAACGCAGAGGTAGACACATCGGCGCAGCGACTGGGCAATTGATTGATGTGTAAGTAGTTATGACGATCACTCAAGCTCAGACACCCAGGCAGTGTCCGTGAACCACTTGTCATGCAGGCGATCGTAGGTGCCATCCTGGGCGATCTGGTTGAGGAAGTGATTGATCCAGTTGAGGCTGTCGTAATCACCTTTTTTCAAGCCGAAGGCCAGAGGTTCGAAGGTGAAGGGTTGTTCCAGTGCCAGCAATGCGCTGTTCTGCGGCCGGCTCATCGCGATCAGGTTGTAGGGCGCGTCATGCACAAAGGCGTCGACCTCCCCCTCTACGACCTGCCGCACCCCCTCTTCCGGGGTCGTCACACTGCTGAGTCGCGCTGCCCCGAGAAAGCGGCGTGCGGCGGCCTGTCCCGTGGTGCCCTCAATGGCGACGACCCGATAACCATTTTGGTTCAAGTCTTCAATGCTGGAAACCGCACCCGCCAGGCGAGGGTGCAGCAGCACGGTCTGGCCCACCACGATAAACGAGTCGCTGAAATTGAGTTTGAGATTGCGCTCCTGAGTGACCGTCATGCCGCTGCCAATCAGATCAAACTTTTTCGCCATCAGCCCCGGCACCAGTTCCTTATAGGGCACCGCTACCAGCTCAAGCTGAACGCCCAGCGCGCGGCTCATGGCATGGAGCAAGTCGATTTCAAAGCCGATGATGCGCCCCTGCCTATCAAGCATCTCAAATGGCACGTAATTGGGGGTCGTGCCGACTTTCAGCACACCACGGCGAACAGCATCGTCCAGCGCACCCGCCTTCAGCAGCCCCGTGTGTACCAATAGGAAACAGCTAATCAGCAATGCCGCACAGTACTTCTTGATCATGAATGCCCCCGTGGCGAGTCAAATTTTGGGGGGCGATGCTAACCCAGCCACAGGCACGGCAATACGCCTCGAACAAAGGTCTTTTGTTTCGAAATAACAAGGAGTTAGCGATACAAGGAAGGGACCGTAAACGCTGTAGGACCAGCGTCTGGAACACCCCCGAGGCGAGCCCTCGGGGGCGTCTGAATCAGGCCGGTTGAGCCTGGGCCGACTGCGGTTGCAGCGGCAGCAACGGCGCATGCGGATCAGCCTTGATCGATGCACGCCAGGCATCAAGCCACTCTGCGTGGCCTTCGCTCCAGACCTGCTCATGCAGGCGTGCCAGAGCCACCGGATCGCTGAGCAAGGCCAGGCGTTCGCTGTTGTTGAGGCCGGCCGGGCCGACTTTCAACGCGTGGCGAACACGCTCCATGCGCAGGTACTCGATCGGCTCGGCCTCACGGTGCCGAGAAGTCGCCAAGGCGCAGGCCAGGGCGTTCTGCTGCGGGTCGACCACCGAACGCACAAACCCGTCATTGAGGGCGTGCCAGCGGTTTTCATGGGTGTATTGCTCGGTCGACAGCAACGCTTGCGGCGGATTGTATTCCTCAGGGATCAGGAACAGGCTCTCGTCGCGGGACTTGAGACCCAGCTTGACCCGGCTGGAAATCACCGACACCGGGATCGACAGCATCAGCGAGCCGACAATCGGGATCAGCCACCACAGGAAGCTTGGGTTCAACCACACCACCAGCAGGGCCCACAGGAAGCCCAGCAGGGTTTGCGGCCCGTGGCGCTTGACCGCTTCGCTCCATGGCGTGGAGTCGTCGTCACGCTGCGGCGAGTTCCAGGTGGCGGCCCAGCCGAGGAACGCGGCAAGCACGAAACGGGTGTGGAAAATCATCCGCACCGGCGCCAGCAGCATGGAGAACAGCATCTCCAGCAGCATCGACAAGGTCACCTTGAACTTGCCGCCGAACTCTTTCGCGCCCTTGGCCCAGATCAGGATGATGCTCAGCAGTTTTGGCAGGAACAGCAGCACGATAGTGGTGGAGAACAGCGCCACCGCCTTGTCCGGATGCCATTGTGGCCACAGCGGGTACAACTGGCGAGGAGCCATGAAGTACTGCGGTTCCATCAGGGTATTCACCGCCAGCAACGCGGTGGACAACACCAGGAAGAAGAACCATAACGGCGCCGACAGGTAGGACATCACGCCGGTCAGGAACACCGCACGGTGCACCGGGTGCATGCCTTTAACCAGGAACAGGCGGAAGTTCATCAGGTTACCGTGGCACCAGCGACGGTCACGCTTGAGTTCGTCCAGCAGGTTCGGCGGCAGTTCTTCGTAGCTGCCCGGCAGGTCGTAGGCAATCCACACGCCCCAGCCGGCACGGCGCATCAGCGCAGCTTCAACGAAGTCGTGGGAGAGGATCGCACCGGCAAACGCGCCTTTACCGGGCAACGGCGCCAGGGCGCAGTGCTCGATAAACGGCTTCATGCGGATGATCGCGTTGTGACCCCAGTAGTGGGATTCACCCAGCTGCCAGAAGTGCAGGCCGGCGGTAAACAGCGGGCCGTACACGCGGGTGGCGAACTGCTGCATGCGCGCATACAGGGTATCCATGCCCGACGCCCGTGGCGCGGTCTGGATGATCCCCGCATCCGGCGTGGCCTCCATCAGGCGCACCAGGCTGGTCAGGCACTCACCGCTCATCACGCTGTCGGCGTCGAGCACCACCATGTACTTGTAGTCACCGCCCCAGCGACGGCAGAAGTCGTCGAGGTTGCCGCTCTTGCGCTTTACGCGGCGGCGACGGCGGCGATAGAAGATCTTGCCGAAGCCACCGGCCTCGCGGCACACGTCGAGCCAGGCTTGCTGCTCGGCGATGCAGATGTCGGCCTCGTTACTGTCACTGAGCACGAAGAAATCGAAGCGATCCAGGTCGCCGGTGGCGGCCACCGATTCGAACGTCGCACGCAAACCCGCGAATACACGCGGTACGTCTTCGTTGCAGATCGGCATCACCAGCGCGGTGCGCGCATCCTTCGGAATCGGCTCGTCGCCGGCACTTTTACCGGAGATGCGGTATTTATCGTGACCGGTCAGCAGCTCGAGGAAGCCCATCAGCGCGGTCCAGAAACCTGCCGACACCCAGCAGAACAGAATCCCGAACATGATCAGGATGCTGGTTTGCAGGGCGTAAGGCAGTACCTGGGTTGCCGTTTGCAGCAGGGTCTGGTTGCGGATTTCGTCGAAGTCGACCAGCGACCAGCCCTGGTACGGCATGATGCCTTTCATGTACCAGCCAGCCACGATGGTCTGGCCGAGCATCAGCACCAGCAGGATATAGCGACGGATCGAACCCACGGTACGCCAGCGCGCAGCCGGCAACACCCGCTCGTCTTTCGGTGGCTTGGGCGGATTGGTGCGACCGGTGATCCGCCGCCAGCCACGTACCAGGATATTGGTGCGCCAAGGCTCGGGCACCACTTTGGTCCGGCGGATCGGTGGAGTGGCCTTGAGGCATACGCGACCGCTGGCGTCGAGCGCCAGCATTTCGGCGTCTTGCAGCTCTTCGGCAGTGCTGAGGGTCAACCGACGGCCGACCGAGGCCTGGGCGGCGTCGGTCGGTGCGTCGAAGGTTTTTGACGACAGACGCTCATGCAACTCGCTGAACGAGCGGCAGCCCGCCAGCTCGGCGCGCTGCTCGGCCGTCATGGGCAGATGCGCCAGGTACTCGGACAGAGTCTCGGGCGTGACTTGGGAATTACTCATCGGCAGGCAACTGATAGCTCCAGGTTTCGGTCAGGACTTGCTCGGTCTTGATCGGCTCCGGTGTGGCTGGGGCAGCTTCTGGCTGCTGGGCTTGCTTGTCTTTCGCGTCTTTCTTGGCCTGTTTCTCGTGCTGCTTGGCCAGGACTTTGTCGGCCTTCAACACATGGTTGGAAACCGGCTCAGGCTCTGGCTGCACGATATCCTGCACCAGTGCCGCACGCATTTCGGTCGGCTTGCCCGCGTCCTTGATCTTCATGCGCAGGGTCAGGCGCCAGCCTTTGGTGTGCTCGTTGTAGCGCACGCTGTTTTCAACCAGCTCGGCGTTGTCACTGACGCTCACCTGGCTGCGCACCGGGGCGTCCGGCAGCAGTTTCTTCAGGGACGGGCCCTCGAAGTCCACCAGGTAGGCCACGCTGCCATCGGGCTGACGGATCAGATTGGATTGCTTCACGTCCCCAGTGGAACGCAGGGTCTGCTTGACCCAGGCGCTCTCCGGCGAATGGAAGGCAGCGTCGTCCAGGGTCCAGTGCAGGCGGTAGGACACGTCCAGCGGCTTGCCGACTTCCGGCAGTTCGGCCGGGCTCCAGAACGCCACGATGTTGTCATTGGTTTCATCGGCCGTCGGGATCTCTACCAGATCGACGGTGCCCTTGCCCCAATCGCCCTCAGGCTCGATCCAGGCGCTTGGGCGCTTGTCGTAGTTGTCGTCCAGGTCTTCGTAGTGGCTGAAGTTGCGGCCACGTTGCAGCAGGCCGAACCCACGCGGGTTTTCGACGCTGAAGTTGCTGACCGACAGGTGTTTAGGGTTGTTCAACGGGCGCCAGATCCACTCACCGTTGCCGGCATGGATCGACAGGCCGCTGGAGTCGTGCAGCTCGCGACGGTAGTTGAGGACCTTGGACGGCTGGTTGGCGCCGAACAGGAACATCGAGGTCAACGGGGCCACGCCCAGCTTGCTGACCTTGTCGCGCAGGTACATCTGCGATTTCACATCGACTACGGTGTCGGTGCCAGGGCGCAGGATCAGGCGATAGGCGCCAGTGGCGCGCGGCGAATCCAGCAGGGCGAAGATCACCAGGTGCTTGTCACCCGGTTTTGGACGTTCGATCCAGAACTCGGTGAAACGCGGGAACTCTTCGCCGGACGGCAGTGCGGTATCAATGGCCATCCCACGGGCAGACAGGCCATATACCTGGTCCTTGCCCACGACGCGGAAATAGCTGGCGCCGAGCATGGTCATGATTTCGTCTTGCTTGTCGGCCTTGTTGATCGGGAAAAGCACACGGAAACCGGCATAACCCAGCTGCTCAGTGGCCTTGGGATCGAACTTCACGTCGCCGAAATCGAAACGCGTCGGGTCGTACTTGATTTCATGCACGCTGTCGGCAGTGACTTCGTTGATTTTCACCGGCGTGTCGAAATGCATGCCCTGGTGATAGAAGGACAGCTTGAACGGGGTGTTCTGATCGGCCCACTCGGCTTTTTCATTGCGGAAACGAATCTTCTGGTAGTCAGCGAATTTCATTTCGCGGAATTCGTTCGGCAGATTGCTGCGCGGAGCTTCGTATTTCTGCCCGGCCAGCTCTTTTGCCTTGGCCGACACATCATCCAGACTGAATGCCCACAGTTGACCCGCGCCGAACAGGCAAAACAGGGCAGAGCCCGTCACCAGTGCGTTTCGTAACCGTTTGGCAGACAATTTTGGTGCATTACAGGGACTAACAATCACGAGCAACCCTCGCCGAAAACAGATCAAAAAACCAACGGCCAGCTATCTATATGCCAGGTTGGCGAGCAATGTTCCGACTCCCCTAGGGCCAAATGATTCCCCAAAGGCTATCGGACAAGTCTCTACCTAAGTCAAAAATGGACCAAACAACGCTGATCCCCGTAGCGCGCGATTATCTAGTAGCCCGCGAGACAACGCATCAGGGACAGTGAAGTATTTATAGCGAAAACCTGCGTTTTTCAGCATTAAAGTCGTTTTTAATACATTCATGTCTGTAAGAGGAAGGTCACAGGGCCATCATTGACCAAATGCACCTGCATATCGGCGCCAAAACGCCCTGAAGCCACCTTGCCATGCAATTGTTGCGCTTGTAACCACAAGTGCTCAAAAAGCGCCGCGCCCAGGGCCGGCGGCGCCGCTGTGGAGAAGCTGGGCCGCAGCCTAATGCTGTTCACTTAAGCATTTGAGCTCACGCTGGGCTTCCTAGAAAATCCGATGCCAGACTCCTGGCATCGGATTTTTTATGTCTGTTCAACAAGAACTGCTCGACCTTGGCGATCTTTTTAACTTCTCAGACCTGAGCACCTTCACCCAGAACATCCCCGTCGAGTGGGTCGCATCGGCACTCGGGCTCTCCTCCCAAGCCACCATCCGTAGGCGCCGCTTGCCAGCCGATCAGGTGCTTTGGCTCGTTCTGGGCATGGCGTTGTTTCGTGACGAACCCGTTCATGAAGTGGCTAGACGTTTGAATATTTGTGCTCAGGGGCTTGCTAGCGATCATTTGCTGGCCAGAAGCGGCGTGACTGAAGCTCGCAAACGATTAGGCTCTGATCCAGTCGAATGGCTGTTCCGCAAGACCGGTAGTCAATGGGGCGGCGAGCGTTACAACGGAGATACCTGGCAGGATTTACAAGTGTTTGCAGTAGACGGAGCGCTTCTGCGAACTCCCGATAATCAGGAGCTACGAGATCATTTTGGCTCAGGAAACACCGGCACTGATCGTCAGACACCGTTTCCAATGCTGCGTCTTGTCGCCTTGATGAATGTGCGTTCGCACCTGCTTCTGGATGCTCAGCTGAGTCCCTATCGGCGCAGTGAAATGCGCTTGGCTGACGAGTTTCTTCAACAAATCCCTGACCACTCAGTGACGCTGTTCGACAAGGGTTTCTGGAGCGCGAATTTGTTACTGAGCTTGAGCGGTGCCGGCATCAATCGCCACTGGCTGATCCCGGAGCGCAAAGGGGTGGTAAGCGAAGAGGTTGCTCGTTACGGCAAGCACGACCGATTGTTACGCATGAAAGTGTCCCAACAAGCTAGAAAGCAAAACCCCAATTTACCCCGTCACTGGGAGGTGCGCGCGGTCAGCTATGAAGTCCAAGGGAAGCTCAAAACGGTGATGACTTCACTGCCCGTCGAAACTTATAGCGCCAAGATGATTGCCAAGTTGTATCAGGAGCGATGGGAGATAGAGCTGGGCTTCAGAGACATCAAAAGCTCAATGCAGCAGAACGCAGTGACTCTGCGTAGCAAGAAGATCGACCTGATATACCAAGAAGTATGGGGGCTTTTACTGGCTTACAACGTGATCCGGCGGGAGGCCAGTCTAGCTGCCGTAGCGTTCGGTCGCACACCATCAGATATTCGTTTCAAGCCGGCGTGCCAATACATTGCGGTGCAATTGATTGTGATGGCTGCGGCTAATCCTATTTCGGCGACAGGAAGGCGCTTGTCAGAACTGAGGGCGGGAGTCGGAGGGCTGTTTTTGGATCACCGCCCAAGGCCATCAAGACCAAGGACGGTGAAGATCTCAAAAACCAGGTTTCCAGTAAACCGTAAGGCTGCTCCGCTTAAGTGAACAGCATTAGGGCCGCAGCCCGCTTTTTGTGTCCGCCGCCAGCGTGAACTGCGACACCAGCAGCAAACCGCCGCCGATATCCTTGAGCGACAGGTTCATCTTGCCCTCGTCGTCGCTGAACACCCGATAGTTAAGCAGCTTGTGCAACAGTTTGTCGGCGCTCTCGGGCGTATCTGAAGGTTCGACGGCGACCAGCACCAGCAAACCCTGGTCAATCGCGCCCACGACCTCCCCGGCAACTTCGACGCGGGCGCCACGCACCCGCTGCAACAGGCCCTTCATGCTTCTTCAGGGGGCAGATCAAGCAGGCGCCGTGCCATTTCGCCAGTCGCACGCACCAAAGCGTCGGTGATACCCGGCTCGGAGGCAGCATGCCCGGCCTCGCGAATCACCTGTAGCTCGCTGTTGGGCCAGGCCTGATGCAGCTCCCAGGCGTTATCCAGCGGGCAGATCATATCGTAGCGACCGTGGATGATGACGCCGGGCAGATGGGCGATCTTGTGCATATCGCGAATCAGCTGGTTGGGTTCCAGGAAGGAGTTGTTGGTGAAGTAATGGCATTCGATGCGGGCAATGGACAAGGCGCGCTGCGGCTCGGAGAAGCGCTCGACATGCTGCGGGCTCGGGCACAGGCCCAGCATGCGCCCTTCCCAACCAGACCAGGCCTTGGCTGCGTGCATCTGGGCGATCTGGTCGTTGCCGGTCAGGCGCTTGTGGTAGGCGGCGATCATGTCGTGGCGCTCTTCCACCGGGATCGGCGCCAGGTAGTCCTGCCAGTAATCCGGGAACAGGCGGCTCGCACCCTCCTGGTAGAACCAGTGGATGTCCTGCGGGCGCGCGAGGAAGATGCCGCGCACGATAAGGCCAAGCACGCGCTCGGGATGGGTTTGCGCGTAGGCCAGGGCCAGGGTCGAGCCCCAGGAACCGCCGAACAGTACCCATTTGTCGATGCCCAGGTGCTCGCGGATGCGCTCAAGGTCGGCTACCAGATCCCAGGTGGTGTTGTTTTCGAGGTTGGCGCGCGGGGTCGAGCGACCGCAGCCACGCTGGTCGAAGGTCACAATATGGTACAGGTTCGGGTCGAAATAGCAGCGGCTCTGGGCGTCGCAACCGGCACCTGGGCCACCGTGGATGAACACGACAGGCAAGCCTTCGGGGGAGCCACTTTCATCGACATACAGGGTGTGGGTGTCATCGACAGCCAGATCATGCCGGGCGTAGGGTTTGATCTGCGGGTACCAAGTCTGCATTGCGCGCTCCGTAGGGTGTCGGGTTCATCCCTGGGGGGACGTCTATTATTTTGCCGTCAGGCATCATAAACCCGAATTGTGCAATGAGCATGTCCTTGAGCACTTAGACCTGTGTCAGCAGTTCGCTCCGCAGATAATCCTACAGTCGACCCCTCCAGCCCCTCCGACATTTGGACTGTGTGAATGCAGTCAAAATGTGGGAGGGGGCTTGCTCCCGATAGCTATTTGAGCCACACCCTGAATCATCGGTACCGGCTTTGCCCCCAAGACAAAAACCCTTGCAGCAGTTGCTTCAACACCACCTGGGTCGGTTCAGCCAGGTCGGGACGATAGCGAAACGGCTCAAACTCCTCCATATACGCGCTCTGGCACAACTCCAGTTGCACGGCATGGACATCCTGCGCCGGGTCGCCGTAGTGCCGGGTGATGTGGCCGCCCTTGAAACGCCCGTTCAGCACATGGGTGTACTGGGGATGCGCGGCGCAGATGGCTTCGAGCTGGCTGGCCAGTTCCGGATCGCATGCGGCGCCGTTGAAGGTACCGAGGTTGAAGTCCGGCAACTTGCCGTCGAACAGGTGCGCGATTACCGAGCGGATCGAGTGCGCATCGAACAGCAGCGCGTAGCCAAACTCGGCCTTCAGGCGCGCCAGTTCTTCTTGCAGCTGGCGGTGATAAGGGCCCCAGATCTTCTGCAGGTAGGTCGCACGCTCTTCCTCGGAGGGCGTCTGCCCTTCACGAAACAGCGGCACGCCATCGAACAGCGTCTGCGGGTACAGGCCGGTGGTGGCGCCTGCATAAAGCGGCTTGTTATCCGAGGGCCGGTTCAAGTCGATGACAAACCGCGAGTACTCCGCGGCCAGGGTGCTGGCGCCTAGTTCTTCGGCAAAGTCGTACAGTAAGGGGATATGCCAGTCGGTGTCCGGCAGGCTTTGCGCCTCGGGGATCAACCCGGCCTCGACCGCAGGCGTCAGGCGCAGGCCGGCGTGGGGCATGCTGATCAGCAGCGGTACGCGGCCTTGTTTGAATGTCAGGACCTTATCCACAACGCTTCTCCTTAAACTGTGACATCGGCGCCATGGCGCACGACGCGTTTATCCAGCTCGCCGCCCAGCCAGTAGGCCAGGTCGGCGGGACGATCGATCTGCCAGGCGACAAAATCTGCAACTTTGCCCACTTCCAGGGAACCATGGGTGTCGCCCATGCCCAACGCGGTAGCCGCATGTTGCGTGGCGCCGGCCAGGGCTTCTTCCGGGGTCATGCGGAACAGGGTGCAGGCCATGTTCAGCATCAGGCGCACCGACAACGCCGGCGAGGTGCCAGGGTTGAGGTCGCTGGCAATGGCGATCTTCACCCCGTGCTTGCGCAGGGCCTCCATCGGCGGCAACTGGGTTTCACGCAGGAAGTAGAAAGCCCCCGGTAGCAAGACGGCGACGGTGCCGGCAGCAGCCATGGCGATGGCGTCGTCTTCGGTCATGAACTCCAGGTGATCCGCCGACAGCGCGTGGTAACGCGCCGCCAGGCTTGAACCGTGCAGGGACGAAAGTTGCTCGGCGTGCAGCTTCACCGGCAGGCCGAGCTGCTGGGCGACTTTAAATACACGCTCAACCTGCTCCGGGGAAAACGCCAGGTATTCGCAGAAGGCGTCCACCGCATCCACCAACCCTTCTGCAGCCAGGGCCGGCAGCATCTCGGTGCAGATGTGCTCGATGTAGGCGTCGGCGCGATCCTTGTACTCCGGCGGCAACGCGTGGGCGGCCAGGCACGTGGCGCGCACACTGACTGGCAGCGCGTCACCCAGACGCCGGGCCACGCGCAGCATCTTGCGTTCGTTGGCCAGGTCCAGGCCGTAGCCGGATTTGATCTCCACCGTGGTCACGCCATCACGCAGCAAACTGCGCAGGCGCTTTTCAGCGCTGGCAAACAGATCATCTTCCGTGGCAGCGCGAGTGGCACGCACGGTGCTGGCGATACCGCCGCCCTTGGCCGCGATGTCGGCGTAGCTGACGCCCTCAAGGCGCTGCTCGAATTCGCCGCTGCGATTGCCGCCGAACACCGTGTGGGTGTGGCAGTCGATCAGCCCGGGGGTGACCCACGCGCCTTGCAGGTCATGCACCTGGGCGTAATCCACCGTGGGTGCCTGGCTGCGGGGGCCGACCCACTCGATGAGCGAGCCGACAGTCACCATGGCGGCGTCCTCGATGATCGAGTATTTGCCCTGGGCCATGGTTGCGACGTGGCAGTGGTGCCAAAGGGTTTTCATTAACGCCTCCCTAAGTTATCGATGAGACAAGGCCGGGTCGTAGTGGACCCTGGCCGTTTGCCCGGCGGCGGGCTTGACCCACAGCAAGTAAGCGAGTATCAGCAGCACGATCCACACGGCGCCGACCATCAAGGCCGCCTGGGTGTCCGGGAAGTAACCGAGCACGCCAAACACAAACAGCATGAACACAATGGCCGCTGCCGGCGCATAGGGCCAGAACGGTACCGGGAATTTCAGCTCGGCGACCTGTTCCTTGGTCATGGAGCGACGCATGGCGACCTGGGTGAACAAAATCATCAGCCACACCCACACGGTGGCGAAGGTGGCAATCGACGCGATCAGCAGGAACACGTTTTCCGGGATCAGGTAGTTGAGCACCACACCGCCGAGCAACGCGGCGCCCATCACCACTACAGTCATCCACGGCACGCCCTGCCTGGACAACTGCGCAAAACCCTTGGGCGCCTGCCCTTGCTGGGCCAGGCCGTACATCATGCGGCCAGCGCCGAAGATGTCGCTGTTGATCGCCGACACGGCCGCCGAGATCACCACGATGTTGAGGATGGTCGCCGCCGAGCCGATTCCCAGGTTGCTGAAGATCTGCACGAACGGGCTGCCCTGGCTGCCGATCTGCGGCCATGGGTAGATCGCCATAAGCACGAACAGGGTCAGCACGTAGAACAACAGGATGCGCAGCGGCACCGCGTTGATCGCCTTGGGGATAACCCGCTGCGGGTCCTTGGCTTCGCCGGCTGTGATGCCGATGATTTCGATCCCGCCAAAGGCAAACATCACTACCGCAAACGAGGCAATCAGCCCGCCGATACCGTTGGGCATGAAGCCGCCGTGGGCCCACAGGTTGCTCAAGCCACTGGCCTGGGTTTCACCCGCCGAGTGAATGCCGAACAGCATGATGCCGAACCCGCCGAGGATCATCGCCACGATAGCGCCGACCTTGAGCAGTGACAGCCAGAACTCCATCTCGCCAAAAACCTTGACGTTGCACAGGTTCAGGCCGCCGATCAAAAACACGATGCCCAGCACCCAGACCCAACGGGCGACCTCAGGAAACCAGAAGCCCATGTAGATGCCGAAGGCGGTGACGTCGGCCAGGCAGACGATGATCATTTCAAATGCATAGGTCCAACCGAGGATAAACCCGGCCATGGGGCCCAGGTAGGTGCTGGCGTACTGGCCGAAGGAGCCGGATACCGGATTGTGCACAGCCATTTCACCGAGGGCGCGCATCACCATGAACACCGCGGCGCCGCCGATCAGGTAGGCCAGCAGCACGGCAGGGCCGGCCATCTGGATGGCCGAGGCGGAGCCATAGAACAGCCCGGTGCCGATCGCGGAACCGAGTGCCATGAAGCGAATATGTCGGGCGTTGAGCCCGCGTTTCAAACCCTTTTCTTGTTGGTGCATTTCTCTTCCCTATTATTCTTATCCCGAGAAAATCTGAATCTGGCGAAAATCAATGTGGGAGCTGGCTTGCCTGCGATGGCGGACTTCCAGCCAGCCCATCTGGCGCAGATACACCGCTATCGCAGGCAAGCCAGCTCCCACATTGGGTACCGGTGAGCTTAAAGGCTTGGCAGCAACTTGGCCGGCACCAGCTCATTCAGGCAACGGGTGGCAAGCAGTTCGCTGGCGGCATTGATGTCCGGGGCAAAGAAGCGGTCCTTGTCGTAGAACGCTACTTTGTCGCGCAGGATGCTCCGGGCTTTTTCAAGCGCAGGCGAGGTTTTCAAGCCGTCGCGCAGGTCCAGGCCCTGGCAGGCTGCAAGCCATTCCACCGCGAGAATGCCACGGGTGTTCTCGGCCATTTCCCACAGGCGCTTGCCCGCGGCCGGGGCCATGGAGACGTGGTCTTCCTGGTTCGCCGAGGTCGGCAGGCTGTCGACGCTATGGGGATGGGCCAGTGCCTTGTTCTCGCTGGCGAGCGCAGCGGCAGTGACCTGGGCGATCATGAAACCGGAGTTCACCCCACCATTGCCTACCAGGAACGGCGGCAGTTGCGACATGTGCTTGTCCATCATCAGCGAGATGCGCCGCTCACTCAGGGAGCCTATTTCGGCGATGGCCAAAGCCATATTGTCAGCGGCCATGGCCACCGGTTCGGCGTGGAAGTTACCGCCGGAAATCACGTCGCCTTCGGCGGCAAATACCAGCGGGTTATCCGATACCGCGTTGGCTTCGACCACCAGCACTTCGGCGGCCTGGCGGAACTGAGTCAGGCAGGCGCCCATGACCTGTGGCTGGCAACGCAGGGAGTACGGATCTTGCACCTTGTCGCAGTTCTGGTGCGACTGCGACACCTGGCTGCTTTCGCCCAGCAGGTCACGATAGGCCGCAGCCGCATCGATCTGCCCACGCTGGCCACGCGCCGCATGAATACGCGCATCGAACGGCGAGCGCGAACCCAGTACGGCCTCCACGGTGAGGCCGCCGCAGGTGAGCGCGCCGGCAAACAGGTCTTCACCTTCGAACAGGCCGCGCAATGCGTAAGCGGTGGATACCTGGGTGCCGTTGAGCAAGGCCAGGCCTTCTTTGGCGGCCAGGGTCAGCGGTGTGAGGCCAGCAACTTTCAGCGCTGCGGTGGCTTCCAGCCATTCGCCCTTGTAACGCGCTTTGCCTTCGCCAAGCAGCACCAGGGACATATGCGCCAATGGCGCCAGGTCACCAGAGGCGCCGACCGAACCTTTCAGCGGAATGTGCGGGTACACCTGGGCGTTGATCAGCGCGATCAGCGCGTCGATCACCTGGCGACGGATCCCGGAGAACCCGCGGCTGAGGCTGTTGACCTTGAGCACCATGACCAGCCGCACCAGCGCATCGCTGATCGGCTCACCGACGCCAGCGGCGTGGGACAGCACCAGGGAACGCTGGAGGTTTTCCAGGTCTTCACTGGCGATGCGGGTCGAGGCCAGCAGGCCGAAACCGGTGTTGATGCCATAGGCGGTGCGGTTCTCGGCGAGAATCTGCTCCACACAGGCGACGCTGGCTTCAATCTGGGCCGAGGCGCTGTCATCCAGGCTGAGGGTTACCGGCTGCTGGTAGATGGCCCGCAGCTGGGCGAGGGTCAGTTGGCCTGGAATCAGGTTTAGCGCAGTCACATTCGTTCTCCTTGTGAATTATTCTTAGGTGTTCAGTGCAAATTCGGTAACGCAGTGTCTTTAAGCAACTGGGCAGCGGCGGCAATATCCGGCGCCAGCCAACGGTCCTGCTCGTAAGCGGGGACCACTTCGCGCAGCAAGCGCCAGGCGTGGTCGGTGCCCACGCCGAAGCGCTGGTCCTTGAGGAATTCGAACGCCTGGGCTGCCAGCAGATACTCGATGGCGAGGATCTGGGTGACGTTGGCCAGCACCTGGTGCAGCTTGAGCGCGGCGTTGGTGCCCATGCTCAAGTGGTCTTCCTGCAGGCCCGAGGTGACGAAGTTGTCGAGCACCGCCGGTTGCGCCAGTTGGCGGTTCTGCCCGCACAAGGATGCGGCGACGTACTGCACGATCATCATCCCGGAGTTGACCCCGGGGTTGCTGACCAGGAACGCCGGCAAGCCGCTGACGTGCGGGTTGATCAGGCGGTCCAGGCGACGTTCGGCCACGGAGCCGATTTCGGCCATGGCAATCGCCAGCATGTCCGCCGCCAGCGCTACGGACTGGCCGTGCGGGTTGGCCTGGGATACCACGCGATAGTTATCCGGCGTGCCAAGCAGCAGTGGGTTGTCCGTGGCGCTGTTGAGTTCAGTCTCGATCTGGCGGGTGGCGTGCTCAAGCTGATCGCGAGCGGCGCCGTGGATCTGCGGGATCGAGCGAATGCTCAGGGCGTCCTGGGTGCGAATACCTTTGCTGCTGGCGATGACTTCGCTGCCGTCGAGCAAGGCGCGCAGGTTGCTGCCGACCTGCTGCATGCCCGGGTGCGGCTTGAGGGCGATAATCGCTTCGTCAAAGGCGTCGATCTGGCCGCGTTGGGCTTCGAAGCTCATGGCACCGATCACATCGGCCCATTGCAGCAAATGGTGGGCATCGGCCAAGGCCAGACAGCTCAGGCCGGTCATGCACGGCGTGCCGTTGACCAGGCACAGACCGTCTTTGGCGCCGAGCACCACGGGTTGCAAGCCTTCAGCCTGCAAAGCGTGTTGCGCCGTGACCACCTGGCCGCGATAGCTCACATTGCCGACGCCGAGCAAGGCCACGCCGACATGGGCCATGTGGGTCAGGTAACCCACCGAGCCCTGGGACGGCACTTGCGGGGTGATGCCGTGATTGAGCAGCGCCAGCAACGAGTGCACCACCTGTGGGTGCAGGCCGGACTTGCCGTGGCTGTAGTTGATGATCGCCGCGCAGATGATCGCGCGGGTCTGCTCGTCGCTGAGCACCGGGCCGACGCCACAGGCGTGGCTCAACAGTGTATTGCGCGACAGCTGGCTCAATTGCTCGCCCTTGAGCGACACGTTGCACAAGGCGCCCAGGCCGGTATTGACGCCATAGGCGCGCTCGCCGCTGGCGACGATGCGTTGCACGATGGCCTGGGCGTTGTCGATGCGCGCCCAGGCCTGGCCCGAGAGCTCGAGCACAGCGCCATGGCGAGCCACGGCGGCCACGTCCTGCCAGCGCATCGGCGCGTCGGCGATGATGATTGTTGTTGCCTGGGGCATCTTCATACCTTCTTCAATTCTTGTGCAGCTTTGCCGGCCCAATCGGGGGCAAGTCGAATCGTCGCACCGCCCCTCCCACAGGGGGAATGCATTTCAAATGTGGGAGGGGGCTTGCCCCCGATGGCGCCAGTCGCCTCACCACAGGGTTGGGCTCAGACCACCGCCGCCCGCCGCTGAACAAACCGATCCACATACTCATCCGCTGGCGAATGCAGGATCTCGCGCGGCGTGCCGACCTGGATCAGCTTGCCGTCCTTGAGAATCGCAATGCGGTTGCCGATGCGCACGGCCTCGTCGAGGTCGTGGGTGATAAACACGATGGTCTTGTGCAGGGTCTTTTGCAGCTCGAGCAACTGGTCCTGCATCTCGGCGCGGATCAGCGGGTCGAGGGCGCTGAAGGCCTCGTCCATCAGGATGATGTCGGTGTCGGCCGCCAAGGCCCGGGCCAGGCCCACACGCTGGCGCATGCCGCCGGAAAGCTGGTGCGGGTATTTGTTTTCGTAGCCCTTGAGGCCTACGGTTTCGATCCAGTGCAGGGCGCGCTCGGCACACACCTGCTTGGTTTCGCCGCGTACTTTCAGGCCGTAGGCAACGTTGTCGAGCACGCTCTTGTGGGGCAACAGACCAAAGCTCTGGAACACCATGCTGATCTTGTGCCGGCGGAATTGGCGCAGCGCTTCCATGTCCAGTTGCAGGATGTCTTCGCCGTCCACCAGGATCGCGCCGCTGGTGGGGTCGATCAGGCGATTGAAATGGCGTACCAGGGTGGATTTACCGGAACCTGACAGGCCCATGATCACGAAGATCTCACCAGTGCCGATGCTCAGGGACAGGTCATTCACGCCGACCACGCAGCCGGTCTCGGCCAGTACCTGGTCCTTGGTCTTGCCCTGGCCGATCATGGCCAGGGCATCCTTGGAACGCGCGCCGAATATTTTGAAGACGTTCTTTACTTCGATTTTGCTGACAGTAGTCATTTGCTCGCCTCATGCCGTGGGCGGCCATAAGCCTGGGTAATGCGGTCGATGACCACTGCGAGAATCACGATCGCCAGCCCGGCTTCCAGGCCACGGCCGACGTTGAGGGTCTGGATGCCGACAAGCACGTCTTCGCCCAAGCCACGGGCGCCGATCATCGAGGCAATCACCACCATCGACAGCGCCATCATGGTGGTCTGGTTGATCCCGGCCATGATGCTCGGCAACGCCAGCGGCAGTTGCACGCCGAACAGTTGCTGCCAGCGGTTGGCGCCAAAGGCGTTGATGGCTTCCATGACTTCGCCATCGACCTGGCGAATGCCCAGGTCCGTCAGGCGGATCAGTGGCGGCGCGGCGTAGATCACCGTGGCGAAGATCGCCGGGACCTTGCCCAGGCCGAACAGCATCAGCACCGGGATCAGGTACACGAAACTCGGCATGGTCTGCATGATGTCGAGCAGTGGCATCAGCACCGAACGCAGGCGATTGCTGCGCGCCGACAGGATGCCCAGGGGAATGCCGATCAGCACCGAAATCACCGTGGCGACCATCATTAGTGCCAGGGTTTGCATCAGCTTGTCCCACAGGCCAACCGCGCCCACCAGGAACAGCAAACCGACGATCACCGCCGTGGTTACCAGCTTGCGCGTGGCGTGCCAGGCAACGCCGCCGACGATGACCAGCATCAGCCACCAGGGCGCCATGCGCAGCAACCCTTCCAGGTTGACGATGGCCCATAGCAGGGTGTCGGAAATGTGCCGGAACACATCGCCGTAGTTGGTAACCAGCGAGTCCACCCAACCGTTGACCCAGTCGGCGATGGAAAACGTAAAACTCTCAGGAAACATATAGTGCTCTCGATCCAGTGGGTTGTGGCCAGCCGCCCGGCCACCCCTGAGGGTAGCCGTGCACACTTGACCTACAAGGCCGCGTCGATTTTCTTGGCTGCGTCGTCGCTCACCCAGGCGTGCCAGACTTCAGGATGTTCCTTGAGGAAAATTTTCGCCAGTTTTGGCGACTCGATGCGCTCCTTGGCCATGCGGCCGAGGTTCTGATTCAGCAGGTCGATGGGCAGATTGACCTTTTCCAGCACAGCCACCAGTTCCGGGGCTTGCTCGTGGAAGGTCTTGGACAGGCCGACCTTGATACTCACGCGCTTATCCACGCCGGGTTTTTCTTCCAATTTGACCAGGTCGACCTGGCCCATCAGTGGCGTCGGCGACCAGTAGTAGAACAGGATCGGCTCGCCGCGCTTGTAGCTCGACAGCACCGCCGCGTCCAGCGCCGGGCCGGTGCCCGGGCGGAAGTTGGTATAGGTGCTTTCCAGGCCGTAGCTCTTGAGCATTTCGCTGTTGTCCAGCTCACAGGTCCAGCCGGCCGGGCAGTTGTAGAAACGGCCCTTGGAGGGCTCTTCCTGGTCCTTGAACACCGAGGCGTACTTGGCCAGGTCGGCGATGCTTTTCAGGTCCGGGGCCTTGGCTTCCAGCTTGCGCTTGGCGTCGCCTTCGATCACATAACGCGGTACGTACCAACCTTCGACCGCACCGACGACCGGGGCACCGACGCCCACGACCTTGCCGGCCTTCTCGGCCTTGTTCCAGACCTCGCTGCGGCCTACCCACTCCTCGGCAAACACTTGGATATCGTTACTGCCCAGGGCGTTTTCCATGGTGATGGAGTTGCCCGGCAGGCTGTCGGTTTTGCAGTCGTAGCCTTTTTCCAGCACGGTTTGCAGGATGTCGGTGAGCAACATGCCGCTTTCCCAGTTCAGGCCGGCGAATTTCACCGGTTTGCCGGATTCGCACCAGCCGGCCGCCTGGGCGCCGGCGCTTGCCAGCAAGCCAGCCGAGAACAAGGTAGCCAGCAAGGTCTTATTCATAGTCATTGTTGTGACGCTCCCAATCATGAAATGGATTACGGCAGTCAGTAGGCGTCCTGCCCTGTCCACGTCCCATCAGGCTTGTGCAGCCAGCCCGTTTGTTGTGGGTAAAGCGCCCTGCTCTTTTGGCAGGATCAGGTGATCGGGTACCGTGCCGTGCCATTTTTTCGCACACACGTAATACAGGGCCGCCGGCAGTACCAAGCCGATGATCCAGGAAATATCCACGCCACCCAGCGCGGCCACCAAAGGGCCGGTGTAGAACTTGGTGGCGATGAACGGCAGCTGCACCAGCACGCCGAAGATATAGACGCTGATACCCAGCAGGTTCCAGCGCCCGTAGCGACCGTTCGGGTCGGCCAGTGCCGGCACGTCATAGCGCTCGCGGGTGATGCAGTAGTAATCCACCAGGTTGATCGCACTCCAGGGCGTAAAGAACGCCAGCAGGAACAGGATGAACGACTTGAACGCCCCCAGGAACGAATGCTGGCCGAGCAACGCGATCAGGGTCGCCGCGCCGACGATGACCAGCACGAATGCCAGGCGCTGCAGCCGCGTGACCTCCAGGCGACCACGGAAACCGCTGACGATGGTCGCAATGCACATGAAGCTGCCGTAGGAGTTCAGCGTCGAGATGGTGACCTTGCCGAACGCGATGCTGAAATACAGCAACGCAGCGGTCGCTCCCGTACCGCTCAGGCCCACGATGTAGGCCACTTCGTGACCGGCGAACTGTCCGTCGGACATCGCAGCGGCAAACACGCCAAGGACCATCGCCACCTGTGCACCG
The DNA here is from genome assembly GCF_900105675.1 of Pseudomonas synxantha. Lineage (NCBI taxonomy): Bacteria > Pseudomonadati > Pseudomonadota > Gammaproteobacteria > Pseudomonadales > Pseudomonadaceae > Pseudomonas > Pseudomonas synxantha. The sequence goes on along the minus strand of NZ_LT629786.1, from coordinate 6,577,373 downwards.
ACGACCGAACCTGCGCCAGCGGCAAGAAAGGTTTTCACCGATGACGTCTGGCTCGGCAGGTAGCGCGAATAGTCCGCCACATACGGGCCGAAGGCGATCTGCCAGGATGCCGCGAGGGACACGGCCAACAGAAAACTGCTCCAGCTGAAATGGCGGATCTGCAGGAGTGCGCCAACGTCGGTCTGGCCCATCAGGCGACTGAACAGGTAGACAAAAGCAATCACGCCAATGACGCTGGCGACACGGCCGATGAAATGGATCACCCGGTAACCCAGCACGGTGACCAGCACGATGACACTGGCAAAGATCAGGATACCGACGCTGTCGCTGACTCCAAACAACTGCCCCAGCGCCTGACCCGACAGCACGGTGCCGGTTGCGGTGAAACCCAGGTACATCAAGCACACCAGTACGATCGGGATGGCCGCGCCATACACGCCGAACTGCACCCGGCTGGAAATCATCTGCGGCAGGCCAAGCTTGGGGCCTTGGGCCGCATGCAAGGCCATGACGCCGCCGCCAATCAGTTGACCGACCAGCAGGCCGATCAACGACCAGAACACATCACCGCCCAGCACCACGGCCAGGGCCCCGGTGACGATCGCGGTGATTTGCAGGTTGGCACCCATCCACAGGGTGAACTGGCTAAATAGACGACCGTGTCTTTCCGCTTCCGGGATGTAGTCGATCGAGCGCCTTTCGATCAACGGGGTGGTGTCATTCGCAGCCATGGGGTTCAACCTCTGATGGATTGTCTTGAGTGTTGCCGCCGATCCAATGTGGGAGGGGGCTTGCCCCCGATTGCGGTGTATCAGCCAACAGATCAGATGACTGACCCGCCGCTATCGGGGGCAAGCCCCCTCCCACATGGGTCACTTGATCATCGGCAGGTTGAGGCCCTGTTCCTTGGCGCAATCAATAGCGATCTGGTAACCGGCATCGGCATGACGCATCACCCCCGTCGCCGGGTCGTTATGCAGTACCCGCGCAATGCGCTCAGCCGCTTCGTCGGTACCGTCACACACGATCACCATGCCCGAATGCTGGGAGAAGCCCATGCCTACGCCACCACCGTGGTGCAGCGAAACCCAGGTCGCGCCGCTCGCGGTGTTGAGCAAGGCGTTGAGCAGCGGCCAGTCGGATACGGCGTCGGAACCGTCCTGCATGGCCTCGGTTTCGCGGTTCGGGCTGGCCACAGAGCCGGAGTCCAGGTGGTCACGGCCGATCACCACCGGCGCGGACAGTTCGCCGCTGCGTACCATTTCGTTGAAGGCCAGGCCGAGCTTGGCGCGCTGGCCCAGGCCAACCCAGCAGATACGAGCCGGCAAGCCCTGGAAGCTGATGCGTTCGCGAGCCATGTCAAGCCAGTTGTGCAGGTGGGCATCGTCCGGGATCAGCTCTTTGACCTTGGCGTCAGTCTTGTAGATGTCCTGCGGGTCGCCGGACAGTGCAGCCCAACGGAACGGGCCGATGCCACGGCAGAACAGCGGGCGGATATAGGCCGGTACGAAACCAGGAAAGTCGAAGGCGTTTTCCACACCTTCTTCCTGGGCCATCTGGCGGATGTTATTGCCGTAGTCGAAGGTCGGGATGCCCTGCTTCTGGAATTCCAGCATGGCTTTGACGTGCACGGCCATCGACTGCTTGGCGGCCTTGATCACGGCGGCGGGCTCGGTCTTGGCGCGGGCGCGGTATTCGTCCCAGGTCCAGCCGGCTGGCAGGTAGCCGTTGAGCGGGTCGTGGGCGCTGGTCTGGTCGGTGACCATGTCCGGACGTACACCACGCTTGACCAGTTCCGGCAGGATTTCGGCGGCGTTACCCAGCAAGGCGATGGAGATGGCCTTGCCTTCCTTGGTGTACTTGCCAATGCGTGCCAGGGCGTCGTCGAGGTCGGTAGCTTGCTCGTCGACATAGCGGCTGCTCAGGCGGAAATCGATGCTGACCTGCTGGCATTCGATGTTCAGCGAGCAAGCGCCGGCCAGGGTTGCCGCCAGCGGCTGGGCCCCGCCCATGCCGCCGAGACCGGCGGTGAGCACCCAGCGACCGGTCAAATCGCTGTTGTAATGCTGGCGGCCAGCTTCGACGAAGGTTTCGTAGGTGCCCTGGACGATGCCCTGGCTGCCGATGTATATCCAGCTGCCGGCGGTCATCTGGCCGTACATGGCCAGGCCCTTGGCATCCAATTCGTTAAAGTGTTCCCAGCTGGCCCAGTGCGGCACCAGGTTGGAGTTGGCGATCAGCACACGCGGGGCATTGCTGTGGGTCTTGAACACGCCGACCGGTTTACCCGATTGCACCAATAGGGTTTCGTCGTCGTTCAGGTTGGTGAGGCTCTCGACGATCTGGTCGTAGCATTCCCAATTGCGCGCCGCACGGCCAATACCGCCGTACACCACCAGCTCTTTCGGGTTCTCGGCCACTTGTGGGTCGAGGTTGTTCATCAGCATGCGCAGCGGCGCTTCAGTCAGCCAGCTTTTGGCGGTGAGCTTGTTACCGCGGGCGGCGCGGATTTCGACGTCACGGTATTTTGTAGACTTGGTCACTGCTAGGACTCCTCGGCGATCGATGCGCGAACACGGATGGTGCGAAGGAGAGTCTTACGCACACATCTTTACTTGTATGTACAAGCATATGCAATCGAGCGGCCAACTCTTGGTGTGAGCCCTGCAGATTTTTTTCGAAGGTGAGCAAAGGCCTTGAAAATAAAGGCTTCAAAGCTTGATGAAATTTCTTACGGAGATGTTTTACGGCAAGAGGGATTTGTCACGACAGCGCAGCTTTGCGTCACGCTGGGGCATTAAGTAACAAATTGGTGCGCAGCCTGGAAACAGAAACAAATGTGGGAGGGGGCTTGCCCCCCCGATAGCAGTAGTTCAGTCAATTTATAGGTGACTGATACACCGCCATCGGGAGCAAGCCCCCTCCCACATTTTTCAACCGCGTGCGGTCAGTTCGATCAGGCAGCAACGGCCAGTGACCGAGATATCCAGCAAGCCCGCGTTACCGTCCACTTGCAGGCAATCGTGGTGACCGAGGGTCTCGCCCAACACCTTCACCTCATCCGCCACGCTGAACACCAGCACTGTCTGTGCCGTGCTGAAAAACCGCTGCACGCCATCCACCCACTGCAAACGCGCGTGATAACGCTCAGGCGAATAGATCAGGTTGAAATCGCGGATCGGCCCGGTAATCAGACGGCACGTCACTTGGCTGTCTCCCGCGAACGCGAATGGCTGCAACGGCAGCAAACCGCGCTGTTCCTCGCCGTCAACGGTCAGCACCATGCCCGCGCCCTTGATCACCGTAATCACGCGCTGGTAACCGGCGAACGTGGAGAATTCGCCCGATTCGGCAATATCGGCAATCGACAGGCGCCAGCCAAATCCATCCAGGCCAGTGCCCGCATCACGGGTGATCTCTTCGGTACTGCCGCCGCCGTTTTTCCACGGCATGCGCACATAGTCAGCGGCGCGCCAGATCTTGACTTCACTCATTTGCTGAACCTCCCTTCCAGGCTGTGACGGGAACCGGGGTGGATCAACCGCGCAGCGGTGACCGGCTGGCGACCTGACCAGGTGCGGCGACGAATCAACAGGCACGGTTCGCTCGGCTCGATCTGCAACAACTTGCACTCGGCGGCGTCGGCAAGGATCGCCTCAACCACATGCTCGCCCTCGGTCAATGGCGCGACCTGATTCAAGTAGGCGTAGGGAGTCTGCTGGGTGAAATCCTGTTGCAGGTATTGCGGCGCGACCAGGGCATTGACGAAACGGTCTTCGATTTGCACCGGAATATCGTTCTCGTAATGCACGATCAACGAATGAAACACCCGTCCGCCTTCGCGCATTTCCAGGGCCACGGCACGCTCGGAACCGGCGGCTTCTTCGCCCAGGGTGATGACCTGGCACGTGTGCCGATGCCCGCGGGAAGCGATCTCATCGGCGATGTTGTGCACCTCAAACAGCGCTGACTGGCTCTTCGGTTCGGCGACGAACGTGCCGACCCCTTGCATGCGCACCAACATCCCTTCGGCGGTCAGTTCGCGCAGTGCGCGGTTGATGGTCATGCGGCTGAAGCCCAACTGGCTGACCAGCTCGCTCTCCGACGGCACGCGGTAATGGGGCGGCCAGTTGCCGTTGAGAATCTGCTGGCTGATCATCTGTTTGACGCGGGCGTACAAGGGCGCCGGACTTTCGTCCATGTGGGCAGCCAGCGAAGACTTGGCGGGCGGAGTCGGCACAGGGAATCCTTGCAGGAAGAAAAGATGCATAGATTGCCGGAGTTTACCGAGCAGGCAAACGTCTGTATATGTATATACAAATAAACACACGACCGGGGTGCCTTGATCATGTCCGCTTTCTTTGCCGAACGCGCGCTGCTGCCTAATGGATGGGCCAACGATGTACGTCTTGAGGTCAGCGCCGATGGCCTGCTGGCCCAGGTGGAGGCCAATGCCAGTGCAGACGGCGCCGAACGGCTCAGAGGCCCGGTATTGGCGGGCATGCCTAACCTGCATTCCCATGCGTTCCAGCGCGCCATGGCGGGTTTGGCCGAAGTGGCAGGCAACCCCAATGACAGTTTCTGGACCTGGCGCGACCTGATGTACCGCATGGTCGGCAAGATCAGCCCCGAGCAATTGCAGGTCATCGCCCGCCAGTTGTATATCGAAATGCTCAAGGCCGGCTACACCTCGGTGGCCGAGTTTCATTACGTGCACCACGATGTCAGCGGCCAGCCCTATGCCGACCGTACCGAGCTGTCGCGCCAGATCAGCCTGGCGGCCGCCAGCAGCGGGATCGGCCTGACGTTGGTGCCGGTGCTCTATACCCACTCAGGCTTCGGCGGCCAGGCGCCGAATGAAGGCCAGCGCCGTTTTATCAACAGCACCGAAAACTACCTGGACCTGCAAGCACGCTTGCAGCCGATCCTGGCGGCACAACCCGCGCAGCAACTGGGCCTGTGTTTCCACTCTCTGCGCGCCGTCATCCCCCAGCAAATCCACGACGTCCTGGCCGCCAGTGACAAGACTTGCCCGGTGCATATCCATATCGCGGAGCAGCAAAAAGAAGTCGACGACTGCCTGGCCTGGAGCGGCAAGCGCCCGCTGCAATGGCTGTATGACAATGTTGAAGTGGATGAACGCTGGTGCCTGGTGCACGCCACCCACGCCGACCCCGATGAAGTGACACGCATGGCCAAGAGTCGAGCGATTGCCGGTTTGTGCCTGACCACCGAAGCGAACCTGGGCGATGGGATTTTTCCGGCGGTGGATTTCCTCGCCCAGGGTGGACACATGGGTATCGGGTCCGACAGCCATGTATCACTGAGCGTGGTGGAAGAACTGCGTTGGTTGGAATACGGCCAGCGTCTGCGCGATCAACGGCGTAATCGCCTGTATCGCAGTGATCAGCCGATGGTTGGGCGCACGCTGTTCGATGCTGCGCTGGACGGTGGCGCACAGGCACTGGGCCAGCCGATTGGTCGCTTGGAAGTGGGTAAGCGTGCGGATTGGATCGTGCTGGACGGTAACGATCCGTACCTGGCCACCGCCAGTGAGGATGGGATTCTCAATCGCTGGCTGTTCGCCGGTGGCGATCGCCAGGTGCGCGATGTGCTGGTCAATGGCAAGTGGGTGGTGCGGGACGGGCGGCATGCTGGTGAAGAGGAAAGCAGCCGGGTATTCACGCAAGTCTTGAGAGATCTGTTGGGCTAACGGCCAACACCTAACACATGTGGGAGGGGGCTTGCTCCCGATAGCGGTGTGTCAGTATCAGATGTACTGGCTGACACACTGCATCGGGAGCAAGCCCCCTCCCACATTTAATTACTGCGAAGTCTTGGCCATTTGTTTATCTGAAGTACGCCAGATCAACCGCGTGGTGTCATACCCCTGCTGCCGCGCCCTACTGAGCAAGTCTTCACGGGTATCGGCGCTCACCGTCGGCGTGCGCGACAGGATCCACATATAGCGCCGGCTCGGGCTGCCGACGATGGCGGTCTTGTAGTCATCGCTCACATACAGCACCCAGTAATCGCCCTTGGCGACGCCCGGCAGCAGTGACGTGAACCAGTTATTGAATTCGACCCAAAGCTTGTCGGTCTTGCCGGGCACTTGCGGCGTGGCCGTGCCTTTGGCCTCCTGCCACTTCCATTCAGGTGTCAGGCAGCGATTGAACACCGACATGTCACCGTCCGGCAGCAAGGTATAGCGCGCTTCGGATTGCGCGCAGTTGCGCTGAAAGTACATGGGCAAACGCGCCAACTCATACCAGGTGCCCTGGTAACGCTTGAGGTTGACGTTGCTCGCGGTCTTGGGTTGCAGATCATCGCCAGAATGGCTGGCACAGCCCGCCAAAAACAGGCTGGCGCAAAGGAACAAAACAAAACGCATCATTCTTCTTCTCCCGCAGGCTCGCGCCCCGGTTTACTTCAGGCCTTGCCCGGAAAACATCAGAACTTTGTCACCGGCGTACTGCACGCTGATAAAGCTGTTTTTATCGCCCCAGGTGCAGCTGGACATGCCCAGTGCGCCGGAACAATCGGTTGGCTTGCCCAGCAACGACTCTACCTCGGCCTTGGCCATGCCGGCCGACAATTTCTGGTAGTTTTCTTGAGTGACCTTGCTGCAAGCGGCTAACAGCACGCAAAAAGCCAGCAGGGCGAGACGGCGTAAAGACATGGAAAAGCTCCTGGAGAGACAAAGCAGCTGGGGTATCTGCCAGAAGCTTAGAAGGGAAAAGAGGTGTCTGGTTCCCGACGAGCGAAAACAAAAAAGCCCCGCAAACGCTGAAACGTTTCGGGGCTTCTTCAAGGGTGAACGGCCTCACAACACGGCGGATAATTTATCGCCGTGTATTACTTCTTGTGGTAGCCGGTCACACGCTCAACTTCTTCCTTCGAACCCAGGAACACCGCCACGCGCTGATGCAGGCCTTCGGGCTGGATATCGAGGATACGCTGGTGGCCATCGGTGGACGCACCGCCCGCCTGCTCGACCAGGAACGACATCGGGTTGGCTTCGTACATCAGGCGCAACTTGCCCGGCTTGGACGGCTCGCGGCTGTCGCGTGGGTACATGAACAGGCCGCCACGGGTCAGGATGCGATGCACGTCGGCCACCATCGCGGCGACCCAGCGCATGTTGAAGTTCTTCTTCAACGGACCTTCTTCGCCTTCCATCAGCTCGTTGACGTAACGTTTCACCGGCTCTTCCCAGTGACGCTGGTTGGACATGTTGATCGCGAATTCCTGGGTAGAGGCAGGAATCGAAATGTCTTCGTGGGTCAGCACAAAGCTGCCCATTTCGCGGTCGAGGGTGAAGCCCTTGACGCCGTCGCCCAGGGTCAGCACCAACATGGTCTGTGGGCCGTAGATCGCATAGCCGGCAGCCACCTGCTCAGTGCCTGGCTGCAGGAAGGCCTTTTCGTTCAGGGCTTCGTTCTGGCTCAGGTATTCGCTTGGGCAACGCAGTACCGAGAAGATGGTGCCGACTGGTGCGTTGATGTCGATGTTGGACGAGCCGTCCAGTGGATCGAATACCAGCAGGTACGCGCCTTTCGGGTATTTGCCCGGGATCTGGTAGGCATTGTCCATTTCTTCGGACGCCATGCCAGCCAGGTGACCACCCCATTCGTTGGCTTCGAGCAGGATCTCGTTGGAGATTACGTCGAGTTTCTTCTGCACTTCGCCTTGCACGTTCTCAGTGCCCATGCTGCCCAGCACGCCACCGAGGGCGCCTTTGGATACGGCGTGGCTGATTTCCTTGCAAGCACGCGCCACCACTTCGATAAGGAAGCGCAGATCAGCAGGCGTGTTGTTGCTGCGGGTCTGCTCGATCAAATAGCGACTCAGGGTAACGCGGGACATGGACGGCTCCGGAGAATGGGGGGCTGAAAACCCGCGCAGTTTAGCGCGAGTCGAGGTGTATTTCCTCTAATCAGAGGATTTAACTCCAATAGAGTTCAAGGCCTGCCCGCAGGCTCAGCCCGCTTGGGCGGCAGCGGTGCGAAATACCCCACCACCAGCAGCAACCCACCCACGCCGATGAACGACACGATTCGCGCCAGGCCGCCGCGGTTACTCAACTCGACAAAGAACAGCTTGGCCACCACCACCGCAATCAGCACCGCACCGACCAGCCATACTTCGCGACGATGGCGCAGGTGACCGCCGATCATCAGGCCGAGGGCGATCAGGGTCCAGACAATCGACAACCCTGCCTGGACCCGCATCGACTCCAGCAGCGCATCCAAATGGAACGGCACACCGCTCCAATGGTGCGCGGTGCGCATCACCAGCGCGGTAAAGAAAGCAAACAACGAGGCACCCACCACCGCCTGGGCAATCAATGTCACTTGCGCCCCACGCTGCAGCGCCACGCTGCGCGACCACAGGTACACCCCGAGCAACGCAAACAGCAGGCCCAGGTCCAGCGGGCTGATCAGCGGCACGTAGGGCATCGGTTTGGCGGTACCGTCGCTGAACATATTCGCCAGCCAGAACCACCCCAGCATCAATACGGCCAGGGGTAGCGTGGCCAGCACGCGGTACTCACGCGGATAGGCCGACACCGGCCACGGCCAGGCACGTGGTGGTGCCGCGAGCACCAGATACAGACTTGGCAGAATCGCCCAACCCAGCCAGCGCCAGGCGTTGTACTCGCTCGACAGCTGCATCAGGCCGTAGCGCAGCTCCAGCGTCAGCGCGCCGATCAACATCCAGCAGCCGAGCACATGGGCAACACTCAGCGCTTGCTGCGGCACCAGCAACGCCAGGCGGCGCAGTGAAACGAAGTGCAGCGCGAAAACCGCAACCCATGCCAACCCGGCGAGGTTGGCGGCCGGATGGTAGTACTCGTCCCATGTGCCAAGCAGCACCATACCGGCAACCGGCATCAGCAAGGTGCACACCGCCCCGAGCGCCACCCAACGCAGGCGCAGCGCCAGCCAGCACCACAACCCTGTGCTCAGCGCCGCTGCCGCGTATAACCAGGTTGCGTGCCAATCCGTCGGGGCTGAGCGCCACACTTCGCCGAGCACGGCCAGCCCCCACCACACCACGCCCCAGCCCAGCAGCAGTTTGGAGCTGCGGGTCGATTGCTGCTGCCGCAAACACCAGGCGCTGGTCATTGCGGCCAGGGCGATGATCATCGGTGTGTAGAAATTACTGACAGGGTCGAGCGCAAAGCTGATGCCGCTGAGCAGTTGCACGGCCACAGCACAACGCACCCAAGCCTGCGAACCGAGCCGCTGGCCTGCCCACGCCGTTACCAGTCCGGCGAGCGACCAGCCGATGACGCTGCCCTGGGTCGACCACAGCAACGGCGCCAGCAGATATCCACAGCCCAGGCCGAGCGCCGCAAGCCACGGTGCGCCTTTACGTTCCCAAGCGTGGGCGAGCTCAGGCGCAGCTTTGTGAACCTGATAAAACGTGAACAGCGACGCTGCGCCTAGCAACAACGCACTCAGTGCAGGCCCCTCCAGCAGCGTGTCTGTACCGGGGCGCAACTCGCTGAAAAAAGCCAGTGCCGAGCCTAGCTGCAGCAACAAGGCAAATGCCCGCGCCAATAGCCGCTGTTGGCGCAAGCCGAGCCAGAAGATTCCGGCGCCCTCTACTGCCCAGGCCGCCGTGGTCCAACGCGCATCGAGCCCCAGGGGAATCGCCAGGCTGGCGAAAATCACCCCAAGGGCCAGGCAGGTTTGCGCCAGCAACAAGGCACGCCCGCCGCTCAGCCAGCGCGCCAGGGCCATGTAGAGAATGCCCAGTGCCAAGGCACTGAACGCTGCGGCAAATTCCAGATGCTGTACCAATGCGAACTGCAACCCAAAGCCCAACAGCGGCGGACCGAACAGCAGGCTGCCGTCGACGTAATCGCCTTTGGCCGCCGACCAACGCAGCAACGCGCCACGGCTGTCGCCCTCAGGCGCGTCACCCAACTCCTGCAACTTGCGCCGGGCAAACAACAAGCCGACGGCCAGGTACATCAGGAAAAATACAATCAAGAACGGCTCAGTGCTCCGGAGCATATCCGGCGTATAGGAACGCATGCCCCAGGCGAAGCCGATACCGAAGGTGCCGACAAAGCCGATCAGATTGAGTGGGCGCCAAGCCTTGAACCAGGCGATGGCAAGGATGCCGGCATTGAGCAGGGCGAAGTAGCTGAACAACGTCACATGGCTGCCGGCACCGGTAGACGCCAGGAGCGGCGCAGCAAAACCGCCCAGCGCGGCCGCGCAGGCCAGGCCCAGCGCATCTTGAGTGAGCGCCAGAATCGCGGAAAAAACGGTCACGACCACCAACAGGCCAAACGCCGTGCCCGGGTCGATCAACGGGTGCAAGCGCATCGCGGCGAATACCGTCAGGTACAGCACTGCGATACCGGCACCTTGCAGCATCAGGCCGTAATTGCTGTTACGCCGCCGCAACCACCAGCCCAGGCCCAGCAGGCCGATGGCAGCCGTCGCTACTCCGGCGTACCGCAGCTGGATCGGCACTACCATGCCTTCCGTGGCGTAGCGCAGCAGGAACGCCAGGCCAAGGAACAACAGCACCAAACCGACACGCAGCACGGTATTGCCGCCGAACAGCCAATTGCGTGCAGCGGTAATGGCGCGTTCGATCAGGTTGGGGCTGCGTAGTGGTTCAGGTGGCCGAGGCGTGGCATTGGGCGTCCAGGCGTCATCCGGTAGCGGCCGGCTCGGCTCGGCAATCATGGCCCCAGGCGTCAATTCAGCAGGCAGCTCCCAAACCAGTTCGGACGGTTTGGCGACAGGTGCCGGCTCAGGCACAGGGGGGTCGGCTGCAACGTTGCTGGTCGGCGTGGGCACTTCCAGCTGCCGCAGGCGCTCGCCCAAGGCTATCAGCGCCTTCTGCGTGGTTTCCAACTGACTGGCCTGCTGCTGCGCCTGGGCCGACAACTGCGACAGGCGGAGCGCCTGGCCGATGCCCAACCCAAACAATGCACCGATACCCGCATCGCTGAAAGACTCATCGAGCGCCCAGCCGAGTACCAGGCCAATCAGCATGAAAATCCATTGCATGGTCGATATTCCCTGAGCGAACCGAAGGCCAGTATATCGACGCAGAAGCAATGTGGGAGGGGGCTTGCCCCCGATAGCGGTGGATCAGCTGATACAGTCAATGCTGACACTCCGTCATCGGGGGCAAGCCCCCTCCCACATTTTGTGTTGCGGTGTTTAGTCGAGGGCTTTCCAGATCTCGGTGGCGTATTCGCGGATGGTACGGTCCGAGGAGAACCAGCCCATCCTTGCCGTATTCAGCACCGCCGAACGCCACCATTCCTTGGAGTCATGCCAATGCGCCTCGACCCGTGCCTGGGCATCCCAGTAGGAATCGAAATCGGCACACACCAAGAAGCGGTCGTAGTCGATCAGCCCGTCGATCAGGCCGACATAACGCCCCGGATCATCCGGCGAGAACACCCCGCCGCGGATCGCTTGCAGCACGTCACTCAAACGGTGGGACACGGCGATGTCCGGCCCGGCGTTGAACTCTCCGGCGTGCTTGCGCGCTTCCACCTGCTGGGCACTGAGGCCGAAGATAAACATGTGCTCGGCGCCGACACGCTCGTGCATCTCCACGTTGGCGCCGTCCATGGTGCCGATGGTCAACGCACCGTTGAGGCCGAACTTCATGTTGCTGGTGCCTGACGCCTCGAAACCGGCCGTGGAGATCTGCTCCGACAAGTCCGCCGCCGGGATGATGCTTTCCGCCAGGCTGACGTTGTAGTTGGGCAGGAACACCACCTTGAGCAGACCACGTACGGTCGGGTCGTTGTTGACGGTGCGGGCGATGTCGTTGGTCAGCTTGATGATCAGCTTTGCCTGGTGGTAACTGGCCGCAGCCTTGCCGGCGAAGATTTTCACCCTTGGCACCCAGTCGACCTCGGGTTCGGCACGAATCGCCTGGTACAGGGCCACGGTGTGCAGCAGGTTGAGCAGTTGGCGCTTGTATTCGTGGATACGCTTGACCTGCACGTCGAACATCGCCGCCGGGTTGACCGCGATGCCCAGGCGCTCATGAATGATCTCGGCCAGTGCACGCTTGCTGTGCAAGCGCTGTTCGGCGAAGGATTTGCGGAAGGTCTGTTTCTCGGCGAAGGTTTCCAACTCCGTCAGGCGGGTTTCCATGCTATCGAGAATGTCCGGGCCCAGGGCCTCCACCAGCATCGCGGTCAACTTGGGGTTGGCCTGGTAGAGCCAGCGGCGGAAGGTGATGCCGTTGGTCTTGTTGTTGATCCGTTCGGGGTAAAGCTTGTGCAGTTCGGAGAACACCGTGCTGCGCATCAGCTGGGTATGCAAGCCGGACACGCCGTTGACGCTATGGGAGCCGAGGAACGCCAGGTTGCCCATGCGCACGCGGCGGCCGTTGTCTTCTTCGATCAGTGACACGGCGCGCAGTACGTCGAAGTCGTGGATGCCCTTGGCGCGCAGCGAGTCAATGTGCTGGGCGTTGATCAGGTAGATGATCTGCATGTGCCGGGGCAGCATGCGCTCCATCAAACCTACAGGCCAGGTTTCCAGCGCTTCGGGTAGCAAGGTGTGGTTGGTGTAGGAAAGCGTTTCGACGGTGACGTCCCACGCGGCTTCCCACGGTATGTCATGCAGGTCGACCAGCTGGCGCATCAACTCGGCCACGGCGATGGACGGGTGGGTATCGTTGAGCTGGATGGCGGCGTGTTCCCCCAGGCTCAGCACCGAGCCGTGCATGTTCTTGTGGCGGCGCAGCAGATCCTGCAGTGAAGCGGAGACGAAGAAATATTCCTGGCGCAGGCGCAATTCCTGCCCGGCTTCGGTGCTGTCGGCCGGGTACAGCACGCGGGAGATGCTTTCGGCGCGGGCGACTTCGGCGACGGCGCCCAAGTGGTCACCGGCATTGAAGCGCTCCAGGTGCAAGTCTTCTACGGCCCGTGCACGCCACAGGCGCAGGGTGTTGACGCTGGCGCCGCGCCAGCCGACTACCGGAGTGTCATAGGCTACTGCGCGTACGGTCTCGTTGGGCGACCACACCTGGATCATCTTGCCGGAGGCGTCCGCAATCGTTTCGACACTGCCGCCAAAGCCGATCGGGTAAATTACCTCGGCGCGTTCAAATTCCCACGGGTTGCCGAAATCCAGCCAGCGTTCGGTTTGTTCCTGCTGCCAGCCGTCGACAATGGCCTGGCGGAACAGACCGTGCTCATAACGGATGCCATAACCGTGGCCGGCAATGCCCAGGGTCGACATGCTTTCCATGAAGCAGGCGGCCAGGCGCCCCAAGCCACCGTTGCCGAGAGCCGCGTCGGGCTCCAGCAGGCGGATCCGTTCCAGGTCGACACCCAGCTCGGACAAGGCTTCGCGGGCGATTTCCAGCACGCCAAGGTTGCTCAGGCTGTCGTAGAGCAAACGGCCGATGAGGAACTCCAGGGAGAGGTAGTAAACGCGCTTTTGGCCTTTTCGGTAAATACGTCGCGTATGGTCCATCCAGCGTTCGACCATTTGGTCGCGGGCGGCCAGGGCAATGGCTTCGAACCAGTCATGGTCGAAGGCGTGATCCGGGTCCTTGCCCACCGCGTAGGTGAGTTTGGTCAAGACAGCATCGCGGAATGCGGCTACCTCTGCTTCTCGTGCAAGTGGTTCCTGAGACATCAGTTGCGACCTCGGGCGAGATAGAAGGAGTTGCTAGAGCCTAGACGCTCTGACACACGGCGCAGGCTCTGGTTCGTCAGTTTTTTAACTCATTCACTGTTAAAGGGATTAGATGCAGGGGTCGTGCCCGAACGCCACCGAAGATGAAAAACCTGAAAATATTGTTCAAAAAATCATCAATCCCGGTATGATCGCGCGCCCGGACACCGCCCCACCTTGGAACCCTGATGAAGCCTCAACTGATCGCCGCCGCGGAACTCGACCGTCTCGAAACGTGGCAGAAATATTCCGCCCATATGTGCGGCGGCTGCGTGTCCAGCTGCTGCACCCTGCCGGTGGAGGTGAAGATCAAAGACCTGATCCGCATTGGCATCGTAGATGAGTTCGAGCGCGGCGACCCGCCGAAGAACATCGCCAAGCGCTTGCAGAAGGAAGGCATCGTCGAGCGCTACAACAACAAATCCGAGATTTTTACCCTGCAGCGCATGAGCAACAACGACTGCCTGTACCTGGATCGTAAGACGCGCTTCTGCACTATTTATGACAAGCGCCCGGATACTTGCCGCAACCACCCGAAAATCGGGCCGCGACCGGGGTATTGTGCGTATAAGCCGAAAGAAGTGGTGCGCGAGACCAACTTCAAGACTCTCGATAAGTTCTGATCCAGGGTTTGTGGGGTTCTCAAGGGCCCTATCGGGGGCAAGCCCCCTCCCACACTTCGAATGTGTTCACAGAACAAAATGTGGGAGGGGGCTTGCCCCCGATGAGGCCGGTACAGTCAGCACAAAACCAGCAGGCATAAAAAAACGCCCCCGGCCTTTCGACCGGGGGCGTTTTTCATTCAGCCTGAGTTAACTCAGTTCTTGGCTTTCTTGGCAGCGCGGGTACGCTCGCCTTCGTCCAGGATCTTCTTACGCAGGCGGATCGACTTAGGCGTGACTTCGCACAGCTCGTCATCCTGGATGAATTCCAGGGCCTGTTCCAGGGTGAAGCGAACAGGTGGGACCAGAGCGATGGTTTCGTCTTTGCCCGAAGCACGCATGTTGTCGAGCTTCTTGCCTTTGGTTGGGTTGACGCCCATGTCGTTGTCACGGCTGTTCAGACCAACGATCTGGCCGTTGTAGATCTCTTGACCGTGTTCAACGAACAGCTTGCCACGCGCCTGGAGGGTTTCCAGGGAGTAGGTCAGCGCCTTGCCGGTTTCTACCGATACCAGAACACCGTTCTGACGGCCGGACATGTCGCCGGACTTCATGGTGTCGTAACGATCGAAGATCGAGGTCAGGATGCCAGCACCGTTGGTCAGGGTCAGGAACTGGTTACGGAAACCGATCAGACCGCGAGCAGGGATGTTGTATTCCAGACGTACACGGCCCTTGCCATCCGGCACCATGTTGGTCAGGTCGCCCTTACGCAGGCCCATCTCTTCCATGACCTTGCCCTGGGATTCTTCAGGGGTGTCGATGGTGACGTTTTCGAACGGTTCCTGCTTCACGCCGTCAACAGTACGGATGATCACTTCCGGACGACCAACACCCATTTCGAAGCCTTCGCGACGCATGGTTTCGATCAGTACCGAGAGGTGCAGCTCACCACGGCCGGAGACTTTGAACTTGTCAGCCGAGTCGCCTTCTTCAACGCGCAGTGCAACGTTGTACAGCAGCTCTTTGTCCAGACGCTCCTTGATGTTACGGGAGGTCACGAACTTGCCTTCTTTACCGCAGAACGGCGAGTCGTTTACCTGGAACGTCATGGAAACGGTTGGCTCGTCAACGGTCAGAGGCTTCATCGCCTCGACGTTGTCTGGCTGGCACAGGGTGTCGGAGATGAACAGCGAGTCCATGCCGCTCACGCACACGATGTCGCCGGCAAACGCTTCTTCAACGTCGATGCGGTGCAGGCCGTGGTGACCCATCAGCTTCAGGATACGACCGTTACGCTTCTTGCCGTCGGCACCGATAGCGACAACCGGGGTGTTCGGCTTGACGCTGCCACGAGCGATACGGCCAACGCCGATAACACCCAGGAAGCTGTTGTAGTCCAGTGCCGAGATTTGCATCTGGAACGGGCCTTCACGGTCAACTTTCGGCGGCGGTACGTTGTCGACGATCGACTGGTACAGCGGGGTCATGTCTTCAGCCATGTCGTTGTGGTCAAGACCAGCAATGCCGTTCAGGGCCGAGGCGTAGATAACCTGGAAGTCGAGCTGTTCTTCGGTGGCGCCGAGGTTGTCGAACAGGTCGAAGATCTGGTCCAGAACCCAGTCCGGACGCGCGCCTGGACGGTCAACCTTGTTGATGCACACGATCGGACGCAGGCCGGCTTCGAAGGCCTTCTTGGTCACGAAACGGGTTTGCGGCATAGGGCCGTCTTGAGCGTCAACCAGCAGCAGAACGGAGTCAACCATCGACATTACGCGTTCTACTTCGCCGCCGAAGTCGGCGTGGCCCGGGGTATCCACGATGTTGATGTGGTAGCCGTTCCAGTTGATAGCGGTGTTTTTTGCCAGGATGGTAATACCGCGCTCTTTTTCCTGGTCGTTGGAGTCCATCACGCGCTCGTCGTTGAGCTCGTTGCGCTCCAGGGTGCCGGATTGACGCAGGAGTTTGTCTACCAGGGTGGTTTTACCATGGTCAACGTGGGCAATGATGGCGATGTTACGTAGATTTTCGATCACTTGTGTATCTCGATCAGAGGATTCGGTGTGCTGACAGGTCGTGGCAGCGATTAACAGTAGAGTCAGGCCTTGCCGTTACAGCTTGACGGCAGAGTCGGGGGGCCGGTGACGCAGGCCACAGGCAAACAGCCCCGGGCTCTTAGCTCGGTCGATAAACGCGCACATTGGCATGCCCCTCACTGAGCAAATGGTGGGCATGCAGGCGACTCATCACGCCTTTGTCGCAATACAGCAGGTACTGACGGCTGTTATCCAGTTCCTTGAAACGCGCGTTCAGTGCGTAGAACGGCAGCGTTTGCACGTCGATGCCAGTAATTTCCAGCGGCTCGTCTTCAGCGGCGTCCGGGTGACGGATGTCGATGACGATCTGGCCGGCCAGGGCCTCACTGACTTCTTCGATTTGCACATCCTGGCCCAACTCGTCGATGACGCGATCGATTGGCACCAGCTTGGCATTCTCGAGCGCACGCTCCAGAATCGCCATGTCGAATTCTTTCTCTTCATGCTCCACGCGATGCCGCTTGGCGTGGGTCTTGGGGTTCACCGAGATGACCCCGCAGTACTCAGGCATATGCTTGGCAAAATCGGCGGTGCCGATCTGTTCTGCCAGGTCGATGATGTCCTGCTTGTGGCTGGCGATCAGCGGGCGCAGCACCAGCTTCTCGGTAACACAGTCGATGATCGACAGGTTCGGCAGCGTCTGGCTGGATACCTGGGAAATCGCTTCGCCGGTCACCAGCGCGTCGATCTGCAGTTGATCGGCAATTCGCGAGGCAGCGCGCAACATCATACGCTTCAATACCACGCCCATATGACTGTTATCGACTTTGCCGAGAATTTCCCCCAGCACTTCCTCGAACGGCACGCTCACAAATAGCACACGCTGGGAGCTGCCGTACTTCTTCCAGATGTAGTGCGCGACTTCCATCACGCCCAATTCATGTGCACGCCCGCCCAGGTTGAAGAAGCAGAAGTGGCTCATCAGGCCGCGGCGCATGATCTGGTAGGCCGCCACCGTGGAATCGAAACCGCCGGACATCAATACCAGGGTCTGTTCCAGGGCGCCCAACGGGTAGCCGCCGATGCTGTCGTGCTGGCTGTGAATCACAAACAACCGTTGGTCGCGAATTTCCATGCGCACTTCAATTTGCGGCGCCTTGAGGGAAATTCCAGCGGCGCCGCACTCGCGACGCAGCTTGCTGCCGACGTATTTCTCGACGTCCATGGAGCTGAACGGGTGCTTGCCGGCACGCTTGCAACGCACCGAAAAAACCTTGCCTTCCAGCGAGCTGCCGTAGTGCTGCTTGCACTTGTCGGTGATGTCGTCGAAGTCACCCAGCGGGTACTCATCCACCTGCAGGAAATGCGCGATGCCCGGCATGCAGCTCAGGCGCTCGGTCATGTCCTTCAAGGCTTTGGCGTCGGTAATACGGGTTTCCAGCTCGAGATTGTCCCACACGCCGTTCACCACCACAGCCGGGTCCAGGTCACGGAGCACGGCACGGATGTTCTTGGCCAACTGACGGATGAAACGCGTCCGTACCGGTCGGCTCTTGATGGTGATCTCGGGGAAGACTTTAACGATTAATTTCATGGAAACAGCGCGCGCCGGGCCTGCTGAAAAAGGGGGGCGCGGATTATAGCGGAAATCGCTCAAGGTTTAACCAGTTAATATGCACCGCTTGTGCAACGCACCAAAACGGGTCATTTGCACAAATAAACGCTACATTGCAGTGCGCTATTTATTGCGTTTTGACGGATTGCACCTTTATAGGGGCCATTTTGAGGCAAAACGGCCATGTTGGCGCACTGGCATGCAATTTGCTCTCTTGTGAGGCAGGTTGCCATGGCGGAGTATCCGCGCCGGCATCACCCACATTCTAAGGGCTAACTCCACTACCCAGCCCGAAGCCACCCGGAGGACACCATGTCGAAGTCGGTTCAACTCATCAAAGATCATGACGTTAAATGGATTGATCTGCGCTTCACGGACACCAAAGGCACTCAGCACCACGTGACCATGCCGGCTCGCGACGCGCTGGATGACGCTTTCTTCGAAGAAGGCAAAATGTTCGACGGCTCCTCCATTGCTGGCTGGAAAGGCATCGAAGCTTCCGACATGATCCTGATGCCGGACGACAGCACTGCCGTGCTCGACCCGTTCACCGAAGACCCAACCCTGATCATCGTCTGCGACGTGATCGAGCCTTCGACCATGCAAGGCTACGACCGCGACCCACGTGCGATCGCCAAGCGTGCCGAGGAATACCTGAAGTCCACCGGTATCGGTGACACCGTATTCGTTGGTCCTGAGCCAGAGTTCTTCATCTTTGACTCGGTCAAGTTCAAGTCCGATATCTCCGGTTCCATGTTCAAGATCTTCTCCGAACAGGGTTCGTGGATGTCCGACCAAGACATCGAAGGCGGCAACAAGGGCCACCGTCCGGGCATCAAAGGTGGCTACTTCCCAGTTCCGCCGTTCGACCACGACCACGAAATCCGTACCTCCATGTGCAACGCCATGGAAGAAATGGGCCTGGTCATCGAAGTTCACCACCACGAAGTGGCCACTGCCGGCCAAAACGAAATCGGTGTGAAGTTCAACACCCTGGTCGCCAAGGCTGACGAAGTACAAACCCTGAAGTACTGCGTACATAACGTGGCCGATGCGTACGGCCGTACCGCGACCTTCATGCCTAAGCCACTGTACGGCGATAACGGTTCGGGTATGCACGTTCACCTGTCCATCGCCAAAGAAGGCAAGAACACCTTCGCTGGCGAAGGTTATGCCGGCCTGTCCGACACCGCCCTGTACTTCATCGGCGGCATCATCAAGCACGGTAAGGCCCTGAACGGCTTCACCAACCCGTCGACCAACTCCTACAAGCGTCTGGTGCCAGGTTTCGAAGCGCCGGTAATGCTGGCCTACTCGGCCCGCAACCGTTCCGCCTCGATCCGTATTCCTTACGTGTCCAGCCCTCGCGCTCGCCGTATCGAAGCGCGTTTCCCGGACCCAGCGGCCAACCCATACCTGGCCTTCGCTGCCCTGGTCATGGCCGGCCTGGACGGCATCCAGAACAAGATCCACCCAGGCGATGCCGCCGACAAGAACTTGTACGACCTGCCGCCTGAAGAGGCCAAAGAGATCCCACAAGTGTGCGGCAGCCTGAAAGAAGCCCTGGAAGAGCTGGACAAGGGCCGTGCGTTCCTGACCAAGGGCGGCGTATTCAGCGACGACTTCATCGATGCCTACATCGAGCTGAAAAGCGAAGAAGAAATCAAGGTTCGCACCTTCGTACACCCACTGGAATACGAGCTGTACTACAGCTGCTGATCCGGTAGCGCTGCTTAACGTGGCGTGATGAAAAAGACCTCCTCCGGGAGGTCTTTTTTTGCCTGGGAGTTATGCAGCTTCAAATCTGCAAACCCAATCAAAAAGGTGGGAGGGGGCTTGCTCCCTCCCACAAGGAGATCTGCGTTGAAACATAAATTCGTGTTCGCCCTGCTGGTCGTCAGCGCCGGTGTTTACGCCGCCCCACCTACCTTGGAGCCACTGCTCAACAGCATCGCCGAACGCCTGGAGATTGCCGACCAGGTGGCCTTGAGCAAATGGGACAGCCACAAGCCCGTCGAAGACCAAAAACGCGAGCAGGAAGTGATCGCCAGCGTCGTCGCCCAAGCCCCGAGCTACAAGCTTGACCCCGCCGCCGCCGAGCAGTTTTTCTCGGCACAGATCGAAGCGAACAAACTGGTGCAATACACCCACCTGTCCGACTGGCAGTTCCAGGGCAAGGCACCGGACGATCCGCGCCCGGACCTGGTCAAGCAGATTCGCCCGCAGTTGGATGAGCTTCAAAAACGTCTGCTGCAACAACTGGCCGACTTCACCCCACAACGCACCGACCCGCAGTGCCCGCAGTGGCTGGCCGAGGCGGTGCATGAGCCTTTGAACGATCCGCTGCGCCAACTGGCAATGATCCGCGCCACCGCCGAACTCTGCATCTATAAAGGTTAATGACTGCAAACCCGGTAAAAATGTGGGAGGGGGCTTGCTCCCGATAGCGGTGTGTCAGTCGACATTGGTTTGACTGACCCACCGTTATCGTGAGCAAGCCCCCTCCCACATTTGGGCTGTATGCATTCAGGGCCATCTCTGGCAGCTTCCTGAACAACCTTCACGAAACCGCACTATATTGGTGCGATAGGTTGCACCCTCACTCCAGCCACAGCCCATTTTGGTTCGAAACTTCCCGTATAAGCTGGCAGAACGCCACAGTTTCGCGCCACAAACGCCTATTTCAGGGCTTTAACGCTTCTTTTCGGAGCCTTGGTTTGGTTTTTGCATTTTCCTCGTATCAGCGTGTGCCTCAAGCCCGCGCCTTGCTCCAAAAGAGGTCCCGATGACCATCAGCGATGCACTGCACCGTTTGTTACTCGACAACCTGACCACCGCGACCATCCTGCTCAATGCCGACCTGCGCCTTGAGTACATGAACCCGGCGGCCGAGATGCTTCTGGCCATCAGCGGCCAGCGCAGCCATGGGCAGTTCATCAGCGAGTTGTTCACCGAGTCGGCCGAGGCCTTGAGCTCGTTGCGCCAGGCGGTGGAGCAGGCGCACCCGTTCACCAAGCGCGAAGCAATGCTCACTGCTCTCACCGGCCAGACCCTGACCGTCGATTACGCCGTGACCCCGATCCTGAGCAACGGCGCCACCCTGCTGTTGCTCGAAGTGCATCCTCGCGACCGATTGCTGCGCATCACCAAGGAAGAGGCGCAACTGTCCAAGCAGGAAACCAGCAAGATGCTGGTACGCGGCCTGGCCCATGAGATCAAGAACCCCCTGGGCGGCATTCGCGGCGCCGCGCAGTTGCTGGCCCGCGAGCTGCCGGAGGAGCATCTCAAGGACTACACCAACGTCATCATTGAAGAGGCCGACCGCCTGCGCAACCTGGTGGACCGCATGCTCGGCTCCAACAAGCTGCCGTCCCTGGCATTGACCAACGTGCATGAGGTGCTGGAGCGCGTGTGCCATCTGGTCGAGGCCGAGAGCCAGGGCTGCATCACCCTGGTACGCGACTACGACCCAAGCATTCCCGACGTATTGATCGACCGCGAGCAGATGATCCAGGCGGTGCTCAATATCGTGCGCAACGCCATGCAGGCCATCAGCAGCCAGAACGAGCTGCGCCTGGGCCGCATCAGCCTGCGCACCCGCGCCCTGCGCCAGTTCACCATCGGCCATGTGCGCCATCGCCTGGTAACCAAGGTCGAGATAATCGACAACGGCCCGGGCATCCCGACCGAATTGCAGGAAACCATCTTCTTTCCCATGGTCAGCGGCCGCCCGGACGGTACCGGGCTGGGCCTGGCCATTACCCAGAACATCATCAGCCAGCACCAGGGCCTGATCGAATGTGAAAGCCATCCTGGCCACACCACGTTCTCGATCTTCCTGCCATTGGAACAAGGAGCCCCCACGACATGAGCCGTAGTGAAACTGTCTGGATCGTCGATGACGACCGTTCTATCCGCTGGGTCCTGGAGAAAGCCTTGCAACAGGAAGGCATGACCACCCAGAGCTTCGACAGCGCCGACGGCGTGATGAGCCGCCTGGCGCGCCAGCAGCCAGACGTGATCATCTCCGACATCCGCATGCCCGGCGCCAGTGGCCTGGACTTGCTCGCACGCATCCGCGAGCAGCACCCGCGCCTGCCAGTGATCATCATGACTGCGCACTCGGACCTGGACAGCGCTGTCGCGTCCTACCAGGGCGGCGCCTTTGAGTACCTGCCCAAGCCGTTTGACGTGGATGAGGCAGTGGCGCTGGTCAAGCGTGCCAACCAGCACGCCCAGGAACAACAGAACCAGGAAGCCCCGCCCACCCTGACCCGCACCCCGGAAATCATCGGTGAAGCGCCGGCGATGCAGGAAGTGTTTCGCGCCATCGGGCGCTTGAGCCACTCCAACATCACCGTGCTGATCAACGGCGAGTCAGGTACCGGCAAAGAGCTGGTGGCTCATGCACTGCACCGCCACAGCCCACGGGCGGCCTCGCCGTTTATCGCGCTGAACATGGCGGCGATCCCGAAGGACTTGATGGAGTCAGAGCTGTTCGGTCATGAGAAAGGTGCATTCACCGGCGCCGCCAACCTGCGGCGCGGGCGTTTTGAACAGGCCGACGGCGGTACGCTATTCCTCGATGAAATCGGTGATATGCCGGCCGATACCCAAACGCGCTTGCTGCGGGTATTGGCAGACGGTGAGTTCTACCGCGTCGGCGGGCATACGCCGGTCAAGGTCGATGTGCGCATCATTGCGGCCACCCACCAGAACCTGGAAACTTTGGTACACGCGGGCAAATTCCGTGAGGACTTGTTCCATCGCCTCAATGTGATCCGCATCCATATCCCACGCATGTCGGACCGCCGCGAAGACATTCCCACCCTCGCCCGCCATTTCCTCAGCCGCGCCGCCCTGGAGCTGGCCGTAGAGCCGAAGCTGCTCAAAAGCGAGACCGAGGAATACCTCAAGAACCTGCCGTGGCCCGGCAATGTGCGCCAGCTGGAAAACACCTGCCGCTGGATCACCGTGATGGCGTCCGGGCGCGAAGTGCATATCAGCGACCTGCCGCCTGAGCTGCTCAGCCTGCCGCAGGATTCGGCCCCGGTGACCAACTGGGAACAGGCCTTGCGCCAATGGGCCGACCAGGCCCTGGCCCGCGGCCAGTCGAACCTGCTGGACAGCGCCGTTCCGGCGTTCGAGCGGATCATGATCGAGACTGCCCTCAAGCACACCGCCGGTCGTCGTCGCGATGCGGCAGTGTTGCTCGGTTGGGGACGCAATACCCTGACGCGCAAGATCAAGGAGCTGGGGATGAAGGTGGATGGGGGGGATGACGACGAAAGCGATGACGCCTGATCACACCTCTCAGATCCACTGGAAAGTCTAATGTGGGAGGGGGCTTGCTCCCGATGGCGGTGGGTCAGCTACAGAGTTGCTGACTGATACACCGCTATCGGGAGCAAGCCCCCTCCCACATTTGGATCTCTACAAGGCCGCAGGATTGTGCACCGCTTCGATGCACCATGAACCGGCATCGGGCAGACCTTTCAAAGATGAAACAACCGAACAGCCCGGAAAATATTGAGCTGCAAAAACACCAAAGCCCCGTAATCCGGCGCTTTGGGCTTTCTGAAGACATTATTTGGCACAAATCGACGACTCTGGCACGCCCCCTGCAATAACCCTGGTACGACCCAGTTTCGGGGACCTTGGTACAGGCAGGCCGAGAATCCCCTCTTTTATACGGAGCCCTTGGGCTTCACGCTTTTGGGAGCCCTGGTACAGGCAGGCCGGGAACTCCCTCTTTTATTGCTCTTGGAGATGGACCTCCAGCCGCCAGCGGTCATCGACCTGCTCGCCTTTCCATTCCCCTCGCAATGGCCGCGCCGCCACCAGGTTCAGCAGCAAACCGCCATCGGTCTTGCGCACGCGCCAGTTCACATCCTTGTCATTGACCTTAAGTTGCCCGCCGGCAGGTTTGCCCAGTGCGTCGAACAGCAGCGCCACGGTGCCATCAATATGTTCGCCATGCAGCTTGGGCTCGCTGTTGAACCACACCACGATGCCGTCCGTCGCCGTCTCTATTTGCTGCAGCTCAACCGGGTCTGGGGTGGTCAGGCGACCAATCATCAGGCCAATCATCAAGCCGACAATCGCCAACGAACCCAAGACCCTCGGCAATAGCTTCGGCCTGGGGTCGTCTTCAGGGGTAGAATGCAGCGCATCTTTGCCTTCGGAGCCGTGCATGTTTCACGTCATCCTTTTTCAACCAGAAATTCCGCCGAATACCGGCAACGTTATCAGGCTGTGCGCCAACAGTGGCTGCCACCTGCATTTGATCGAGCCGCTGGGCTTTGACATGGACGACAAGCGCCTACGCCGCGCCGGGTTGGACTATCACGAGTACGCCACCCTCCAGCGCCATGCCGACCTGGCCAGCTGCCTGGAAAGCCTGGGCCATCCACGGCTGTTTGCGTTCACCACCAAGGGCTCACGGCCGTTTCATGATGCCAGCTTTGCCGAAGGCGACGCCTTCCTGTTCGGCCCGGAAAGCCGTGGCCTGCCGGCCGACGTGCTCGACGCCCTGCCCGACGGCCACCGCCTGCGCTTGCCGATGCGCGAGGGCTGCCGCAGCCTGAACCTGTCCAACACCGTGGCCGTCGCCGTCTACGAAGGCTGGCGTCAGCTCGGTTTCAAGTAACACACAAAACAAATGTGGGAGGGGGCTTGCCCCCGATGGCGGAGTGTCAGTCGACATCTAAGTGACTGTTCCACCGCTATCGGGAGCAAGCCCCCTCCCACATTGGGTGCTGCGTCGGGTTCGAGATTACTGAACCGTCGGCGCGCCTTCCTGTTGCATGCGCTGCAGCTCTTGGGCGTACAAAGCATCGAAGTTCACCGGAGCCAGCATCAGCGCCGGGAACGAGCCACGGGTGACCAGGCTGTCCAGGGTTTCGCGGGCATACGGGAACAGGATATTCGGGCAGAACGCACCCAGGGTGTGGCTCATGGACGCTTCGTCCAGGCCCTGGATCAGGAAGATACCGGCCTGTTGCACTTCAGCGATGAAGGCTACTTCTTCGCCGTTCTTGACGGTAACCGACAGGGTCAGCACGACTTCGTGGAAGTCGCCTTCCAAGGCTTTCTGACGGGTGTTCAGGTCCAGCGCAACGCTTGGGGTCCATTCCTGACGGAAGATGGCCGGGCTTTTCGGCGCTTCGAACGACAGGTCACGCACGTAGATGCGCTGCAGAGAAAACTGTGGGCCTTGGGTTTCTGCTGCTTCGGTGTTCTGTTGGTCAGTCATCGCAGATCCTTCTCTATCTTGGGGTCTTTAAGGGGTTAGGAGTCAGACGAGCAGCAGCGCGTCGAGTTTACCGGCGCGCTCCAGGGCGAACAGGTCATCGCAGCCACCGATATGCCTGGCGCCGATCCAGATCTGCGGGACCGACGTGCGGCCGGCCTTCTGGGCCATTTCAGCGCGCACCTGGGGCTTGCCATCGACCTTGATCTCTTCGAAGGCCACCTTCTTGCTTTGGAGCAACTGCTTGGCTCGAATGCAATAAGGGCAATAATCGCTGGAATACACGACAACCTGGCTCATATCACTTCACCAGCGGCAGGTTATCGCCACGCCAGCTGCTGATACCACCCGACAGCTTGGCGGCGGTAAAGCCGGACTTGAGCATCTCGCGGGCGTGGGTGCCGGAGTGCTGGCCTTGGGCGTCGACCAGGATGATGGTCTTGGCCTTGTATTTTTCCAGCTCGGCCAAGCGTGCGATCAGCTTGTCCTGCGGGATGTTAAGGGCACCGACGATATGACCGGCGGCAAAATCCTTGGCCGGGCGAATATCGACGACAACGGCCTCATCCTTGTTGACCAGCGCGGTCAGCTCCGACGTGCTCAGGCTGCGACCACCGCGGCTCAGTTCATGAGCGATCAGCAGCGCCAGCAGGATGACGAAGGCACCCACGAGCAGGTAGTGGGCAGTGGCAAATGCAATCAGGTGATCAACCATCAAGGAGGTTCCAGGGCGTTAAAATGGCGGTAAGTATACACAGGCGCCAGGGGCGGCCAACCCCCGTAAAGCGGTGACGTGGTTGGAACTTCGCTTTAAACTGCCACTCCCTTTTCAATTGTCTTCCTTTATTACCGCCGCGAGAGGATCTATGACTACTACGCCTAAACCTTTGGTCCTGATAATTCTCGATGGCTTCGGACACAGTGAAAGCCACCACGACAACGCCGTGTACTCGGCCAACAAGCCGGTACTGGATCGCCTGGCCGCCACCGTACCCAACGGTTTGATCTCAGGTTCCGGCATGGACGTGGGCCTGCCGGACGGCCAGATGGGCAACTCGGAAGTCGGCCACATGAACCTCGGCGCCGGACGAGTGGTATACCAGGACTTCACCCGTGTCACCAAAGCGATCCGCGATGGCGAGTTCTTCGAGAACCCGACCATCTGCGCTGCGGTCGATAAAGCCGTCGCCGCCGGCAAGGCCGTGCACTTCATGGGCCTGCTCTCCGACGGCGGCGTACACAGCCATCAGGACCACTTGGTGGCCATGGCTGAACTGGCCTTCAAGCGCGGGGCTGACAAGATCTACCTGCACGCCTTCCTCGACGGTCGCGACACCCCGCCGAAAAGCGCGCAATCGTCCATCGAACTGCTAGACACCACCTTCGCCGCCCTCGGCAAGGGCCGTATCGCCAGCCTGGTTGGCCGTTACTTCGCCATGGATCGCGACAACCGCTGGGACCGCGTGTCCCAGGCCTATAACCTGATCGTCGACGGCCAGGCCGAATTCCATGCCGCCACCGCCCAGGAAGGCCTGGAAGCCGCCTACGCCCGCGGCGAAAGCGACGAGTTCGTCAAGGCCACTACCATCGGCGAGCCGGTAAAGGTCGAAGATGGCGACGCCGTGGTGTTCATGAACTTCCGCGCCGACCGTGCCCGCGAGTTGAGCCATGTGTTTGTCGATGAGGGTTTCAAGGACTTCGAGCGCGCACGCCAGCCGAAAGTCGAGTTCGTCATGCTTACCCAATACGCCGCCAACATCCCGGCCCCATCGGCTTTCGCCCCGGGCAGCCTGGAAAACGTGCTGGGCGACTATCTGGCGAAGAACGGCAAAACCCAGCTGCGCATCGCCGAAACCGAGAAATACGCCCACGTGACCTTTTTCTTCTCCGGCGGCCGTGAAGAACCGTTCCCGGGCGAAGAGCGCATCCTGATCCCGTCACCAAAAGTCGCCACCTACGACCTGCAGCCGGAAATGAGCGCGCCGGAAGTTACCGACAAGATCGTCGATGCCATCGACAACCAGCGTTACGACGTGATCGTGGTCAACTACGCCAACGGCGACATGGTCGGCCATAGTGGAAACCTGGAAGCGGCGGTCAAGGCCGTTGAATGCCTGGACCTGTGCGTTGGCCGCATTGTCGACGCCCTGGAAAAAGTCGGCGGCGAAGCGTTGATCACCGCCGACCATGGCAACTGCGAGCAGATGTCCGACGAGTCCACCGGCCAGGCGCATACCGCCCATACGACCGAGCCGGTGCCGTTCATCTACGTTGGCAAACGCAACTTCAAGGTGCGTGATGGCGGCGTGCTGGCGGATGTGGCGCCGACCATGCTGATGCTGATGGGGCTGGAGAAGCCGAAGGAGATGACCGGGACCTCAATCCTGGTCTGATTTCGACATCACCACAAAACAGTGTGGGAGGGGGCTTGCTCCCGATAGCGGTGTATCAGTCAGCTTATAAGTAGCTGACCCACCGCAATCGGGAGCAAGCCCCCTCCCACATTAGCTTTGCAGCGTTTGGTAGATATCTTTTTGCCATACCACTGCCACTCGGCACCTATCTTGCCCGCAAGCCCCAATTGGGCGTTTTTTTTGCAGCGCTTGGCGGGCATACTAGGCCGTCCCTTTCCCTGGTGTCGCCCGCCTCTATGCTTCGCGCCTTGATAACCCTCGCTCTTGTCTGCCTGCTCCAACCGGCCTTTGCCGATGAGCGTGCACAAACCCAACAACAACTGGACGCTACGCGTCAGGACATTGCCGAGCTGAAAAAGCTGCTGGGCAAGCTCCAGGAAGAAAAATCCGGCGTGCAGAAAGACCTGCGCGGCACGGAAACCGAAATGGGCAAGCTCGAGAAGCAGGTCCAGGAGTTGCAAAAAGAATTAAAGAAGAGCGAGTCGGAACTGGAGCGACTCGACGCTGAGAAAAAAAAACTCCAGAGCGCACGCGTTGAACAGCAACGCCTGATCGCGATCCAGGCCCGTGCCGCGTACCAGAGCGGCCGCCAGGAATACCTCAAGCTGCTGCTCAACCAGCAGAACCCGGAAAAATTCGCCCGCACCCTCACGTATTACGATTACCTGAGCCAGGCGCGCCTGGCGCAATTGAAGGGTTTTAACGAAACCCTGCGCCAGTTGGCCAATGTCGAACAGGAAATTGCCGACCAGCAGTCACAACTGCTCGACCAGAAAAGCGCCCTGGATACCCAGCGCGACCAGTTGGACAAGGTACGCAAGGAACGCCAGCAAGCGCTGGCCAAGCTCAACAACGACGTGAAAGCCCGCGACGCCAAGCTCCAGGCCCGCGAGCAGGACCAGGCCGACCTGGCCAAAGTGCTCAAGACCATCGAAGAAACCCTGGCCCGCCAGGCACGCGAGGCCGAAGAGGCGCGGCAAAAAGCGCTGATCGCCCAGCAGGAAGCGGAAAAAAAGCGCCAGCGTGAGGCCGAACTGGCCGCCAGCAGCGACGCGCCAGCACCGCGCAAACCGGCACGCGCAGCCCCTGGCCCGCTGGTGTCCAGCAGCGGCGAGTCCTTCGGCGGCCCTTTTGCATCAGCCCGGGGCAAACTTCCATGGCCAGTTGATGGTCGACTACTGGCACGCTTCGGTGAAACCCGTGGCGATGACACCCGCGCCAAGTGGGATGGGGTGATGATCAGCGCCTCCGCCGGCAGCCAGGTCCATGCCGTCCACGGTGGGCGCGTGGTGTTTGCCGATTGGCTGCGGGGCGCCGGCTTGCTGGTGATTCTCGACCACGGCAATGGCTATTTGAGCCTTTACGGCCACAATCAGACATTACTCAAGTCGGCAGGTGATGTTGTAAAAGCCGGTGAATCCATCTCCACTGTCGGTACCAGTGGCGGCCAGGACACCCCGGCGCTGTACTTCGCTATTCGTCAGCAGGGTCGCCCGAGCGATCCTGCACAATGGTGCAGATCCCAAGGATAGGGTCGCATCTACATTAGGAGTTCGTTCGACATGCTGCATTTGTCCCGCCTCACTTCGTTGGCACTGACGATCGCCCTGGTGATCGGCGCGCCTCTGGCTTTTGCCGACCAGGCCGCACCGGCTGCGCCCGCCGCCATGGCCGCGACTACCAAGGCACCGTTGCCGCTGGACGAGTTGCGCACCTTTGCCGAGGTCATGGACCGGATCAAGGCAGCTTATGTCGAACCCGTAGACGACAAGACCCTGCTGGAAAATGCCATCAAGGGCATGCTCAGCAACCTCGACCCGCACTCTGCCTACCTGGGCCCGGAAGATTTTGCCGAACTGCAGGAAAGCACCAGCGGTGAGTTCGGCGGCCTGGGCATCGAAGTGGGCTCCGAGGACGGCCAGATCAAAGTGGTCTCGCCCATCGACGACACTCCGGCGTCCAAGGCCGGCATCCAGGCCGGCGACCTGATCGTGAAGATCAACGGCCAGCCGACCCGCGGCCAGAGCATGACCGAGGCCGTCGACAAGATGCGCGGCAAGCTCGGCCAGAAAATCACCCTGACCCTGGTACGAGACGGCGGCAACCCGTTTGACGTGACCCTGGCCCGTGCGACCATCACGGTCAAGAGCGTCAAGAGCCAATTGCTGGAGTCTGGCTACGGCTATATCCGCATCACCCAGTTCCAGGTCAAGACCGGCGATGAAGTGGCCAAGGCCCTGGCCAAGCTGCGCAAGGACAACGGCAAGAAACTCAACGGCATCGTGCTCGACCTGCGTAACAACCCAGGCGGCGTGTTGCAATCGGCGGTGGAAGTGGTCGACCACTTCATTACCAAGGGCCTGATTGTCTACACCAAGGGTCGTATCGCCAACTCCGAACTGCGCTTCTCGGCCACCGGCAACGACCTGAGCGAGAACGTGCCGCTGGCGGTACTGATCAACGGCGGCAGCGCATCGGCCTCGGAAATCGTCGCCGGCGCCTTGCAGGATCAGAAGCGCGGCGTCCTGATGGGCACCACCACCTTCGGCAAGGGCTCGGTGCAAACCGTGTTGCCGCTGAACAACGAGCGGGCGCTGAAGATCACCACGGCGCTGTACTACACGCCGAACGGCCGCTCGATCCAGGCCCAGGGCATCGTGCCGGACATCGAAGTGCGCAAGGCCAAGATCACCAACGAGATCGACAGCGAGTACTACAAAGAGGCCGACCTGCAAGGTCACCTGGGCAATGGCAACGGCGGCGCCGACCAGCCGACCGGCAGCGGCGCCAAAGCCAAGCCGATGCCGCAGGACGATGACTATCAGTTGGCCCAGGCGCTGAGCCTGCTCAAGGGCCTGAGCATCACCCGCAGCCGTTGATCATGCGTTTTTTCCTGATCATCGCTGTGCTGTGCAGCCTGGCCGGGGTCGCTCAAGCGACCTCGGCCAGCGAGCCACACGAAGCCTACCTGACCCTCATCATCGACGACCTCGGGCAAAACCTGACCCGGGATCGTCGTGTGCTGGCCCTGCCTGGGCCGGTAACCACCGCGATCATGCCCGACACGCCCCACGCCGCCGAATTCGCCCGCGAGGCCCACAAGGCCGGCAAGATCGTGATCCTGCACATGCCCATGGACCCGGCCACCGGGCCCTTCGCCTGGCACCCCGAACTGCCGGTGGAAGAACTCGGCAAGCGCCTGGACGCCGCGTTCCAGGCCGTGCCCTATACAGCCGGCATCAACAACCATATGGGCAGCCGCATGACCGCGCAGCCGCAGGCGATGGCATGGTTGATGGCTGAGCTGCAGCGACGTCACAAGTTCTTCGTAGACAGCCGTACCAGCGCGCAAACCGTCGCCGCCGCCGAGGCGCAGAAGATCGGCCTGGCCCATGTTTCGCGGGATGTATTCCTCGATGACGAACGCACCGAGGCGGCGATTACCACCCAACTGCAAACCGCAATCAAGCTGGCGCATAAGCAGGGGTCGGCGGTGATGATCGGGCACCCTTACCCACAGACCCTGGCGGTGCTGGAGCGCGAACTGCCCAAGCTCAAGGCCCAGGGCGTGGAGTGGATCGATATCAAGTTGATGATCAGTGTGCGCAGTAATCGGGCTATGGCCGGGCACGGCAAAAACGGCATTTACCGCTAAATGAAGGTTGCGAAGATCCAATGTGGGAGGGGCGGTGCGACGATTCGACTTGCTCCCGATGCGGTGGGCCAGCCCCGAATGTATTGACTGACACTCCGCCATCGGGAGCAAGCCCCCTCCCACATTTTTGACCGCGTTTATTCTGCTGATTCCCCTGCGCTGCAAGGGAACTGCCAGCTTTAGAGGTAACGCGCCATGATTTCGTCTACACGACCGCTCTTGCGTAATTCATCCAGCGCCGCCTGGAGCTTGGCGACCACCTCATCAGGCACGTCCTTGTTCAACGCAAGATAGAGCTGCGCGCTGTTGAACCGCAGCACGGTCTTGAGCCCTGTCACACCAACCTGACGCGCCAGGTAACGGCCTGCGGGATCGCCGGTCGCCCAAAGATCGATCTGGCCGTCCATGAGCTTTTGCGCATTGTCTTGATCACGCAACACGACGATAGGTTTGAGACCCTGCTTATCGAGCGTGTCGGCAATGGCATCACCCTTATAGGCGCCGATCTTGTAGGCACGGGCGTGCTCAAGGTCGTTGAGCTGGATCTTGCTGTCGGCCTTGGCCAGTAACACCCAATCATCCGGGCCGATGGGGCCGACCCATTTGAACAAGGCTTCACGGTCCGGCAGCCGCGCCATGACAAATACACCGTAGCCGGGCTTTTCCAGGGCGAGCTTGTAGATTCGCTCCCAAGGAAAACGCAGGGTGAGGTTGTAGGAAATGCCGGCGCGCTTGAAGGTCTCGCGCACGATGTCCACGCCGATGCCTTCGATGTTCTCGTCCTTGGCGAAGTTCTTGCCGTTTTTCGCCATGTTGTAGGGCGGGAAATTTTCCGTCAGCAGCACCAGGGAAGTGTCAGACGATTCATCGGCGTGTGCCGTAGCCACCATGAGCATGGAGGAACTGGCGAGGGCGAGCAGCAGGTGTTTGAACATGAAGGCTACCGGGATCCATGGCAAGCGCAGAGAGTGCCGCGAGCCTGCCATGGTGTCCAGCAGCGTTTAGCGGACGACGATACCGCGCGCGGCCATGTAGGCCTTTGCCTCGGGGACGGTGTATTCGCCGAAGTGGAAGATACTCGCCGCCAGTACCGCGCTGGCATGCCCTTCGATCACGCCATCGGCCAGGTGCTGTAGGTTGCCGACACCGCCGGAGGCGATTACCGGGATGCCCAGGGCATCGCTGATGGCGCGGGTGACGCCTAGGTCGAAGCCATTTTTCATGCCGTCCTGGTCCATGCTGGTCAGCAGGATTTCACCAGCGCCCAGGCCTTCCATCTTCATCGCCCACTCCACTGCGTCCAGCCCGGTAGGCTTGCGCCCGCCGTGGGTGAAGATCTCCCAGCGCGGAGTTTCGCCCGGGCCGGAAACTTTCTTGGCATCGATGGCGACGACGATGCATTGCGAGCCGAAATGCTGCGCGGCTTCGCCGACGAACTCGGGGTTGAACACGGCGGCGGTGTTAATCGAGACCTTGTCCGCGCCAGCATTGAGCAGGTTGCGGATGTCTTGCACGGTGCGCACGCCACCGCCCACGGTCAGCGGGATAAACACCTGGCTGGCCATGCGCTCGACGGTATGCAAGGTGGTATCACGACCGTCGACGCTGGCGGTAATGTCGAGAAAGGTAATTTCGTCGGCACCTTGCTCATCGTAGCGACGGGCGATTTCCACCGGGTCGCCGGCATCGCGGATGTTCTCGAACTTGACGCCCTTGACCACGCGACCGTTGTCGACGTCCAGGCAAGGGATGATGCGTTTGGCCAGCGCCATGGTCAGTCCTCAGCCGTTGTAGGCGTCGCAGTAAGCCTGAGCTTCGGCGACGTCCAGGGTGCCTTCGTAAATCGCACGGCCAGTGATGGCGCCGATAATGCCGGGGGCCTTGGCGTCCAGCAGCGACTTGATGTCGCCCAGGTTGTGAATGCCGCCGGAGGCGATCACCGGGATTTTCGTCGCCGCCGCCAGGGCAGCGGTGAACGGCACGTTGCAACCCTGCATCATGCCGTCTTTGGCGATATCGGTATAAACGATGGCGGACACGCCGTCGGCTTCGAACTGCTTGGCCAGGTCGATCACCTGCACGGTGCTGATTTCTGCCCAACCGTCGGTGGCGACGAAACCGTCTTTAGCATCCAGGCCGACGATAACCTTGCCCGGGAATGCACGGCAGGCTTGGGCGACGAAGGCTGGGTCTTTCACCGCCTTGGTGCCGATGATCACGTAGCTCACGCCGGCTTTCACGTAGTGCTCGATGGTCTCCAGGGAACGGATACCGCCGCCGATCTGGATTGGCAGGTTCGGGTAGCGCTTGGCGATCGCGGTGACCACCTCGCCATTGACCGGCTGGCCTTCGAAGGCACCGTTCAAGTCCACCAGGTGCAGGCGACGGCAGCCCCCTTCCACCCATTTGGCGGCCATGCTCACCGGGTCATCGGAGAACACCGTGGAATCTTCCATGCGGCCCTGGCGCAGACGTACACATGCGCCGTCCTTGAGATCGATAGCGGGGATAATCAGCATCTGGCAAACCTTATTCGATATTCAGCAATGCTTGGGAAATCAGGGTTTCTCAAGCGACCACAAGTCGCTTTCGATGCTTTCGAACCTTTCTTTGAGGAGCGTCTGCGTATCGAAAATCGCCCTGTTGTAATAATGCGGTGCCACTTCGGTGGTGAACAACTCAAGAATTTCGGCGACCTCGAACGAACCCAGCTTGAGCTCGAAGCGGTCCTCCATGAACCGCTTGATCTTGTCGGTGGCCTCACGCTCCTGTTCGGGCGTGAGGTTCAAGATCGGCGGTTTCGGTTTCTTGGCCATTTACCAGCGACCGTCCCACGCGGCGAAGTTCTGCAGCAATTGCAGGCCATGGGTATGGCTCTTCTCCGGGTGGAATTGCACGGCAAAGCGCGAACCGTCGGCCAGGGCTGCGGCGAAATCAACGCCGTAGTGTCCACCCCCCACCACCTGGCGCGGGTCACCGGCGGCGATGTAATAGCTGTGCACGAAGTAGAAGCGCGCCATGTCCGGGATCTCATGCCACAGCGGGTGGTCGACGGTGCGGCGCACTTCGTTCCAGCCCATGTGCGGGACTTTCAAATGTTCGCCGTCTTCATGCAGGCCTTTGCCGAAGAACTTCACCTGGCCCGGAAACAGGCCGATGCAGTCGACGCCGTCGTTCTCTTCGCTGCTGTCGAGCAAGGCTTGCATGCCCACGCAGATACCGAGGAAGGGGCGATCCTGGCTGACCTCGCGTACCAGGCTGTCAAAGCCCAGGCGGCGGATCTCGGCCATGCAATCGCGAATCGCGCCAACACCGGGGAACACCACGCGGTCGGCTTCGCGAATCACATTGGCATCGCTGGTGATCAGCACCTTGCCGGCCCCTACGTGCTCGAGGGCCTTGGCCACCGAGTGCAGGTTACCCATGCCGTAATCGATAACCGCGACCGTCTGCATTACAGGACGCCCTTGGTCGACGGCATTTGCCCGCCCATGCGCTCATCGACTTCCACAGCCATGCGCAACGCGCGGCCGAAAGCCTTGAACACGGTTTCGATCTGGTGGTGGGTGTTGGTGCCGCGCAGGTTGTCGATGTGCAGGCTGACCAGTGCATGGTTGACGAAGCCCTGGAAGAATTCCTGGAACAGGTCGACGTCAAAGCCGCGGCCCACGTTGGCGCGGGTGTAGGGCACGTGCATCTGCAGGCCTGGACGGCCGGAGAAGTCGATGACCACACGCGACAGCGCTTCGTCCAACGGGACATAGGCATGGCCGTAGCGACGGATGCCTTTCTTGTCGCCGATGGCCTTGGCAAAGGCCTGGCCGAGGGTGATGCCCACGTCTTCCACCATGTGGTGGTCGTCGATGTGCAGGTCGCCCTTGCCGACGATATCCAGGTCGATCAGCCCATGACGGGCGATCTGGTCCAGCATGTGCTCAAGAAAAGGTACACCGATATCAAATCGGGCCTTTCCGGTGCCATCCAGGTTGATCGAGGCTTTGATCTGGGTTTCCAGAGTGTCGCGCTCGACAGACGCCTTACGTTCGGCCATCACCAGCTCCGCAAAATCATTGGGCGAAAAAGGCAGCCATTATAGGGGCGCGGGCGCTAAACAGAAACATCGGAGGGGATAAGACTGATGGAGTGTCGGGGATAGACATGTGCATACATGCATAACCAATGTGGGAGGGGGCTTGCTCCCGATAGCGGTAGATCAGTCAACAATGCACTGACTGATGCGCCGCCATCGGGAGCAAGCCCCCTCCCACAAGGGTTTTGCAGTGTTAGTGGAACAGTACCGCGGTCTTCTGCAGGGTCACCCACACACCCCACGCCAACGGAATACCTACCACCAGCCAGGCGGCAACCGCCAACGGCTTGCTGCCGGCGGACGCTTTCCACTCCAGCACGGTGGTCGCATCGGCACCTTTGTCATGCCCCAGCGCCTGTTCGGCGGCCAGTTCCGCATCGGTCATGAAGTACTTGTCGGCCACCGGGCGCACCAGCATGTTGCAGATAAAGCCCAGCACCAGCAGGCCGGCGAGGATATACAAGGTGATGTCGTAAGCCGCAGCGCGTTCAACGCCGATGCTCAGCTGGTATTCACGCAGGTAGTTCACCAGTACCGGCCCCAACACGCCCGCAGCCGCCCAAGCGGTCAGCAGGCGACCGTGGATGGCACCCACCATCTGGGTACCGAACAGGTCAGCCAGGTAAGCCGGGACGGTGGCAAAACCACCGCCGTACATCGACAGCACGATGCAGAACGCGGCCACGAACAGCGCGACGTTACCCAGGTGCCCCAGGTTCGGGATCAGCGCGTACAGGGCAAAGCCCAGTGCAAAGAACACGAAGTAGGTGTTTTTACGCCCCAGATAATCGGAGAACGACGCCCAGAAGAACCGGCCCCCGATGTTGAACAGGCTCAGCAGGCCAGTAAAGCCAGCAGCAATGGCCGCAATGGAGGCAAGCTGACCAGCATCCAACTGGCCAAATGGCACGTCAACACCCAGCAGCTTGCCGCCGAACACTTCCTGCAACAGTGGCGAGGCCATGCCGAGGATGCCGATACCGGCCGATACGTTCAGGCACAACACCAGCCATACCAGGCGGAATTGCGGGGTTTTCCACGCGACATTCACATGCACGTGGCGATGAGTGATCATCGCGTTACTGGCTTTTTTCGCCGGCGCGGTCCAGCCCTCAGGCTTCCAGCCGGTCGGCGGCACGCGGTACAGCAATGCGCCACCGATCATGAACACGAAGTAAATCGCCGCCATGACCACGAAGCTCTGCCATACGCCCACGCTGGTCGGCGAAGAGAAGTGGCCCATCAGCGCTGCGGCCAGGGGTGCGCCCACCATCGCGCCACCGCCGAAGCCCATGATCGCCATGCCG
The DNA here is from genome assembly GCF_900105675.1 of Pseudomonas synxantha. NCBI lineage: Bacteria > Pseudomonadati > Pseudomonadota > Gammaproteobacteria > Pseudomonadales > Pseudomonadaceae > Pseudomonas > Pseudomonas synxantha. The sequence continues at coordinate 6,540,717 of NZ_LT629786.1, read as the reverse complement.
GTCGCCATGCCGCGCTTGTCCGGGAACCACTTGATCAGGGTCGATACGGGCGAGATATAGCCCAGGCCCAGGCCGATACCACCAATGACCCCGGAGCCGATCCACATCAGCCAGATCTGGTGGGTATAGATACCCAGCGCAGAAATCAGCAAGCCACCGCACCAGCACAGTGCCGAGACAACCCCGGCCTTGCGCGGCCCGGCATGTTCCAGCCAACCGCCCCAGATCGCTGCCGAGCAGCCCAGGAAGATGAAGAACAGGGTGTAGATCCAGCCCAGCATGGAGATGGGCCAGTCGCATTGAGACGAGAAGACTTGGGCGATGAAGCTCATGTGCGGCGCGCAGGCCACCGGTGCGGTGATCCCCAGCGCCTTGGACAATGGCAGCCAGAATACCGAGAAGCCGTAGGCCATGCCGATACACAAGTGGATGGCCAGGGCGGCCGGTGGAACCAGCCAGCGGTTGAACCCCGGCTTGGCGATGATGCGTTCCTTGGACAGGAACGCGGGCTGTGCGGCGACGGCGCCGGCCACAGTGCTAGTGCTCATTGGTGTTTCCCCCAGTTATTAATATGCGTCCGTCAGGCGCTCTCTCCCTCGGCCTTGCACGCAAAGCGTGGCCGTTTTGTTGAGTGAAGCTCCCTTTTAGGCGCGACGTTAAGTCGCAGAAGGCGGACGAACGTGCAGAGATTAGCACCAGTGGATGACAGAAAAATCAAACTGCCACTACCTTTTTGGATTATCTGCATTTTTCTGACGTCAAAATCCTATTTCCGCGTCACTGGATACAATGTAACGATCCGTGAACTGACGCAGGCCGTCGGGCGTTATACTCTGCGGCTAAATTTTGAAATCGACATACAAGGACTCGCCCATGAAAGCGTTCGGCAAAATCCTGGGTCTGGTACTTCTCGGGCTGTTGCTGATCATTGTGGCGCTCGGCTTTGCCCTGACCCACCTCTTCGATCCCAACGACTACAAAGAAGAAATTCGCCAGATAGCCCGCGACAAGGCCCACATCGAGCTGACGCTCAATGGCGATATCGGCTGGAGCCTGTTCCCCTGGCTGGGCCTGGAATTGCACGAGGCCAGCGTCGCGACCCTGACCGCACCGACTCAACCATTCGCCGATTTGCAGATGCTTGGCCTGTCGGTGCGCGTGCTGCCGCTGCTGCGCCGCGAAGTACAAATGAGCGATGTGCGTGTCGAGGGCCTGAACCTGCGCCTGAACCGCGACAAGCAAGGCCATGGCAACTGGGAAGACATCGGCAAGAACGTACCCGATGCGACTGCCGAAGCCCCCGCAGCCGTCCCTGCGCCAGTGGAACCGGTGGCTGAAACCAAGCCGGAGAAACCGCCACAACCGATCCGCCTGGATATCGACAGCCTGACCATCAACAACGCCCGCGTCGAATATAACGATGAACAGACCGGCAAGCAATTCAGTGCCGAAAGCATCCAGCTCAGTGCCGGTGCGATCCACGAAGGCGCCAGCATTCCACTGAAACTCACCGCGTTCCTGGGCAGCAACCAGCCGCTGATGCGCGTCAAGACCGAGCTGAACGGCAACTTGCGCATTCAGCGTGCCCTCAAGCGCTACCAGTTCGAAGACATGCGCTTTAGCGGCGAAGCCACTGGCGAACCGTTGCAAGGCAAGACCGTGAGCTTCTCCACCCAGGGCCAACTGCTGGTGGACCTGGCGGCCAACGTCGCCGAATGGACCAACCTGAAACTCTCGGCCAACCAGTTGCGCGCCTTGGGCGAGCTCAAGGCCAACGACCTGGACAAGACCCCGCAAATCAGCGGCGCCCTGTCTGTGGCCCAGTTTGACCTGGCCAAGTTTCTCGACAGCATTGGCCACCCGCTGCCGGCCATGGCTCCAGGCAGCCTGAGCAAGGTCGAGCTGGTCAGCCGTCTGAAGGGCACGCCCACCAGCGTGGCCCTGGAAAACCTGAACCTGAAACTTGACGAAAGCACTTTCACTGGCCGCGTCGCTGTGGACGATTTCGCCCAGCAGTCCCTGCGTGTACAGCTCAAGGCCGATACCTTCAACGCCGACAATTACCTGCCGGCCAAATCCGAAGCGGCCAAAGGCGCAACCGCCGCACGCCAGGCCGAAGTGCAAAGCAGCGAAGCCGGCGCCATGGCAGCCGGGGGCAGCACGCCATTGCCGGACGCACCGACCAAAGGCGCCTGGAGCACGGACAAACTGCTGCCACTGACCCGCCTGCGCAGCCTGGATATCAACGCCGACCTGGCGTTCGGCCAACTCACCCTGAGCCAGTTGCCGATCCAGAACGCAGCGCTGAAAGCTTCGGGTATCGACGGTCAGCTCAAGCTCGACAGCCTGAGTGGCGGGCTCTACAACGGCACCTTCCAGGCCAACGGCACGCTCGATGTGCGCCAGGACCTCCCACTGCTCGCACTGCAAACCCAAATCAAGCAAGTGCCGGTGGAAAAGATCCTGCAAGCCCAGGGGAAAAACCCGCCAGTGAAAGGCCAGGTCACCCTGGACAGCAACCTGACCGGGCGTGGCAACAGCCAGAAGGCATTGATCGACAGCCTCAACGGTACCGCCAGCTTCGTGATCAATAATGGCGTGCTGCTCAACGCCAACATCGAGCAACAGGTCTGCACCGGTATCGCCCTGCTCAACCGCAAGACCTTGAGCAGCACGCCGCCAGGCAAAGACACTCCGTTCCAGGAACTGCGCGGTAACCTGACGTTCCGTAACGGCGTGGCCAGCAACCCCGACCTGAAAGTGCGCATCCCGGGGCTGACAGTCAACGGCAACGGCGATGTCGACTTGCGCGTGCTGGGCATGGACTACCGCCTCGGCATCATCGTCGAAGGCGACCAGCGCGAGGTGCCAGACCCGGCCTGCCAGGTCGGCACCAACTTCCAGGGTATCGAAGTGCCGTTACGCTGCCGCGGCCCACTGGAACTGGGTGCCAAGGCCTGCCGCCTGGACAAGGATGGCCTTGGCCAGGTCGCCCTCAAGGCTGCCGGCAATCGCCTTAACGAGAAATTGGAAGAGAAGCTCGACAAGGTCAATCCAAAAATCAAGGACGCCTTGAAAGGTCTGTTCAACCGATGAGAGACGAGCAGTTTTCAGCGGCGGTACTCGATTGGTACGACCGCCACGGCCGTCATGACCTGCCCTGGCAGCAGGGCATCACGCCTTACCGGGTGTGGGTGTCGGAGATCATGCTGCAACAGACCCAGGTCAGCACCGTGCTCAATTACTTCGACCGGTTCATGGCGTCTCTGCCGACAGTCGAAGCCCTGGCGGCCGCGCCGGAAGACGAAGTGCTGCACCTGTGGACCGGCCTGGGCTACTACACCCGGGCGCGCAACCTGCAGAAGACCGCCAAGATCGTGGTGAACGAGTACGGCGGCGAGTTTCCCCGCGACGTGGAAAAACTCACCGAGCTGCCCGGTATCGGCCTGTCCACCGCTGGCGCGATTGCCAGCCTGAGCATGGGCCTGCGCGCGCCGATCCTCGACGGCAACGTCAAGCGCGTGCTGGCACGCTTTACCGCGCAGGAGGGCTACCCGGGCGAGCCCAAGGTGGCCAAACAACTGTGGGCCACCGCAGAGCGCTTCACACCCTTTGAGCGCGTCAACGCCTACACCCAGGCGATGATGGACATGGGTGCCACCCTTTGCACCCGCAGCAAACCCAGCTGCCTGCTGTGCCCGCTGGAAAAAGGCTGCGAAGCCCATATGCTTGGCCTGGAGACACGCTACCCGATCCCCAAGCCGCGCAAGACCATCCCGCAAAAGCGCACGCTGATGCCGATGCTGGCGAACAGCGAGGGCGCGATTCTGCTCTACCGTCGCCCTTCCACGGGCTTGTGGGGCGGCTTGTGGAGCTTGCCGGAACTGGACGACCTGGAAGACCTCGATCACCTGGCCAACCAGCACGCGCTGCAACTGGGCAAGCATCAGGAGCTCCCCGGATTGGTCCACACCTTCAGCCACTTCCAGTTGGCCATCGAACCCTGGCTGGTCCAGGTCGAGGAATCCGCCCATCACGTGGCCGAGGCCGACTGGCTCTGGTATAACCTCGCCACCCCGCCGCGCCTGGGCCTTGCCGCCCCGGTGAAAACATTGCTCAAGCGCGCGGCCGACGTATTGAACGCAGGAGTTTCGTCATGACCCGCACCGTAATGTGCCGCAAGTACAAAGAAGAACTGGAAGGACTGGAACGCCCTCCGTACCCGGGCGCCAAGGGCCAGGACATATACGACAACGTTTCCGCCAAGGCCTGGGGTGACTGGTTGAAACACCAGACCCTGCTGATCAACGAAAAACGCCTGAACATGATGAACGCCGAAGACCGCAAATACCTGGCCGGCGAAATGGACAAGTTCTTTTCCGGCGAGGAATACGCCAAGGCCGACGGCTACGTGCCGCCTGCTCAATAATTGATCAAAAACCGGGGTCTGCACGTAAGCGACGGTAATAATTAAATATTTTTTGAAAACTTGCTTGACGACCCCCTGAAAAACCCGTTTAATGCGCCCCGTTGCCCAGATAGCTCAGTCGGTAGAGCAGGGGATTGAAAATCCCCGTGTCGGCGGTTCGATTCCGTCTCTGGGCACCAAAATATTGAGAAACCCCAAGGAACAATATGTTCCTTGGGGTTTTTTATTGCCTGCGATTTAATGCGCCCGGAGTACTTCTGGACACAATGTCGCAGCAGGACGATTGAGGGTTATTTTTCGCTGGACTCAATCGTTCAGCCTTTACCAAATTCTCAGTTGTAAGGTTTCTTTCATGACACGCCTCTTGCTCTGCTCGCTATTACTGCTGACTGCACTACTCAGTGGATGCGCCACGCAAATGGACGTAGCGATCAACGCGACACCCGATCCGGACTATCACTTCGACCGCCAGGCAACCGTACTGGTGACGTCCGTCGGGGGCAGCGACGAAAACGCACTCAATGCCCGCTACTACCTGCGCGACATGGTCAGCGCCATGAAGGACCAGGGCTTTCGCAATGTCTTTACCGACACCACCCTGCCCAAGAACCATGCACCGATCAAAATGACCATCACCCTTGACGTCGAAAGCAAGCAGGTCACTTACCGCTACACCGCTACCGAGTATGGCCAGGTGGCAAACAGCACCACCACACAGTGCAAGAAGAACAAGAAAAAGACCGATCAACTGACCTGCACCAGCACCCCGAACACCTCCTATGGCCCGGTAGGCACATCGGAACGCACCGGCTACACCACCCTCACCACCTTCCGGGCTACCGCTCGGGACGAGGCGAGCAGGCGCGCCGTGTACGTGCTTCGAGTATCGTCCTATAACGACGATTGCCAGGCGGCCAAAGTCGAAGCCTTCCTGGTGCAGCAGGGCCTGCAGAACCTGAACTTCCAGGACCGCGTGCAGCGCAATTACACGGTGACGATGCCTGAGGGGTATCGCTGCAAATAGCTTGCTCCCGTCCGGATACAGCTTGGGCACCCTGACCAAAGCCAACCGGACCTAGTTTCATTTGGGATGTTTTTCACTTATCCGAACTGTTTTTTTGAGATGGTGTAGGGCCTCATCAGCCCCTAACGCCTTCCCTACGGGCATCAAATCAGCCTGCTTTCGAGATAATCAAAATATCAATTGGAGATACTTTCCATATGCCCGAGTTTGCTCATCACGATCTGGAGCTATTGAACCCCTCGTTCGACTCGGGCCTGGTTGATGTTCTGAGCGAGCTGGAACACCTGCGCCGCCTGCAACTGGGTGGCGATACACCGCCTGCTGTTTTTTTCCAGTTGAAAGCCCTGTTTCATACGCTGGAAAGCCTGGGCTCTGCACGTATCGAGGGCAACCACACGACACTGGCCGACTACATCGAAAGCAAAGTTGAAGGGGCCGCCGAGGCTTCAGATCCGTTGCGGGAAATTGCGAATATCGAAAAGGCCCATGGACTACGTCGAAAGCATCATGCAGACCGGCGCTGATCTCACGGAGTTTGCGATTCGAGAGCTTCACTCAATCACCGTCCAGGGACTGCAACGCGAAGGTGATCGTACGCCAGGTGCTTACCGCGAGTCCGGGGTCAGCATTGCCCAGTCCGATCACCTCCCGCCCGAGGCGGTGATGGTGCCAGGCTACATGCAAGAACTCGTCGCCTTTGTGAATAAGCAGGATGCCCCCAAGTACGATCTGATGAAAGTCGCGCTGGCCCACCACCGGTTTGGCTGGATCCACCCATTTGGCAACGGCAATGGCCGCGTCGTGCGCCTTCTGACGTACGCAATGTTGATGAAGTACGGCTTCAACGTCAGCGCTGGCGGCCGAGTCCTGAATCCGACGGCAGTCTTCTGTATCGACCGCGAAAAGTATTACTCGATGCTTTCCACCGCTGACACAGGCACCAAGGAAGGCCTTGAGGCTTGGTGTACGTATGTGCTGGCAGGCATTAGAGATGAATTAGAGAAAGTCAGCAGGCTGACGGACTACGGCTACCTGACCAGGCACATTCTTGCCCCCACCATTGCATTGGCGAAAGACCGCGCATGGATAACGCCTCTTGAAGAGAAAATTCTGAGCACAGCGATCCAACTGAAGGTGGTCAAGTCGGGCGATATCGCTGACGCTCTACCGACACTGTCCGCCGCCCAAAGAACCTATCAAATAAAAAAAATGGTCGACCAAGGGATGCTGCTTCCCATCAGTCCAGGTGCTCGGCAGTACACAATCGGGTTCTCAAATAATTATTTGATCAGAGGGGTTATCAAATCCCTGCGCGAAGAAGGCTTTATCCCTGAGCAGCTGGATAAACCTTATCCATGAGGAGGCCCGCCAAGTTGCCCCCTCACTTCAGCAAAAACACCATCAACGGATTGTCATTCAACCGCCCCGCAAAGCTTGGCGCCAATTGCTCCACCGGCGAGCCCTTCAACAGCGCAGTCTCCTTGCGCGGCACAATCACCCAGGATGGCCGGGGCAGCTCACTCAGTTTCTCAAGCTGGTGACGCCCGACAAACAGTGGCTGCTCATCGTGATCCAGGTTCATCATGTAGCGCACCGCCCAGGTGTCCCGGGCCAGGTCGACAAACACCAAAGGGCCAGGCTGCGACTCACGCAGTGCCTCCACCTGGCTGACAAACCGTCGGGTGTCGAATTGCAGGTCCTTGGCCGGTTCTATCACCGCGACCAACAACAACCATTGCGCCGCCAGTGCGATCACGCTGAGCCATACCAAACGCAACGGCCGGCGCCAGGCAATCAACGCCGCGAGTTGCAACACCACCAACGCACCAATCATCAGCGGCAGGGAAATATCCGGCCAATAGCCCTGCTTGTGCCAGGCGTTCCGACACACAAACAACACAACCACGCACAACGCCGGTAACGCTGCGACAAGCCCTTCGTAACAACGGCGCACGCCCAACAGCCAACCTTGCGCCTGGAGCAGCCCATAGGCCGCAACAGCCGCAAACATCGGCACCATCGGCAAGATGTAATAAGCGCGCTTGAAGTGCGGCACCGACAACCCGAGCAGAATCATCAAGCCACACGCCCCGAGGCGCACCAGCACTTGCAGCTGCCCGTCGACCCAGCGCTCCGGCCAGCGATGGCGGAGCGCGACCAGGGTGGCCAACGCCAGCGGCACCACCGGGAAGTAACGGTACAAACTCAGCTGGAAATAGAAATAGAACGGCTCACCGGACTCATCCAGGCGCCCGCCGACTTGCATCTTGAACACTTCATCGGCAAAGGCGTCCCCGCCGCTCAATCGCGCAAGCTTCATCAGCAGCCACCAGCACACTGCTAGCAGCACCAGGCCGATAACGCCGTGGATCAGGACTTGCCGGACGCGTTCGCCCGGCCTGCCCAGCGCCCAATACACGCACACCACCCCACAGACCTCAATCAACCCCAGGGGGCCACGGATTGCAAAGGCCAGGACGAACAACGGGAACACCGCCAGTTGCCGCAGCCGCGACCCCAGGCGCTCGCCACTGTGCAGCAGATAGAAACTGCCGACACACAGTAGCGCGGTCATCTGGTCGAGGCAGACCGAGCGCGATTTTTCGAGCAACTGGGTGGTGAGCAGCGTCAGCAGCACTGTCAAACACGCCCATGGGCGACTGGACGGCGCCAGCAAGCGGTACACCAGCGCGATCACACCGGCCGACGCAAGCGCGGTGGGCAATACATTCGCCAAATGATTCGGTGCATCAAACCAGCGGGCGAATACAAAACTGAAGAAAGTCGCAGTGCCTGGGTAGTCCGCGTAAGGCTGACCGTAGGTGGTGGGAAAAAAGCTTGCGCCGTGGCGAAACATTTCCTGCATAAACAACGCCCAGCGCCCATCAAAGCCCTGGGGCTGCTGATCCCAGATTCCCAACGTGAACAACAACAGGGCAATCAGAAAGAGGCCCAGGGACTCCAGGCGAATACGGTTGCGATGATCCATCGGGTGACCTGTCAGGTGGGAAGCGCTGGCGTATGGTGCCGACCGCAGCCCTGAATAGCGCCTGAACGAACCTGAACATTCACGTTTTTACCGACTTGCGGGCCACACCACTGCCGGGATCAGGCGAACATAGACCAACTCGGCCACCAACTCGACCAGGGTTTGCAGGATCACCGCCGCGGCAGCCAACCCGCGCACGTCCTCCGGCAACGCCAGCGCCAACGGCAATACCACCAGCGAGTTGCGCGTTGACGCACTGAACGTCACCGCCCGTGCACTTGGCGCAGGCAGCGCAAACAGTCGCGCAGCCAGGATCCCCATCAACGGCGCCAGCAGGACGAAGCCCAGGTAGATCGCAAGCACTGGCAGCAACAGGTCGATGTCGCGCATCACCGATGTGATTTGCGACCCGATCACCACGAACAGCACCAGGGCCATCGCCGGCACCGGCAACCACGCCCACGCACTGCTCCATTTGTCGACAAGCGTTGATCGTCGCGCCAGGTAGGCCGTCAGCACAGCCAGCAGCATCGGCACCACGATCAACAACAGGAATGCCTCGATAAACGGGCCGATCTCAACCACCACACCCGAGTGTGCGCCCAGCATAAAACCCAAGTACACCGGCAGCAGTGCCAACTGCAACAGCAACAACAACGGCGTGGCCGCCAGCATCGACCGCGAGTCACCCTTGCCGATGTGGGTGAACACCACCACGTAATCAATACAGGGCGTCAACAACACCAGTAATGCCCCCACCAACAACGCGGGATGCCCCAGCAGGCCACGGGTCAGCGCCCACACCAGCAATGGCACCAGAACAAAGTTGGCCAATAACAACGCCGAGACAAAGCGGATATTGCCCAAACCCTGGCGCAGATCGAGGAAGGGAATTTGCAGGAACATCGCGTACATCAATACCGCGATGGCGGGCGTGATCAATACGCTCAAACCGTGAGCCAGTAGCGGCGTGTATACACCACAGGCAGCGGCCAGCAGGATGGCGACAAAATAGAGAGGGATCTGGTTATGCTCAAGGGCATCGCGGGTCATGAGGACGCTCTGGCAGATGACAAAGGCGTAGCCTATTGATCTATGGCCTGACGGTCGAGCGCGACGAACGACCAAACCCGCCCGGATTTCCTTGGGATTTACCTCAACCTGCGCTTCAATACCCCACCCAGATCCAGAACCCAAGGACGTTGAGCCCATGGCCTCGCCGAACAAGCAGCAAAAACGCGCCCAGCGGGCAAAGACCAAGGCCAAGCAAAACCGCACCCAGCGCGCCGTCGCGGCCAAGCCGGATGCGTTCGCAGGCGACGACAGCCGTATCGATCTTGAGTCTGTGGACTTGAC